>JAEWED010000183.1 GCA_023389745.1 Actinomycetes bacterium
GTCTGCACCAGACGGCTCCGTCCCAGGTGCAGGCCCCACAGGTACGGGTCGAGGTGCAAGGTGTTGAGCACGATCTCTGCGCCGGGGTCGAGCAGCTCGGCGAGCTCCTCGAGCCGCTCGGTGAAGATGGCCTCGGTCACCTGCCCGCCGCCCGCGAGCTCCGAGACGAACCCGGCGTTGGCGGCCGCGGCGACGATCGGGGCGTCGACGGTCGTGGGTGTCATGCCGGCCAGCACGATCGGCGAGCGGCCGGTCGCCCGGGTGAAGCGGTTCTCGACACGGGTGGTGCCGTCGGGCAGCGTCACCAGGCGGGGAGCGAAGCGCTCGTAGGTCGCACGTCGTCGGTTCTCGACGGCGCCCGAGGTGACGAGCGCACGGCGGTCGTCGTCGGTCGACAGGGCCAGCACGGCGGTGTCGAGTCCGCTCGTCGCGCCGGCGGACAGGCGCGCGACGCCGTCGGAGGGGCCGAGGTCGAGCAGCCACTTCGCCGGCCGGGTCCCGGCGGAGCCGGTGGCCAGGGCGACGGCGGTCCGGTCCCAGTGGCCGGGGCGCACCAGCATGACCTCGACCAGCGCCTCGACCAGGTCGTCATCGGCGCCCACGGCCCTGGGGCCGTCGGGCAGGACCAGTGCGATGCCGCGGGTCGGGCCCGCGAGCACCAGGTCGTTCCGGCGAGCGGCGTCGACCACCGATGCCGCGACCTCGGAGAGCACCGGGTGGTGACAGGGCGCGCTGACCGCGAGCGGCTCCCACACGAACGACGAGGCACCCGGATCCGAGCGCACCGCCGACTCCAGGGCGGCCCGGGCCGCGTCGAGCGCCGCTGGGGCCCCCGAGATGACGGCGCGCGACGCACCGTGGCGCAGCGCGATGCGCGCCGCGCCGTCGGTCAGGTCGGTCGCGAGCACCTCGGCGAGACGGTCGAGTCGCACACCCGCGACGGCGACCATCGGCGCCGGCGCGTCCAGGTCGCCGCGCATGGCGTCCGCGAGCACCGTCGCCGGCACGGCGTGCGCGCAGGTGCCCGCCAGGTGTCCGAGCAGCACCGAGAGCTCGAGGTACGCGCCGACCGCCTCGTCGTCGTCGAGCCCGTCGGGACGCGCCGCGACCGCGGCCGCAGCGATGACGCCGCCGGAGTGGCCCGTCGTCGCCACGAGCGAACCGGCCTCGACCGCGCGCGACAGGCCCTCTTCCCATGCCTCCCGGTAGGCGAGCAACTGGGTGAGCAGCACGCCGGGCAGCGAGACCGCCAGCGCGCTGAGCTCGCCGTCGTCGGGTCGTGTGCGTGCGTCGTCGATCCAGCGCAGCGGATCGAAGCCGTGGCGCAGCGCGGCGAGGTCCGCGAGCGACGGCGCCGCGGCGAGCTCGGCGACGCGGTCGGACCAGCGACGTGCCCGGTCGCGCAGCCAGGGTCGCCGGGCGAGCAGCGACTCGAGGTCGTCCCACCACCGCCAGCCCTGACCGGCGAACGTGAGCGCGGCGGTCGTGGTGCCTGTCGCCAGGTCGTGCGCGAGCGATCCCTCGATCGGGGACCGGGTCACGTCCGCGGGCGCGTCGAAGCTGGGCGTCAGGTAGGACACCGACATCTTGGGTTCTCCATCCGGGATTCGTCGGAGCGCCCGGGCGAGGGCGCTCGGGGTGTTGTGACCACCCCCGGACGATCCGGTTACCGATCCGTGTCAAGTTTCCGCGCGGTAACCGCAAGTTTCCGCGCGGTAACAAACGCCCTATGAAAACAGTGCGATCCGGGCTTCGCCGCGGCACCTCCGGACCGTTACGTTGGGGCGCCGTGACGGACCGCAAGCAGTGGATCGAACGGGACCGAGCGGTCGTCTGGCACGGCTTCACCCAGATGGCCTCGTTCGCCGACAACAACCCGGTGCTCGTCGAGCGGGCCGAGGGCCGCGAGCTCATCGACGTCGACGGACGGCGCTACCTGGACGCGATCAGCTCGCTGTGGGTGACGACGCTCGGCCACCGCGTGCCCGAGCTCGACGCGGCCGCCGCCGGACAGCTCGGCAAGGTGGCGCACTCGACGCTGCTCGGCAACGGCAACACGACGACCGTCGAGTTCGCCGAGGCGCTCGCAGGTGTCGTGCCGGTGGACGGGCCGCACTTCCTCTTCGCCTCGGACGGCGCGGCGGCCGTCGAGCAGGCGATCAAGATCGCGTTCCAGTACTGGACCAACCAGGGGGTGCAGGGCCGCACGAAGTACCTGGCATTCGGTGGCGCGTACCACGGCGACACCATCGGTTCGCTGTCGATCGGCGCCGGAGGCTTCGGCACCGACGTCTTCGATCCGCTGCGCTTCCCGGTCGTGCGCGCCCCCGGCTTCGACGACCCCGCCTGCATCGAGCGCGCGTGCGAGCTCATCGCGGCGCACCGCGACGAGCTCGCCGCGGTCGTGGTCGAGCCGCTCGTCCAGGGCGCGGCCGGCATGCAGCTGCGTCCCGCCGAGGAGTTCGCAGCGCTCGGCGAGGCCTGCCGTCGGCACGACGTGCTGCTCGTCTGTGACGAGGTCGCCACGGGCTTCGGTCGGACCGGCACGATGTTCGCGGTCGAGCAGTGCGGTCTGCGCCCCGACCTGATGACGATCGGCAAGGGCATCACCGGCGGCTACCTGGCACTCGCCGCGACCGTCGCGAACGACCGTGTCTACGAGGCGTTCCTCGGCGAGGACCTGTCCGAGCGCACGCTCTACCACGGCCACTCCTACAGCGGGAACGCGCTGGCGGCAGCGGTCGGGCTCGCCCACCTGGAGCTGTTCACCGGCTCGGGCGTGCTCGACAACGTGCGCGAGCGGGCGGCGCAGCTCGACGCGCTGCTGAGCGAGCGGATCGCCCCGCTCGAGCAGGTCGCCCAGGTCCGCCAGCAGGGCCTCATGGTGGGTGTCGAGCTGGCACCACCCCCTGGCGGCCCACCGCCGCAGGTACTGCGCTGGGGTCGCCGGGTGTGCGCCGGGGCCGTCGACCGCGGAGTGCTGCTGCGCCCGCTCGGCGACGTCGTGGTGCTCATGCCGATCCTGACCTCGACCTCGGAGGAGATCGAACGCATCGTCGACGTGCTCGAGGCGTCGATCCTCGACCTCGATGCGGACAGTCCGGCCCGCGGCGATCAGTCGGGCGAGAGGGTGTGAACCCCCGCTGGGCCGAGCTGGTCGACGCGGCGAACCGCTCGATCGGCGAGGCGGGTCGCTGGCGCAGCATCCGCACGCTCGGGTCCGGCGGGCCCACGACGACCGTCGCGGCGACCGGCCAGCGCGTCGTCTCGTTCGCGTCGAACGACTACCTCGGTCTCAGCCAGCACCCGGCGGTGGTCGCCGCGGCGCGTGCTGCGCTCGACGACCTCGGCGCCGGGTCCGGCGCGGCGCGGCTGATCGTCGGCGGTCGTGAGGTGCACGACCGCCTCGAAGCGGCGCTCGCCACCACGCACCACCGCGACGCGGCGCGCCTGTTCCCCACCGGCTTCCAGGCGAACCTCGGTGTGCTCGGCGCGCTGGCCCGTTGCGCGCCGGGCGCGGTGATCCTCTCCGACGAGCTGAACCACGCGTCGATCATCGACGGCGCCCGCCTGGCCCGCGCCGAGGTCGAGGTGTACCGCCACGCCGATGCCGAGCACGCTGCCGAGCTGCTCGAACGGCACGCGGGTCGACCGACGCTCGTCGTGACCGACGGCGTGTTCTCGATGGACGGCGACCTGGCGCCGCTCGACGCACTGGCCGCGGCGTGCGCGGCGCACGACGCGCTGCTCGTGGTCGATGTGGCGCACGACGTGCTGACGCCCGAGGTGCCCGACGGCTCGGTCGTCGTCGGGACGCTGTCGAAGACGCTCGGCGCCGTCGGCGGCTACGTCGCCGCGTCCCGGGCGGTGATCGAACTGTGCACCAACACGTCACGGTCGTTCATCTTCACCACCGCCGGCAGCCCCGCGGACGCCGCCGCGGCACTCGCCGCGGTCGGCATCGTCGACAGCGCAGAGGGCGACGCCCTGCGAGCGACGTTGCGGGCGCACGTCGAGCTGCTGCGCCCCGGTCACCCGTCACCCATCGTCCCGATCATGTTGGGTTCCGAGGAGCGGTCGATGCGCGTCGCGGCCGACCTGCTCGAACGTGGCCTCCTGGTCCCGGCGATCCGACCCCCGACCGTTCCGCCCGGCGCCTGCCGCCTGCGTGTGGCACTCTCGGCCGCACACTCGACCGCCGACGTCGAGCGCCTGAGGGAGGCGCTGCAGGACCTGGGGGTGGCCCGATGAACCGACCGTCACGTCTCGTCGTCGTCGCCGGCACCGCGACCGAGGTGGGCAAGACGTGGGTCGCCGCCCGCGCGATCGCGGCGCTCCGGGACCACGGGCTCGCCGTCGCCGCACGCAAACCGGCGCAATCCTTCGACGCCGGCGACCCGGAGTCCTCGACCGACGCAGGCCTGCTCGGCGCAGCGTCGGGCGAACCGCCCGGGACGGTCTGCCCACCGCACCGGTGGTACCGCGTCGCGATGGCACCGCCGATGGCCGCTGACTCCCTGGAGCGCAGCCGCATCCACGTGGCCGAACTGGTCGGTGAGGTCACGGCGTCGTGGCCCCAGGAACCGGTCGACGTGGGTGTCGTGGAGCTCGCCGGCGGACCGTGGTCACCGATCGCTCACGACGGCGACGGCCTCGAGCTCACCCGACTGCTGCACCCCGATCTGGTCGTGCTGGTGGCGGACGCGGGCCTGGGCACCCTCAACGCCGTGCGACCGGCGACCGAGGCGCTCGCGGCGACGGCGCCGGTGACCGTGCTGCTCAACCGCTTCGACCGGGCCGACGAACTGCACCGCCGGAACCTGGACTGGCTCCGCGAGCACGACGGCATCGTCGCGCTGAGCGCGGTCGACCAGCTCGTCGATCAGCTCGCCGCCGGCTGACGAACAGGCGGTTGGCGAACAGTCGGCTGGCGAACAGCGGCCGGTCGGTTCAGCGGGCCGACTTGCGCCACCACACTCCGGTCCAGTCGACCTCGACGATCGGATCGGTGATGCCCTGCTCGGCGCGGTAGTCCTCGACGGCCTCCCTGCACGGCACCCACCCGCCGTAGTCGTCGACGAGCACGAACCCGCCGGGCGAGACCTTCGGCTCGAGCGCGACGAGTGCGTCCATCGTCGACTCGTACAGGTCGCCGTCGAGACGCAGCACCGAGATCGCGTCGATCGGCGCGTCGGGCAGCGTGTCGCAGAACCACCCCTCGAGGAAGCGCACCCGGTCGTCGAGCAGCCCGTAGCGCTCGAAGTTGGCCCGCACCGCGTCGGCACCGACCTTGAGGACCTCGACGTGGGACCAGTCGAGCCCGGCGTCGGCCGGGTAGCGCTCTGCGTCGGGCACCGGCAGCCCCTCGAAGGAGTCGGCGACCCAGACCGACCGGGCCGTGTCCCCGTACGCCTCGAGCACCGCGCGCATGAGGATCGTGGTGCCGCCTCGCCAGACGCCGGTCTCGATGAAGTCACCCGGCACGTCGTCGCGCAGCGCCTGCACGCACGACGACACCACGTTGTCGAGCCGCTTGGTGCCGATCATCGTCTCGGCCGTCGGCGGCCAGTCACGCCCCTCGTCGCGCGAGCTCGGGTCACCCCGCCGGACCACCCGCCAGCCGTGCTCGCGCAACGTCGGCACCACGGCGTCCTTGCCGCCGGGCCAGTCGCGCAGGTCGGCGTCCCACCACTCCTGGTCGAGGAACAGCTCCCGGGTCAGGCACCGCCGGAGCAGGTCGAGGTACGCCTGCGCCGCGGGCTCCAGCACCGGGCGGTCGTCGCCCACGGTCGTCGGGTCAGCTGTGCTCATGGCCGGCGACCGTACTGCCGTCGTGTGCGGGGTTGGTAACAACAGCTTCACATCAGCGCCCAACGCCGACCCGGGTCGCTCCGTAACGTGGAACACGTGAGCGACACCGCCTCTCCGAGCAGGTTCGTGGTCACCGGTGCCGCCGGTTTCCTCGGCTCGCACCTGTGCGAGGCGCTGCTGCGGCGGGGGCACGAGGTCATCGGGATCGACGACCTCTCGAGCGGACGTCGCACGAACCTGACGACGTTCGCACGGCTGCCGACGTTCTCGTTCCGAGAGGGCGACGTCAACGACGGCATCCCCGTGCGCGGCCCCGTCGACGGGGTCTTCCACCTGATCTCCCCGACGCCGGCGATCTCGCTGCCGTGCACGGGCGACCGGCTGCCGTCGGAGCCGACCGGGGTGGACGAGGTCATCGACTTCGCCGGCCGCCGACGTTGCCGCCTGCTGCTCGTCGGTGCGACGGGCGAGGAGTACGAGGACCCCTTCGCCCAGGATCCCGACCTGATCGCTCGCCGTCGACGCGGCTCCGGACCCGACCTGCGCGTCGCCCGCCTGTTCAGCGCCTACGGCCCCCGCATGGAGCCCGAGGACGAACCGACGCTCGCCCACCTGGCCCTGCAGGGCGTCACCGGTCAGCCGCTCTCGCTCGCCGGCCAGCCCGACGACACCCGCTCGTTCTGCTTCGTGTCGGACCTGGTCAACGGCATGCTCCGACTGTTCCGCAGCGACCTCAGCGCCGACCCGGTCGACCTCGGCGACCCGACGGCGCACTCGCTCGAAGCGATCGGTGAGGCCGTCCGCAGGGCGACCGCCGCCCGCGTCGGTGTCGAGTTCCGGCGCTGCACCGCCGCCGCATCGCCGAAGGTGACGCCGGACATCACCGTGGCGACCGAGCAGCTCGGCTGGGCACCACGGGTGCCGCTCGACTCGGGCATCGCGACGACGGTGCGCTGGATGCACGACGAGCTCGGCCCGACCGTGGGACACCACCACGGCGACGAGCGCCGCTCCGCCTGACCGCCTGACCGCCTGACCGCCTGATCCGCCCGACGCGACACTGGGTACGATCGGGAACGTGCCGGACCTGCCTCGCGACCGTCCCGAATCCCCCCGTCCCGAATCCGATCACCCCGTGACCGGCGACCGCTCGTCGATCACGCTGTTCTGGCGTCCGGCGTGCGGCTTCTGCTCGATGCTGCGCCGCGACCTCGAGTCGTCGGACCTGCCGATCGTCGAGGTGAACATCTGGGACGACCCCGCCGCGGCCCGGGTCGTGCAGCGCCTCGCCAACGGCAACGAGACCGTGCCGACCGTCCTGATCGGCGCGCTCGACGACCCCGACCACGTCGGCCTGGTGAATCCGAGCGCTGCGCAGGTGCTCGACGCGGTGTCGCAGCACGCGCCGCACCTGCTGGCCGGCGACCGCTGAGACGGTGGCTGCCGACGACCTGGTGGTCCGGCCGGGTCTGACCATCCCCGCGCAGGAGATCGACGAGCGCTTCACCACGTCGGGCGGGCCGGGCGGGCAGCACGCCAACAAGGCCGCGACACGCGTCGAGCTGCGCTTCGACATCGCGGGTTCCGCCGCGCTCGACGACCACCAGCGCCGGGTCCTGCTCGCCGCGTTCGGCGACGAGGTGCGCGTCGTGGTCGACGACGAACGCTCCCAGGTCCGCAACCGCGGGATCGCCCGCGAGCGGCTGGCGGGACGCCTCGCGAACGCGCTCGTGCCGCAGCGGCCACGCCGCCCGACGCGGCCGACCCTCGGCTCGAAGCGGCGGCGCCTCGACGCCAAGCGACAGCGCAGCGAGACCAAGGCGAACCGCCGGCGGCCACAGGGCGAGCACTGACCCGCGCTCCTCGTACGCACCCCGCGGTGACCCAGCCCCGGATCAGCCGGAACGGCCGGGTCACTCCGTAGTCTCCCTGGCATGAACCACTCGACCGCGGTGTCCATCGTCGTCATCGCCGCCGCTGCCGTCGTCGCCCCGCTGCTGTCGGAGCTGCTGCGCAAGTGGCGCATCCCCAGCGTGCTGTTCGAGCTCGCCCTGGGCATCGTCGTCGGCCCCGCGCTGCTCGGATGGGTCGAGGTCGACCCCTTCGTCACCGGCCTCAGCCAGCTCGGCCTCGCCGTGCTGTTCTTCCTCGCCGGCTACGAGATCGACTTCACGACCCTCAAGGGCGCCCCGCTCAACCGTGGTGGTGTCGGCTGGCTGATCTCGCTGGCCCTCGGCCTCGGCGTCGGCGCGGTGCTCGCGCTCGAGGGCTTCGTCATCTCGAGCCTGCTGGTCGGGTTGGCCCTGACCACCACCGCGATCGGCACGCTGCTGCCGATGCTGCGCGACCGCGGCATGCTCGAGACTCGCTTCGGCGGGTTCCTGACCGCGGCGGGCGCCATCGGCGAGTTCGGGCCGATCCTCGCGGTCACCATCTTGTTGTCGTCGTCCAGCCCGGGCATCGAGGCGTTGCTGCTGATCGCGTTCGCGGTGCTCGCCGTCGCCGTCGCCGCCATCGCGGCACGACCCCAGCCACCGGCGATGATCGAGATGCTGCAGCGCCACCTCTCGACGTCGACCCAGCTGCCCGTCCGCATCATCCTGCTGCTCATCACGCTGCTCGTGATGGTCGCCGCGGAGCTCGGCCTCGACAACCTGCTCGGCGCCTTCGCCGCCGGCATGATCGCCCGGATCGCGCTGAGCCCGGAGCAGAACGAGGCGCTCAGCCCGAAGATCGAAGCGATCGGCTTCGGCTTCCTCATCCCCGTCTTCTTCATCGTGAGCGGGGTCAACTTCGACCTCGACGCGCTGGTCGAGTCACCCTCGACGATGATCCGGGTCCCCATCTTCATGGGCCTGATGCTCGTGGTCCGGGGCCTGCCCGCACTGCTCGTGTACCGCGGCGTGCTGTCGGGACGTGAACGCGGCGCGCTGGTACTACTGCAGTCCACCGCGCTGCCCCTGTTGGTCGTGATCACCGAGATCGGCCTGCGGGAGCACCGCATGACCAGCGCCAACGCGACCGCGCTGGTCGGCGCCGGCATGATGTCGGTGCTGCTCTTCCCCCTGCTCGGCTTCGCGGTGCTGGGCAAGCACGGCGACGACGGCGAGGGTGCGGCCCCCGTCGCGGAGGCCGCGGCGATCGACTCGACGGACTCCGGCGACTCGCTCTGATCCGTCCTGCGCCGAGGCCGTCCCCCGGCCGCCCAGCCCCAGGCGACCGGCCCCCCAACCCGAGGCGACCGCCCGCGACGGTGACCCTCGCCACCCCGCCGGGTCGCTCGATCCTGCTGTCCTAGACTGGACCTCGGCGCTCCGACCCGGAGCGCCCCGGACGAGGGCTGCCGTACCCGGATGAGCAAAGACGGCGCAGGAGACTGCGTCATGTCGCATGCACCCACCGCCCGTCCCACCGAGGAGCTGAGCCCACGTCGACAGTGGGCCGCGCTCGGGGTCCTGATGCTCGCCGTGCTGATCATCTCGATCGACAACACGGTGCTGGGCTTCGCCGTGCCCGAGCTCAGCGCATCGCTCGACCCCTCGAGCACCCAGCTGCTCTGGATCGTGGACGCCTACGCGTTCGTGCTCGCCGGACTGCTGGTCACCATGGGCAACCTCGGCGACCGCATCGGCCGCCGCCGCCTGCTGCTGATCGGAGCCACCGGCTTCGGCGCCGCCTCGACGCTCGCGGCGTTCTCGACGACACCCGAGATGCTGATCGCCTCACGGGCCCTGCTCGGTGTCGCGGGCGCCACCCTCATGCCCTCGACGCTGTCGCTGATCCGCAACATCTTCGCCGATGCCAACCGGCGACGGATCGCCATCGGCATCTGGGCCTCGGCCTTCGCCGTCGGCGCGGCGGTCGGGCCGATCGTCGGCGGCTGGCTGCTCGAGCACTACTGGTGGGGCTCGGTGTTCCTCATGGCGCTGCCGGTCATGGCCGTGCTGGTGGTCGCCGGCCGGATCCTGCTGCCCGAGTCGCGCAACGACCAGGCCGGCAGCTTCGACTGGATCTCGAGCCCGCTGTCGCTCGTGGCGATCGTGCCGGTCGTCTACGCCGTGAAGGTCACCGCCGAGCACGGCCCGACGCTGCAGCTCGGCGTGATCGCCCTCTTCGGGGTCGTGATGGGCGTCGTCTTCGTCCGGCGCCAGCAGCGGCTCGACGAGCCGATGCTCGACGTCTCGCTGTTCTCGCACCGCCCGTTCGCGGTCGCGATCGCCACCAACCTGGTGGCCAACTTCGGCTACATCGGCGGCATCTTCTTCATCGCCCAGTACTTCCAGCTCGTCGAGGGCTACGGGCCGCTCGACGCCGCGTTCAAGCTGCTGCCGGCGATGGCCGCGTCGCTCGCCGCCTCGCTCGGCGTGGTCGTGCTGCTGCGCCGAGGCATCGCCCCGTCGACGCTGCTGTCGGCGAGCCTGGCGATCATCGGGCTCGGCTACCTGTGCATCACGACGCTCGACGTCGAGGGCACCGACCTGCTCGCCTCGTTGTCGATCGGCCTGATCGCGGTCGGCGTCGGAGCGGCGGGCAGCCTCGGCACCAACCTGGTGATCGCGACGGTCCCCCCACGCCGGGCCGGCTCGGCGTCAGCGATCTCGGAGACCGCGTTCGAGCTGGGCGCCGCGCTCGGCATCGCACTGCTGGGCAGCACCATCACCGCCGTCTACCGGCGCACCGTCGAGGTGCCCGAGGGCCTGTCGAGCGCCGACGCGCACACCGTGTCCGACACCCTCGCCGGCGCGGTCTCGGTGGCGTCGCGGGTCCAGGGAGAGGTCGCCGACCAGGTCGTCGCCGCGGGGCGGGTGGCGTTCGTGGACGGCGCGCACGCGGCCGGCGTACTGGGCGCCGTCCTGCTCGCCGTCGCGGCGGTCGCGGCAGCCCGCACGCTGCGCGGCATCACGGTCGACGACCTCGACGTCGACCACTGACCTGACCGGGCGGGTCAGACGCTGCGTCGGTACGAACCGCCGACCTCGAACAGGGTGTCGGTGATCTCGCCGAGCGAGCAGTGCCGCACCGTGTCCATGAGCACGTCGAACAGGTTGTCGCCGGCGAGCGCCGCGTCGCGCAGACGTGCCAGCGCCGCCGGACGCTCCGCGGCGTGCTCCTGCTGGAAGGCACGGAGACGGGCGATCTGGTCGTCCTTCTCGTCAGAGGTGGAGCGGGCGAGCTCGACGGTCGCCTCCTCGTCGGAGCCGTTCGGGTCGATGAACGTGTTCACCCCGACGATCGGCAGGGTGCCGTCGTGCTTGCGGTGCTCGTAGAGCATCGACTCGTCCTGGATCCTGCCGCGCTGGTAGCCGGTCTCCATAGCGCCGAGCACACCGCCACGAGTGTTGATCCGGTCGAGCTCGTCGAGCACGGCCGCCTCGACCAGGTCGGTGAGCTCCTCGACGATGAAGCTGCCCTGCAGCGGGTTCTCGTTCATCGCGAGGCCCCACTCGCGGTTGATGATCAGCTGAATCGCGAGCGCCCGTCGCACCGACTCGGCGGTGGGGGTCGTCACCGCCTCGTCGTAGGCGTTGGTGTGCAGGCTGTTGGCGTTGTCGTAGATCGCGCACAGCGCCTGCAGCGTGGTGCGGATGTCGTTGAACGCCATCTCCTGGGCGTGCAGCGAACGACCCGAGGTCTGCACGTGGTACTTGAGCTTCTGCGAGCGGTCGTTGGCGCCGTAGCGGTCACGCATCGCGACGGCCCAGATGCGGCGCGCCACCCGGCCGAGCACGGTGTACTCGGGGTCCATGCCGTTCGAGAAGAAGAAGCTGAGGTTCGGTGCGAAGTCGTCCACCGACAGTCCACGAGCCAGGTACGACTCGACGTAGGTGAACCCGTTCGACAGCGTGAAGGCGAGCTGGCTGATGGGGTTCGCGCCGGCCTCGGCGATGTGGTAGCCGGAGATCGACACCGAGTAGAAGCTGCGCACCTGGTGCTCGACGAACCACTCGGCGATGTCGGCCATCACGCCGAGGGAGAACTCGGTCGAGAAGATGCAGGTGTTCTGGCCCTGGTCCTCCTTGAGGATGTCGGCCTGCACGGTGCCGCGCACGTTCGACAGCACCCAGGCACGCAGCTCGGCGGCCTCGGCCTCGGTGGGCTCACGGCCCTCGTCGGAGCGGAAGCGCTCGAGGCGCTGGTCGATCGCCGTGTTGAGGAACATGGCGAGGATCGCCGGGGCCGGCCCGTTGATCGTCATCGACACCGAGGTCGCCGGGTCGCACAGGTCGAAGCCCGAGTACAGGACCTTCATGTCGTCGAGCGTGGCGATCGAGACGCCGGAGTTGCCGATCTTGCCGTAGATGTCGGGGCGCTCCGCCGGGTCGAAGCCGTAGAGCGTGACCGAGTCGAACGCGGTCGAGAGGCGGTTGGCCGGCTGGCCCTCGGCGAGCAGGTGGAAGCGGCGGTTGGTGCGCGCCGGGCCACCCTCGCCGGCGAACATGCGAGCCGGGTCCTCACCCTCGCGCTTCAGCGGGAACACACCCGCGGTGTAGGGGAAGTGGCCGGGCAGGTTCTCCGAGCGCAGCCAGCGCAGCTGCTCGCCGTGGTCGACGAACTTGGGCAGCGACAGCTTCGGCACCAGGGTGCCCGACAGCGACTCGCGGACCGGCCGGTCCGGACCGCTCAGCTCGGCCACGCGGTCGGGCCACGCGGCGAGCAGGTCGCGGTCGGTCGGATGCAGGTGGTCCTTGGTCGTCGCGATCAGCGACTCGACGTCCGCGATGCCGTGACCCTCGCCCGCGAGCAGCTCACGCGTGGCGTCGAGCTGCTGCAGACGACGTGCGACCTGTGACTGCTCCTCGGTCGTCGCGTGGTAGCTGCGCACGGTCTCGGCGATCTCGGCGAGGTAGCGGCTGCGAGCCGCGGGCACGATCTCGGACAGACCCGTCGACGTCGCGGTCTCGACCGCCGGCAGCGCGCCGGGCGCGATGTCCATGCCGGCCGCGGCGAGCTCGCCACGCAGGTGCTGGTAGAGCGCGGTGACCCCGTCGTCGTTGAAGCGCGAGGCGACGGTGCCGAACACGGGCATGTCCTCGGGCGTCCGGTCGAAGGCCTCGCGGTTGCGCACCAGCTGGCGGGCGACGTCGCGGCGGGCGTCCTCGGCGCCCCGGCGCTCGAACTTGTTGATGGCCACGGCGTCGGCGAAGTCGAGCATGTCGATCTTCTCGAGCTGCGACGAGGCGCCGAACTCGGGGGTCATGACGTAGAGCGACACGTCCGCGTACGGCACGATCGCGGCGTCGCCCTGACCGATGCCGGGGGTCTCGACGATGACCAGCTCGGCGCCCCAGGCGGTGGCCGCCGCGATGATGTCCGAGAGCGAGTCGGGCACCTCGGAGGTGGTCGACCGGGTCGCCAGCGAGCGGAAGTAGATCCGGCTCGCCCCGGCGGCGTCACCGGAGCCGGGATCGGCCGAGCCCGAGCTGATCGAGTTCATGCGGATGCGGTCACCCAGCAGCGCGCCACCGCCACGACGACGGGTCGGGTCGATCGCGATGATCGCGATGCGGACCTTGTCCTCCTGGTCCAGTCGGAAGCGACGCACGAGCTCGTCGGTCAGCGAGGACTTGCCCGAGCCGCCGGTACCGGTGATGCCCAGCACCGGGGCCGTGCGAGAGGCCCGCAGCTCGGCGAGCTCGGCACGGGTCGCGTCGTCGACCGTGCCGTCCTCGAGGCAGGTGATCATCCGGGCGAGCGCCGAGGTGGAGCCGCCGAGCACGTCGTCGAGCCGGGCGGGGCGATCGGCGAGACGCTGGTCGCACTCGGCGACCATCGAGTTGATCATGCCGGCGAGACCGAGGCGCTGGCCGTCCTCGGGCGAGAAGATGCGGGCCACGCCGTGGGCGTGCAGCTCGGCGATCTCCTCGGGCACGATCACGCCGCCACCGCCGCCGTAGACGCGGATGTGCTCGGCGCCCTCGGCGGCGAGCCGGTCGATCAGGTACTTGAAGTACTCGACGTGGCCGCCCTGGTACGAGCTCAGCGCGATGCCCTGCACGTCCTCGTCGATCGCGGCGCGCACGATCTCGTCGACCGAGCGGTTGTGACCCAGGTGGATCACCTCGACGCCCTGTGACTGCAGGATGCGCCGCATGATGTTGATCGAGGCGTCGTGACCGTCGAACAGGCTGGCCGCCGTCACGAAGCGGACGGGGTGCTCGGGCACGTGGAGTGCGTTCGCCACGTCGGTCGTCATGTCTGCCCCCATCGGCTGCCGGCCGGGTCGTCGTCAGGAATTAGTTGGACATCAACATAGTAGTGGGCCAGAGTCCTCGGAGGTCAAACTGTCGCGAGGCGCAGCACGGCCCTCGACCGTCGCTAGTCTCGGCGCCCATGGTGGAGCGGAAGTCCCCCAACCCCAGATCGAGGATGTCCTTCGATCCCATCACCGAGGCACGGCGCCAGTGGTCCGAGCACGGCTGGGAGGACGCGGCCGACGGCATGGCCGTGGTGACCTCGATCGTGCGCGCCGACCAGATCCTGCAGTCGCGCATCGACGCGGTGCTGCGTCCGATGCAGCTCACCTTCGCCCGCTACGAGCTGCTCGTGCTGCTGGACTTCTCCCGCAACGGCGCCCTGCCGCTCGGCAAGATCGGCAACCGCCTCCAGGTGCACCCGGCGAGCATCACCAACGCGGTCAACCGGCTCGAGGCCGACGGCCTGGTCACCAGGGAGCCGCATCCCGACGACGGCCGCACGACGCTCGCGACGCTGACCCCCGAGGGGCGCGCGCTGGCCCGCTCGGCGACCAGGGCGCTCAACCGCGACGTGTTCGGCGACCTGGGACTCAGCGAACGCCAGATGGCCGACCTGTTCGCGCTGCTGCACCGCATCCGCCGCAACGCCGGCGACTTCGACTGAACGTCGCTCCCCTCTAGATGAACAGGCGGTCGGCGCCTGCGGTGACCGTGGCGCAACGTCCGGCGAGGGTCACCAGACGCTCCGAGGCGTAGAAGACCGCGACGTCGAGCGCCTGCTCCGCGGAGGGGCCCTCACGGCGCTGCACGCGCTGGGCCAGCAGCCAGCCACCGACCAGGTCACCGAACACCGCGAGGAACGTCGTGGCGCCGGCGAGCGCGTCCGAGGGGTCGCCCGCGAGCTCGCCGAGCAGCCACTCGACGGTGCGACCGACCGCGCCGACCGCCTCGCTCAGCGCGTCGCCCAGCACGGCGCTGCGACCGCCGTCGAGCTGCAGCGCGACTGCGGTGGACTCGATCTCGTCGAGCAGGCCGCGCACCAGGTCGCCGTCTCGACGGGTCAGCTTGCGGGTCACCAGGTCGATCGCCTGGATGCCGTTGGTGCCCTCGTAGATCGGGGCGATGCGGGCGTCGCGCAGCCGCTGCGGCGCACGGGTCTCCTCGCTGTAGCCGACACCGCCGAGCACCTGGATGCCGGTCGAGGCGATGTCGACGCCCAGGTCGGTCACCCAGCCCTTGGCGATCGGGGTGAACAGGTCGACCAGATCCTGCGCGTGCTCGCGGTCCGCGACCTGCGGCAGCGTCGCCGCCCGGTCGGACTCGATCGCCGTGGTGTAGACGACCAGACGCATCGCGTCGAGGGTCGCACGCATCGACGACAGCATGCGGCGCACGTCGGGGTGCTGGTCGATCGTGTCGGGCACGCCACGGGTGCCGCCGACCGCGGTGCTCTGGCGCCGCTCCGCGGCGTACTCCCGAGCCTCTGCGTAGGCGCGCTCGCCGATCGAGAGCCCCTGCAGGCCGATCGCGAGACGAGCCGGGTTCATCATCGAGAACATGGCACGCATGCCGCTGCCCTCGTCACCCACCAGCTCGCCGACGGCGCCGTCGAGCTCCATCACGCAGGTCGGCGAGGAGTGCAGGCCGAGCTTGTGCTCGATCGACCGGCACCAGATCGGGTTGCGCTCGCCGAGCGAGCCGGTGTCGTCGACGTGGAACTTGGGCACGACGAACAGCGACAGGCCCTTGGTCCCGGGCGCCGAGCCCGGTGTGCGCGCCAGCACCAGGTGCACGATGTTGTCGGTCAGGTCGTGCTCGCCCCACGAGATGAAGATCTTGGTGCCGTGCAGCGCGAAGCGGCCGTCGCCGAGCGGTTCGGCCGACGTGCGGATCGCTCCGACGTCGGAGCCGGCGTCGGGCTCGGAGATCTGCATGGTGCCGTTCCACTCGCCGGTCACCAGCCGCGGCAGGAACCGCTCGCGCTGGGACTCGTCGCCCCACTGCGAGAGCAGCTCGATCGCGCTCTGGGTCAGCGCGGGGCACAGCGACAGCCCGAGGTTCCCGCTGGCGAACACCTCTTGCATGGCCACGCCGACGACCTTGGGGAAGCCGCCGCCGCCGTCGGAGGGAGCGAAGGGCACCGCACCCCAGCCCGCCTGCACGTAGCGGTGGTACGCGTCGACCGAGCCGGGCGCGGTCGTCACGGTCGCGGCGTCGACGTCCACGGTGCAGCCGACGACGTCGCCGTCACGGTCGGTGGGTGTGACCACCTCGTCGACGAAGCGCACGAACTCGTCGACGACCGCTTCCACGGTGGCCGGGTCGACGTGGGCGAAGCGCTCGGCCGAGAGCAGGTCGCCGATGCCGACGTCGCGCAGCGCGTCGATGGTGCGCTGGGCGCGGGGGATCTCGGCGTGGCGCGGGCGTGGAGCCGACGGGGTCGAGGACGGACCCATCTGGGCGATGGCGGTCATCGGTTGTACTCGTAGAAACCACGGCCGGCCTTGCGACCGAGCAGACCCGCCTCGACCATGCGGGACAGCAGCGGGGGCGGCGCGTAGAGCGGCTCCTTGAACTCCTCGTAGAGCGACTCCGCCACCGCCATCGTGGTGTCCAGGCCGATCAGGTCGGTCAGCGCCAGCGGTCCCATCGGGTGGGCACAGCCCTCGACCATGCCCGTGTCGATGTCCTCGGCCGAGGCGAAGCCCGACTCCATCATGCGGATCGCGGACAGCAGGTACGGGATGAGCAGGGCGTTGACGATGAAGCCGGCGCGGTCCTGGGAGTTGATCACCCGCTTGTGCAGCACGTCGGCGGCGAACGCCGTCGACGTCGCGGTCGTCCGGTCGCTGGTCAGCAGCGAGGTGACGACCTCGAGCAGCGGCAGCACGGGCACCGGGTTGAAGAAGTGCAGGCCGATGACCTGCTCGGGGCGGGAGGTCGCCATGGCGAGCTTCATGATCGGGATCGACGACGTGTTCGAGGCGAGGATCAGGTCGTCGCCGTGGTCGGCGAACACCTTGTCGAGTGCCCGGAAGGTGTCGATCTTGGTGGACTCGTCCTCGTTCACGGCCTCGATGACCAGCTGGCGGTCGCCGAGCTCGTCCATGTCGGTGGTGAACCCGATGCGGCCCAGCGTGGCGTCGCGGTCGGCCTCGTCGAGCTTGCCGCGCCGCACGGCGGTGTCGAGCGAGCCGGCGAGGCGCTGCAGTCCCCGCTCCGCCGCGTCGGCGTCGTACTCCTTGACGACGACGTCGAGCCCGGCGCGGGCGCACACCTCGGCGATGCCGGATCCCATGAGGCCGCAGCCGATCACCCCCACACGTTCGATGGGGCTGACGGGCGGGTCCTGGGTGGTCTCGGTGGTGCTCACGTCCATCGAGATTAGTTAGACATCCAAGGGGATACAATGACATCAAACTAAATGACCGCGCGGTAACTTGGCGGCACCCATCAGGTCGGGCACGCGCGACAGCGCCCCGGCGCGAGTTGCACCCGGGCGGCTGCTCGACGAGCGGTGTCAGCTCAGCGTGAGATGTCGGACCAGCGGACGGGGCTGTCGAACACCGAGGGGTAGTACTTCTCGAGGTAGTTCGCGAACTCCCCGACGTGGTCCGCCATGGTGTCGCGGGCCTGCTCGGGGTCGCGGCTGGCGAGCGCCTCGTAGATCTTGCGGTGGGCCGCGACGACCGCTGATCGACGCCGCTCCGGGTAGTCGACGCCCAGGAATGCGCCGTCGGTGATCCAGTGCAGCGACGAGATCAACAGGGCGAACATCGGGTTGCCCGACGCCCACGCCACGAGCTCGTGGAACCGCTCGTTCTCTGCGAGGAACATCTCCTCGTCGTCGAGGTGCAGCTCCATCATCTCGACGGAGTCCTTGAGTCGTTCCAGGTGGACGTCGCGCACGTTGAGCGCGGCGACCGCGGCGATCGCCGGCTCCATGGTGCGGCGCACCTCGACGATCGACCGGAAGGGCGTGCCGTGCAGCTGCAGGAAAAGACCGAGCGAGCCGGCCAGGTCACGCGAATCGGGGTCGCACACCGCCGGCCCGCCGCCCGGACCCGGCTTGATGGTGATGACGCCGTTCATCTCGAGGAAGCGCAACGACTCCCTCAGGGTGCCGCGGCCGACCTCGTAGGTGGCGAGCATGTCCTTCTCGGCCGGGAGCATCGCTCCCGGCGGCAGCTGCTTCGCGGTGATCTCGTCGACGATGCGCTGCGCGATGAGCAGCGCCGTCTTGCGACTGCGGATGGGACGCGACCTGGCGGAGGGCGGTTCGGTGAAGACACCTCGGTCGGAGGACATCAGCTCGCTCCCGAGGTCTGAGCGGACCGGTCATGCGCATCACGGTCGTGCGCGTCGGCGATGCCGATGTCGCGCAGCGCCGCCTTGCGGATCTTCTCCGACGGGGTCTTGGGGAGCTCGTCGAGGAAGGACACGTAACGAGGCACCGCGAAGTAGGGAAGACGACGATCCGCGTGCTCCCAGACCTCGGCCGGACCGATCCCGCTCCCGGGTTCCCTCACCACGAACACCATCACCTCGTCCTCTCCCGCGTCCTGGTCCGCCGGAACCGCGACGACCGCGCATTCCTGTATCCCGTCCAGGGTGATCAGTGCCTGCTCGACCTCGTAGGAACTGATGTTCTCCCCCCGACGACGAATTGCGTCCTTCAGGCGATCCACAAAGTAGTACCAGCCGTCGGCATCTCTGCGGAGCCCATCGCCGGTGTGGAACCAGAGGTTGCGGAAGGCCTCCATCGACTTCTCCGGCATGCCGTAGTAGCCGGCGCACGTGGTGAAGGGCATCCGGGGTCGGACGGTCAGCTCGCCGAGCTCACCGGTGGGCACCTCCTCGTCGGTCTCGGGGTCGACGAGACGGACCTCGAACCAGTCCGACACCAGCAGACCGGCCGCACCGTGGGGGCGATCGACGCCGTACGGCGACATGATCGGCATGGCCGTCTCGGTCAGGCCGAACACCTCGACGAACGCCTCGACGCCGAAGCGCTCCTTGAACTCGGGGGCATAGGTGGCCGTCGGCGCGGCGAAGATGCAGCGCAGGTCGTTGTCGGCGTCGATCTCGGAGGGCGGCTGGCTCCAGACGAAGTCCATCATCACGCCCACGAAGTTGGTGACCGTCGCCCGCGAGTCGCGGACCCACTCGGCCCAACGGCTGGCGCTGAAGCGCTCGCGCATGACGTAGCGGGCTCCGGCGATGAGCGACGGGTACGCCGCGAGGAACTGGCTGTTGCCGTGGAACAGCGGCCCCATCGACAGGTAGGTGTCGGCCTCGGTCAGGCGCGTGAGCGACACCGTCTCGTCGGCGAACAGGTGCATGTGCGCGTGCGGCATCATGACGCCCTTCGACAGGCCCGTGGTGCCCGAGGTGAAGAACACCGACGCGAGGTCCTGGGAGCGGACCTCGGGCAGGTCGGCCGGCTCGGCGGAGCGCAGCGCGGCGAACGGCTCGGCGTCGTAGCCCGCGGCGCGCAGCTCGGCGAGTGCCGTCTCGAGCTCGTCGGCGGGCGAGGCCACGACGTACACACGCCGCACCGCGGCGCACGCCTCGCGGGACTCGACGAACCGGTCGACCAGGTCCGGCGACACCACCGCAGCGCTCGGCGCCACCGTCGACACCTGGTGCTCGAAGAAGGTCCCCTTGTAGGCGGTGTTGATCGGCACCTCGACCATGCCGGCCACCGAGGAGCCGAGCCACGCGAACAGGTGGTCCGACGAGTTCGGCGCCATGATGACGAGCCGGTCGCCCTGCTCGTGGCCGCGCGCGAGCAGCCCGGAGGCGACCCGCTCGGAGACCTCGAGCGTCTCGGCGAACGTGTACGACTCGCCGGTGCTCGGCACCTCGAGCCAGGTCCGCTCGCCGTGGCGAGCCGCGCGGGCGCGCAGCACCGCCGGGGTGGTCCAGCTTCCCCGGTCGTCGAACGTGGGACGGTGGTCCCGATACTCCTGCATGACCCTTCCTCTCTCCTGTCGGACCTTCCCCGGTCCGACGTGCTCAGTCCGACGTGCTCCCGCGGCGCGGGAACTGCGCCGGACGCTTCTCCATGAAGGCGGTTGCGCCTTCGACCATGTCGTCGGACCCGATGGCCTGGACGAGCATGCCGAGACCCGAGACGTAGTTGTCCCGGATCGAGTTCCACCAGACGTTCGACGAGAGCTTCGCGATCTCGAGGTAGCGGGGGCTCATGCGGGCCAGCTCCGCGACCATCGAGTCCGTCGCGGCCTCGAGCTCGTCGTCGGGCACGACCTCGTTGACCCAGCCGAGCTCCAGGGCCTCCTTCGCCGGGTAGCGCCGGCAGAGGAACGCCACCTCCTTGGCCCGCTTCTCCCCCACCGACATCGCGAGCAGGTTCGTGCCACCGAGGACCGGCGCGCTGCCGACCTTGACCCCGGTCTGGCCGAACCAGGCCGACTCCGCAGCGATGGCCAGATCGCAGGCGACGACGAGCTCGTTGCCGCCGCCGGCCGCCACGCCGTTCACCGCGGCGATCACCGGCTGCGGAGCGTTGCGGATCGTCTCGAACAGCTCGAGTGAGCCGAAGAACATCGTGCGGAGACGAGCGGCGTCCGGGTTCGCGAGGTTGCCGAGGAAGCCGCCGGCGCAGAACGAGTCACCGGAACCGGTGAGCACGATCGCTGCTGCGGACGTCACGGACGCCTCCTTGATGGCGGCGATGATCTGGCCGCACATCTCGGGGTCGTACGCGTTCTTCCGGTCCGGCCGGTTCAGCCGGATCCAGACGGCGTCCTGGCGTTCTTCGATCTCGATGTCGGGCACGTGGGTTCCTTCCTCTGGGTGATGTCGTTCGGGGCTCGGGTCAGGCGCGCGCGAGGAACTCGCGGTAGCTGGACAGCGAGTCCGGGAGCTCGGCGTCCAGCGCCGGGCCCGGCCAGCGCTTGCGGCGCTCTGCGTAGTCGCCGGCGATCAGCTCGGTCGCCGGCAGGAAGTAGTAGAAGGACTGGTCGCGGCTCGCGAAGCGCCACTCCCCGTCGATGCGCCGGTACGTGTCGTGGTAGCGCAGCGCGGCGATGACCAGCTTGTCGGGGAAGGCCATCTCGGCGTGGGCGTTGACCTCGCCGGTCGCCTCGTCGCCGCCGTTCCACTCGACGAGCTGGTTGTGCGCGTAGTGGTAGCTGTACACGAGCCCGCTCAGGCGGTCCCGGTAGTGGGCGCGGATCCGGTCGTGGCCGACGATGCCGGGATCCGACTTGTGCCCGAAGCTGGCGTCGGGGGTGAACAGCGCGAGCACGCCGTCGAGGTCACGGTCGTCGACGGCCATCGAGTAGCGCGTCACCAGGTCCTCGAGGTCCGCGCGGACCTCGAGACGTTCGATCCGCTCGGCCAGGGAGCGATCCGTCGCGTCGCTCATCGGACGACCGCCGCGAGACCGGCCTTCGCCGGGTCGGCTGCGTCGGTGGCCAGCTCGCCGCCACGCAGGATCAGGTCGTAGGTGAGCTTGAGGTAGTTCGCGGACTCCACGAGCGCACGCATCTTGAGGCACGACTCCTCGGGCATCGGCTCCGCGCCGGTGCCGGCGAGGGTGACGTCGAGGCGCGAGGTGTACTCGAAGGTCGCGTGCAGCGCGGTCGCCTCGCCCAGGTCACGGCCCGCGGTGATGGCACCGTGCCAGGGGATGACGATCGCGACGTCCTCGTCGCCCATCGCCGCGGCGATCGACTCCAGGGAGTCGTCGGGCGCGACGGCGGTGCGGCCGTAGAAGTACGTGCAGAGGTTGTGCCACATGAGCGGCGGCCGGGCGAACGCGGACTGGGCGGTGATCCAGAAGCCGTGGGTGTGCACGACCGCGTGGAGGTCGGGACGGCGCTGGTAGATGCCCTGGTGGAAGTCGATCCCGGGGCTCACCCCGCGGCCGCCGTCGACCACGTTGCCGTCGAAGTCCATCAGGACGATGTCGTCGACGGTCATCTCCTCGAACGCCCGGTCGAGCACGTTCGTCCAGTAGCGATCCTCACCGGGGATCCGGGCGCTGACGTGCCCCCCGATCACCCCGCCGTACCCGCGCGCCCCGAGCGCGCGGCACACCGCGAGCACCTCGTCGCGGAGCTGGTCCTTCGTCGTGGACATCTCGGTCACTGTCATGGAACCCCCTTCGTTCAGGTGCCGAGGTAGACGGCACGCAGTCGTTCTTCGTCCTCGAACTCCGAGGTCGGACCCTCGCCGCCGCACACCCCGTTGCGGAGCACGTACACGTACTCGCAGCGGCTCAGCGCCAGCTTGGCGTTCTGCTCGACGAGCAGAACGGTGAGCCCCTCGAACACGCCGTCGAGGGACGAGTACACCGCCTGGGCGGTGATCGGCGCGAGGCCGAGCGACATCTCGTCGAGCAGCAGGACCTTCGGTCCGTGCATCATCGCCCGACCGATGGCCAGCATCTGCTGCTCGCCACCGGAGAGCAGACCTGCCGGGGTGCGGAAGCGCTCCTCGAGCCGCGGGAACGTCGTGAGCACCTGTTCGGTCCGCTCCGACATCGTGGCGCGGTGCAGGTGTGCGCCGACCTTGAGGTTCTCCTCGACCGTCATCGTCGGGAACACGCGACGTCCCTCCGGGACGTGCACGATGCCGCGGGCGACGATCTGTGCCGGCTTGAGGCGGGAGATGTCCTCGCCCTCGAACAGGATGCGCCCCTCACGACACCGGAGGAACCCGGAGATCGCCTTGAGCAGGGTGGACTTGCCGGCGCCGTTCGCGCCGAGCATCGCCGTGCGGGTGCCTTCGGCCAGTCCCAGCGTCACCCCGTGGATGACCGCCGAGCGCTTGTAGCCGAGCACCACGTTCTCGAGTTGGAGCAGATCAGACACCGAGGTAGGCCTCCGCGACGAGTCGGTTCTCGAGGATCTCGTCGGGTGCACCCGCGGCGAGGATCTCTCCTGCGTTCAGCACGACGATCCGCTCGCTGACCCTGCGGACGAGCTCGACGTTGTGCTCGATGATGATCACGCTCGTGCGCTGTGGACGGGTCAGGTGCAGCACGTGGTCGATGAGCGCATCGGCCTCGTCGTGCGGCAGTCCGGCAGCAGGCTCGTCCAGCAGCAGGATGCGCGGTCGTGCGGCGAGCGCACGGGCCACGTCGACGCGCTTCTGGATGCCGTAGGGCAGGTCGTCGACCTTGTCGTGGGCGACGTCCGCCAGGCCGAGCAGCTCGAGCAGCGCGAGGGCCTCTTCGTACCCCTCGCGTTCGGAGCGCACGACCTTGGGCAGGCGGAGCATCTCCGAGGTCAGCCCGTACTGGAAGAAGCGGTGGCGGCCGATGAGCACGTGGTCGATCGGCGTGAGGCCCTCGTGCAGCGACAGGTTCTGGAACGTGCGGCCGACGCCGGACATGGCCCGGGCACGCACCGACATCTTCGACAGCTCGTCCTCGCCGAAGCGCACGCTGCCGGTGGCGGGGACGACGCCGCAGATGGCGTTGAAGAGCGTCGTCTTGCCGGCGCCGTTCGGGCCGATCAGCCCGAGCACCTCGCCCGGTGCGACCTCGAAGGAGACGTTGCGCACCGCGGTCACGCCGCCGAACTCGACGCGCACGTCGGTGGTGCGCAGCGGCAGACCCTCGGCAGACACGACCACCTCTCGACCGCTGCGCGTGCGCAGCCCGCCGCCCGCGTCGACCGCCAGGGGCTCGGCGGCGGCGAGGTCGACGTTGCCCTCGGCGATGTGGGCGGCGACGCCGTGGTCGCCGTGCTCCTCGGGGCGGTAGGCGACGCCGTGGTCCTCGATCGAGACCGGCACCGGCGTGGAGTGGTCGACGGATCGCTTGCCGCGCCCGATGCGGGAGCGCACGGCCGAGGAGATCCGGTCGACGATCTCGACGATGCCGCCGGGGGCGAAGATGATCACCAGGAGCAGGATGACGCCGTAGAGGATCCCCTCGTAGTCGGCGAAGGTCCGGAACTGCTCCGGCAGGCCGATCACGAACGCTGCACCCAGGACCGCGCCGAGCAGGCGACGCTGTCCGCCGATGATCGTCATGATCACCAGGGTGATCGACAAGTCGATGCCGAAGTTGTCGGGGGCCAGGTAGGACACCGCGTGGCCGTAGAGCACGCCGCCCGCCGCCGTGAGCGCGGCGCTCATGGCGAACGCCGCCACCCGCCGACGCTCGACCTCGATGCCGACCGAGCGAGCGGCCGCGTCCGAGGTGCGCAGTGCGTGCAGCGCTCGTCCCGTACGACCGCGCAGGATGTTGAACACCAGGAACAGCGCGAGGCCCAACACCACGACGCTGGCGCCGATGAGTGTGATCGGACGGCCGAAGAACATGAGCGGTGCGACGGTGATGCCGCCGCCTCCGCCGGTCACCGGCGTCCAGATGAACAGGATCTGCTGGCCGGCGAAGCCGAGTGCCAGCGTGCCGACCGCGAGGAGCAGTCCTGACAGCCGCAGCGACGGCAGGCCGACGATCATCCCGACCACGACGGCGAGGACCACCGCCACCAACAGCTCGAGCGGCAGGCCGATCGTCGAACGGGTCGACAGGTTCGCCGCCGTGTACGCACCGACCGCGAGGAAGGTCGCGTGACCCAGCGAGAGCTGACCACCGACACCGACGAGGAGCACCAGCCCGACGCCGACGACGGCGTTGAGCAGCACGAGCGAGACGATGAACTGCTCGTACTGGCGCATGCCCGAGCCGAACAGGAACACGATGCCGAGCAGCACCGCACCGATGAACACCGGGTGGGTGACGACCGGCCGGATCTTCGCCCAGATCCCGGGCTGCTCGGACTGCTCGGAGCTCCCGGGGGTCGCGACGGCGTCATGCATGGCGCACCGCCATCTTCCGGTTGAACACGCCGCTGGGGCGGGCGAGCATCGCGACGAGGATCACGAGCAGCGGCAGCATCGGGGCGATGCTGGCCGAGGTGTAGCGGATCGCCAGCGCTTCGAGCACGCCGAGCGCCAGGCCGCCGACGACCGCGCCGACGCTGGAGACGAAGCCGCCGAGCACGGCGGCGGTGAAGCCCTTGATGAAGACCGGGCTCATGTAGCCGAGCTGGATGAACAGCAGCGGGCCGAAGAGCACACCGGTGATGCCACCGATGGCCGCGGCGATGATCCACACGGTGCGCGAGACCTGGGGAAGCTTGACGCCCTGGAGCTCGGCGGCGAACTGGTCGTCGGCGAACGCACGCATCGACAGCCCGAGGCGCGTGCGCTTGAGCAGGAACGCGAGCCCGAGCAGCAACACGATGGTGACGAGCGCGATCACGGCGTAGGTCCGCCCGATGATCACGCCGCCGACGTCGTAGTCACCCGGAGCGATCGGCGGGAGCGACTTCACGTCGGATCCCCACAGCAGCTGCGTGACGTTGCCCAGGATCGAGTCGACGGCGAGCGTCGCGATCACCAGGCTGAGCAGCGGTGCCCCGAGCAGCGGCCGGATCGCGACCCGCTCGATGCCGAAGCCGATGACACCGCCGGCGACGGTGCCGACGAGGGCGCCCACGATCCACGGGGCACCCATGTTCACGATGACCTCGAAGGCGACGTAGCCGCTCATCGCGGCCATCGTGCCCTGGGCGAAGTTCAGCGCCCGGGAGGTCTGGTAGATGAGCACCAGCGACAGGCCGACCAGGCCGTAGGCGATGCCGTTCTGCAGTCCTGAGACCAGGAGTTGCAAGAAGGTCTGCATTCGTACCCCCTGTTCGTGGTCCGCCACCGCAGCGCAGCGCTGCGGTGGCGGACCGACGGATGGTTCCGGTGACGGATCAGCTCTTGGGCGAGATCCAGTCGGTGATCGGCACCCACTTGCCGCCCTGGGCCTCGACGATCATCACCTTGTCGGAGCCGGTGTGGTCCTCGGCCGAGAACGACTGGTCGGCCGTGATGCCACCGGTGGAGAAGTCCTCGAGACCCTGGAGTGCCTCGATGAGCGCCTCACGGGTCGGCGTGCCCTCGATCGTCTCGAGCGCACCGGCGGTGATCAGACCGCCGACCCACGACGACAGCGCGAAGGCGCCGGGCTCGTAGCCGGGCTCGTACTTCTCGAAGGCCTCCATGAACTCGGCGATGCCGGGGATGTCGGTGGCCGTGGCCGGAGCGAAGATCGCGACGGCCTGTGCACCCTCGGCGACGTCGTCGCCGGCGAGCTTGAAGGTCTGCGGGGTGACCGAACCGGACGAGCCGTAGAACTGGGCGTCCAGACCGACCTTGCGGGCCTCGGTCATGATCTTCGCGGTCCAGACGTCGGACCCGTGGATCACGACGTGGTTGACGCCGGCGCTCTTCATGGCGACGAGCTGCGGCTCCCACGAGGTGGCGGTGCGCTCGTACTGCTGCTCGCTGACGACCCACTTGCCCGCGGCGCCGGCCTTGAAGCCCTTGACCGCGTCCTGGCCGTCCGCGCTGTTCAGGGTCAGCAGACCGAACTTCGGGTCGCCGGTGAGCTCCTCACCGAGGTGGTCCGACAGCGCCTGCTCCTGGGTGTCGGCCATCGGGATGGACATGAACACGGTGGGCTGCACCGGATCGACCATCTGCTGGGCCAGCGCGTACGGGAAGAGGTACGGCACCTTCGACTGGTTGATGACCGGCAGTGCGGCCACGGCCTGGGAGCCGACATCGCCCCAGATCGAGAACACCTCTTCCTGCTGGATCAGGTACTGCACGGCGGTGACCTTCTTCTGGAGGTCGAAGCCGTCGTCCTGGACCACGAGCTTCCACTGGCGGCCGTTGGTGCCGCCCTTCTCGTTGATCCACTTCACGAAGACCTCGGCGCCCTTCTGGCCGTCGATGCCCAGCGAGCTGGCGTTGCCCGACGTGGGCGTCGCCATGCCGAAGAGGATCTCGTCGTCGGTGACGCCGGTGCTGTTGCCGCCACCGCCGCCGCTTCCGCCGCTGCCGCCGCTGGAACTCGTGTCGTCGGAGCTGGCGCACGCGGCGCCGACCATGGCGACCACGACCGTCAGCGCCAACAGTGCGCTTCTCATCTTCTTGTTCATGTGCCCCCCTGGCTCATGGGTGTCGGATCTCCGGATCCCGGGCCGAGTACGTTGTCAGCGTCACCGACCGGAATTAGGCGATTCATTATCATCATTATCCAATCCGATCTTGCGGAGCGTGTCAAGATGCACACGCTCAGTGACGAACCGTCAGTGAGCGGCCGCCGTCGGTGACCGGACGAGCAGCTCGTCGGCCCGGCCGCGAACGGCATCGAGCGACGCCACGCCGAGCAGGGCGAGCACCCGATCGATCTCGGAGGTGACGAGGTCGACGACCCGGGACGCCCCGGCCTCGCCGCCGACGGCGAGGCCGAAGACGTACGGACGGCCGAACATGACCGCGTCGGCGCCCAGTGCGACGGCGGTGACGACATCGCTCCCCCGCCGGATGCCTCCGTCGAGCACGACGGCGGCGCGCCCACCGACCGCGTCGACCACTGCGGGCAACGCGGCGACCGCCGGCACGGCGCCGTCGAGCTGGCGGCCGCCGTGGTTCGACACGACCACCCCGTCGACGCCCTCGTCGACGAGTCGCGCGGCGGCCACGGGATCGAGCACGCCCTTCACCACGAGGCGTCCCTTCCAGAGCTCACGGAGCCACCGCAGGTCCTCCCACGTCGCCGTGGGGTTGAGCTGGCTGTTGACGTAGGCGCCGAGTCGCATCGTGTCGCGCGAGCTCGCCCCCTGTTCGATGTTGGCGAAGGTCACCCCGGCCGCACCGACGCGCAGCGCCCAGCCCGGGCGGCTCAGCACACCCGCGGCGTTGCGGACGCCGATGCGCGGCGGGATCGTCATGCCGTTGCGCAGGTCTCGCTCGCGCTGACCGGTCACCGGCACGTCGACGGTCAGGCACAGGGTCTCGTAGCCCAGCGCCGCACAGCGTCGCACCAGCCCCTCGGTCGCGTCGCGGTCGCGCCACAGGTAGAGCTGGATCCACAGCGGGCCGTCGGTCGCGGCACGGACGTCCTCGACCGACACGCTCGACATGGACGACACCGCGAACGGCACGCCTGCGGCGTTCGCCGCCCGTGCCGCGGCCGCCTCGCCGTGGGGCCAGGCCAGGCCCACGAGTCCCGCGGGCGAGAAGACCAGCGGTGTCGCACGTCGGGCTCCGAGCAGCTCGGTCGTCTGGGACCGGTGCTCGACGTCGGTCAGGATCTGCGGGACGAACCACCACTCGTCGAAGCAGGAGCGGTTGCCCCGCACGGTCCGCTCGTCCTCGGCGCCGCCGTCGACGAAGTCGAAGACCATCGGCGGCAGCGCACGACGAGCGGCCCGACGGACGTCGTCGAGGGAGTGCAGTTGCGTGAGCCGGCGCTGCTGGCGGCGCCGCAACACGGCGTCGATCTGTTCGAGCATGTTCAGGACCGACCGGCTCAGGGCAGCGGGACGTCGGGCAGCGGGTGGCGGAACAGCTCCGCGGCGTTGCCGTGGGTGATCTTGCGGATCTGCTCGGTGGTCAAGCCGCTGAACAGCTCCACGGCGGTGTCCTGCACCGTCGGCCACAGCGAGTCGGCGTGCGGGTAGTCCGTCTCGAACAGCACGTGGTCGACCCCGACGCGGTCGATGATCGGCAACGTCGAGCGATCGTCGAGGATCGTGAACCAGAAGTTGCGCTGCATCACCTCGGCCGGTCGCAGCTCGGGGTCGGGCCAGGCCTGGTCACCCGATCCGGAGTGGTCGGTGATGTAGTCGAGCCGGTCGAGCAGCATCGGCACCCAGCCGATGCCACCCTCGGCGAGGATCAGCTTGAGCCCGGGGAACCGGGTGAGCACGCCGGACCAGAGCCACTCGGCGCAGGTCGACAGCGACATCGACGAGAACAGGGTCGCGGCGAGCTCGAGCTGGGGCGCCTCGGCGGGCATCGCCCCGAGCCCCGAGGAACCCACGTGCAGGCAGACCACGGTGTCGGTCTCCTCGCAGGCCCGCAGGATCGGATCCCAGAAGCCCGTGAAGATCGACGGCATGCCGATGCGGTGGGGCTGCTCGGGCAGCGTCACCGCGGTGAACCCGCGCTCGGCGTTGCGACGGATCTCCTCGGCGCCGATCTCCGGGTCCGCCAACCAGGTGATCCCCATGGGGATCGAGCGGTCGGGGTACGGCTGCCACCAGTCGTCGTGCATCCAGTCGTTCCACGCACGGGTCACCGCGAGGCCCAGCTCCGGGTCCGAGCAGCGTGCGAACACCGAACCGCAGAAGCCGGAGATCTGCGACGGGAAGTTCACCGACGCGTAGATGCCGGCCAGGTCCATGTCGCGGATGCGCTCGTCGATGTCCCAGCAGCCCTTGCGCATCTCGTCGAACGAGGTGGACTGCAACGACCAGTCCTCCTTGGGCCGGCCGGCCACGGCGTTGAGCCCGACCTGCTCGTAGAGCACGCCGTCGAAGGTCCAGGCCTGGGCGCCGTTGTCCAGGTCCACGACCTTCGGCGCCACATCCGCGAAGCGCTCGGGCACCCGGCCCTCGAACATCGTCGGCGGCTCCACCAGGTGGTCGTCCACCGAGATCACGGTGTAGCGGACCTCCTGCGGATCGGGATCGGGCAGCAGCCCGTGGGTCTCGCGTCGCTCGCTCGAGGCCTGCAGCAGGTTGCCGCGGACGTCAGCGGTGGCGGTGTCGCTCATCATTGCCCCCTGTATGTCGAATCCAGGGAAACTATTATCATGAATTGCGGAAGTTGTCGAGGCAGCGTTGAGGAACCTGCCTTGATGCCCGATGCGTCGGGATCGTCGATGCGAGGGGCTGCCCCCGGCGAGGCCCCTCTCTCTCGCCCCCCGACCAGCCGCCGGACGCGCCGCGGGCCCGCCACCGATGCCTCGGTGACGGGCCCGCGGGCCGGACGGTCAGAT
>JAEWED010000241.1 GCA_023389745.1 Actinomycetes bacterium
CAGTAGCGCAGCAGGTTCTCGCCGGTCACGCCCTGGCGACGGTTCGCCTCGGCGTAGAGGTTCCGGAACTGCTTCTCGGTCATGCCGTAGGCGAAGCGAGCCTTCTGCTTCTCCTGGAGCTGCAGGAGGTACTCGCTGACGTTGCCACGACGACGGGTGCGGCCGTGCTCTCCGGGCGGGTACGGACGCTTGTCCATCGCCTTGTTCTCACCGGAGGTGCCCCAGATGTTCGTGCCGAGACGGCGCGAGACGCGGGCGCGGGGTCCTGTGTAGCGGGACATTGATCTAGAGCCTCCGACGCTTGGGGGGACGGCAGCCGTTGTGCGGCACGGGGGTGACGTCCTTGATGCCGGTCACCTCGATGCCCACGTTCTGGATGGAGCGGATGGCGGTCTCGCGGCCCGAGCCCGGGCCCTTGACCACGACGTCGACCTTGCGGACACCGTGCTCCATGGCGCGGCGAGCGGCCTGCTCGGCAGCCATCTGCGCGGCGAAGGGCGTCGACTTGCGGGAGCCCTTGAAGCCGACGTTGCCGGCGGACGCCCAGGAGAGGACGTTGCCCTCCTGGTCGGTGATGGACACGATCGTGTTGTTGAAGGAGCTCTTGATGTGCGCCACCCCGTAGGTGACGTTCTTGCGTTCCTTCTTGCGGGGGCGACGACCCCCGGCTGGTGGCTTGGCCATTACTTGCGGACCTTCTTCTTGCCGGCGACTGTCTTCTTCGGGCCCTTGCGGGTCCGGGCGTTGGTGTGGGTGCGCTGGCCGTGCACGGGCAGACCACGGCGGTGCCGCAGGCCCTGGTAGCAGCCGATCTCCATCTTGCGCTTGATGTTCTGGTTGACCTCACGGCGGAGGTCACCCTCGACCTTGAGGTGCTCGTCGATCCACGCACGGATCTGCGTGACCTCGGAGTCGGTCAGGTCGCGGACCCGGGTCGACTCGTTGATCTGGGTCGCTTCGCAGATCTGGGCCGCCTGGGTGCGGCCGATGCCGTAGATGTAGGTGAGTGCGATGACGAGCCGCTTCTCTCGCGGGATGTCGACGCCGGCGATACGTGCCATGGTGCTGTGTTCCTCTGGTCTTCCTTGGGTCCTAGCCCTGACGCTGCTTGTGGCGCGGGTTGTCGCAGATGACCATCACACGCCCGTGGCGGCGGATCACTCTGCACTTCTCACAGATCTTCTTGACGCTGGGTCGAACCTTCATCGTGCTCTCCAGGTCGGCTCGGGCCGACCCATTCGCCCGTCCGGGTGGACGGTCACTTGTAGCGGTAGGTGATCCTGCCGCGGGACAGGTCGTAGGGAGTCAGCTCCACCTGAACCCGATCCCCGGGCAGGATGCGGATGTAGTGCATCCGCATCTTTCCGGAGATGTGCGCCAGCACCTTGTGGCCGTTCTCGAGCTCGACCCGGAACATGGCGTTCGGGAGCGGCTCGGTGACCGTTCCCTCCAAGACGATGGCGTCTTCCTTGGGCTTTGCCAGAACTGATCCTCCTGTGAGGCCCCGGGCTCCGACGGCGGAACCTCGAGGGGTGGAACCCTGCGCTGACGCAGGTGGCCGGACGTGCGAACTCATGTGAGGCACGGGCCGACGGACGATTGTAGAAGAGTCACGCCGCGCGATCAAAGTCGTGTTCGAGCGGTGTGACCGGTGGGTGGGCGGGGTGGGACGACAGGTGCGCGACGCCGCCGTTCAGGCGAGTCGCGCGTCGATCTCCGAGACCAGTCGCTCGGTGACCTCGTCCGCCGGTCCGTCGCCGTCGACGCGCACGAGCACGCCCTGGGAGCCGAACCACTCGACCGCCGGGACGGTCTGACGGGCGTAGATGTCGAGGCGTTCGCGGACGGCGGCCTCGGTGTCGTCGTCGCGCTGCACGACGTCGCCGCCGCACTTGTCGCAGGTCCAGTCCACCGCAGGCGGTGCACCGGTGGAGTAGATCGCCCCGCAGTTGGAGCAGACACGACGCGACGAGATGCGCTCGACGACCACGTCCTCGGGGACGTCCAGGTCGATCGCCAGGTCGATGCCGTCGGGACCGACCATCTCGGCCAGGCCACGTGCCTGCGCCTCGGTGCGGGGGAAGCCGTCGAGGAGCCAGCCGCGGGCGGCGTCGTCCTCGGCGAGACGGTCCGAGATGATGCCGAGCACGACGTCGTCGGAGACGAGCTGCCCGGCGTCCATGATCTCCTTGGCGCGCAGACCGAACTCGGTGCCGGCCTTGACCGCGGCGCGGAGCATGTCGCCGGTCGAGATGTGCGGCACGCCGTAGCGCTCCGCGAGGCGGACCGCCTGCGTGCCCTTGCCGGCGCCCTGGCGCCCGAAGAGGATCAGGCGAACCGAGCTGTGTTCCGTTGCGTCCATGTGGCGGTCCTCCCCTGCCGATCAGCGCTGCTCCGTCGGGCGACGGCGCGAGCTACTTGCTCGACAGGAATCCCTCGTAGTTGCGCATCATCAGCTGCGAGTCGACCTGCTTCATCGTCTCGAGGGCGACACCCACGGCGATCAGGAGGGACGTGCCGCCCATGGCGTAGGCAGCACCGTTGCCGGACGGGCCCAGCAGGATGCGGACCAGCACGGTCGGAGCGATGGCGAGCAACGCGATGAACAGCGCGCCGGGAAGCGTGATGCGGTTCAGCACCTTGGCCAGGTAGTGCTCGGTCTGGGGACCCGGACGGATGCCGGGGATGAACCCACCCTGCTTGCGCAGGTTGTCCGCCTGCTGGACCGGGTCGAAGGCGATCGCCGTGTAGAAGTACGAGAAGCCGACGATGAAGAGGCCGAGCACCGCCAGGTAGATCGGGTTGATCGTGTTGGCGAGGTTGTTGTTGATCCAGCTCGACACCGAGGCGCCCCAGCCGCTCGAGGGCAGGACCTGGGAGAGCAGCACCGGCAGGTTGATCACGGCGCTGGCGAAGATGATCGGCACGACGCCGGCCTGGTTCACCTTGAGCGGGATGTAGGTGCTCTGGCCCGAGTACATGCGCCGTCCGACGACGCGCTTGGCGAACTGCACCGGGATCCGGCGCTGGCCGAGCTCGATGTAGACGATGAACCAGAGCATGCCGATGAAGAAGGCGATGAAGACGACCAGCTTCCACTCGCCGGCTGCGTAGATCGCCGAGAAGGCGGCGGGCAGGCCCGACACGACCGAGCAGAAGATGATGAGCGACATGCCGTTGCCGATGCCGCGGTTGGTGATGAGCTCGCCCATCCACATCAGCAGCGAGGAGCCCGCGGTGAAGGTCACCACGATGAGCAGCACACGCAGCGGGTTGAAGATCGGCACCAGGTCGATCGTGCTGGCCGCACCCGAGGAGTCGACGAGTCCGCCGCCACCGTTGTGGAACAGGAACACGAGGCCCGTGGACTGCAGGATCGAGATGCCGATCGTCAGGTAGCGGGTCCACTGCGTGATCTTGCGCTGGCCGACCGCACCCTGGGCCTGCCACTCCTGCAGCTTCGGGATCACCACCGTCAGGATCTGCATGATGATCGAGCTGGTGATGTACGGCATGATGCCCAGCGCGAAGAGGCTGAACTGCGTCAGCGCCTGCCCGGAGAACAGCTGGAGGAAGGCGAGCACGCCGCCCTCTCGTGCCTGCTCACCGATCGAGTTCACGGCATCCTGGTCGACTCCGGGGACCGGCAGGTAGCAGCCGACCCGGTAGAGGACGAGCATGAACAAGGTGAACAGGACCTTGTTGCGAAGGTCCTCCACCTTGAAGATGTTGCCGATACGAGACACTGACGCTCCTGGAGGCTCCGTCGCCGATGGTTGGACAGCCGACGGATGGGTCGCAGCCGATGGTGGGTCCGGAAGGTAGCCGATGGGCACCGTCGCCGGGTGGTGCAGCATCGAGGCACCGCCGGCGAGGCCGACGGTGCTCGAAGGTCACCGGTTGGTGTGGGCGCTCCCGTGGAAGGCGGGACGGACCTTGAACGGCAGCTCGAGGCGCTCGAGCGAACCGCCGGCTCCGGTGATCGCCGCCTCGGCCGAGGCGGACGCGGCGTGCACCTTCACGGTGACCGATCGGGTGAGCTCACCACGGCCGAGCACCTTGACCAGGGCGCCCTTGGAGATCAGACCCTTGGCGTAGAGCGACTCGGGGGTGACCTCGGTCAGGCCCGACTCCTCGATCGTGTCGAGGTTGATCGCCTGGTACTCGACGCGGAAGGGGTTGTTGAAGCCGCGCAGCTTCGGCACGCGCTGGGCGAGGGGCAGCTGGCCACCCTCGAAGCCCAGGCGGACCTTGTTGCGGGCCTTCTGACCCTTGGTACCGCGGCCGGCGGTCTTGCCGCCCTTGCCGCCGATGCCGCGACCGACGCGCTTGCGCGAGGTGCGGGAGCCCTCTGCGGGCTTCAGATCATGGACCTTCATCTCACTCGACCTCTCCGGTGAGCTCCTCGACGTGCACGAGGTGCGGGACCCGGTGGATCTGGCCGCGCACGTCGGGCGTGTCGGGAAGCACGTTGGACTGTCCGATGCGACGCAGGCCGAGCGCGCGGAGCGTGCCGCGCTGCTTGGGCTTCACACCGATGTACGAACCCGTCTGGGTGACCTTGATCTTGCCCATCATGCGACCTCGAACGGCTCGGGAGCCGGACCGCGTTCGGTCTCACGGTAGGCCTCGAGCAGACCCTTGGGGATGCAGTCCTCCGGGTCGAGGCCACGCAGCGCGGCGATCTCGTCGGGACGACGCAGCGCCTGCAGACCGGCCACGGTCGCCCGGGCCACGTTGATGTAGTTGGACGAGCCCAGCGACTTGCAGAGCACGTCGTGGATGCCGGCCTCTTCGAGGATGGCGCGGGCGGCGCCACCGGCGATGACGCCGGTACCGGGAGCGGCGGGCTTCAGCATCACCCGACCGGCACCCATGATGCCGATGACGGGGTGGATGATGGTGCCGCTGGCCAGCGGGACGGAGAAGAGGTTCTTGCGAGCCTCCTCGGTGCCCTTCTGGATCGCGAGGGGCACCTCCTTGGCCTTGCCGTAGCCCAGGCCGACACGACCGTTGCCGTCACCGATCACCACGAGCGCGGTGAACGAGAAGCGACGGCCGCCCTTGACGACCTTGGCGACGCGGTTGATGTTGATGACCCGCGACTCACGCAGCTGCAGGTCGGTGTCCTTGTTCAGTGCCATCAGAACTCCAGTCCTGCTGCTCGTGCAGCATCGGCGAGCGACGCGACCCGACCCTGGTAGCGGAAGCCACCACGGTCGAACACGACCTGCTCGATGCCGGCGGCCTTCGCGCGCTCGGCGACGAGCTGACCCACCTTGGCGGCGGCGTCGCAGTTCGAGGTCGCACCGGAGCGCAGATCGGTCTCGAGGGTGCTGGCCGCGGCGAGCGTCGCCCCGGCACGGTCGTCGATGACCTGCGCCACGATGTGACGGTTCGACCGGAACACGGCCAGGCGGGGACGCTCGGCGGTTCCGGCCACGTGCTTGCGGACACGGGCGTGCCGGCGTGTGCGTCCGACCTGCTTCTTCTTCGACTTGTCGCTCATCGCAATCGCCTCACTTACCGGCCTTGCCGGCCTTGCGGCGGACGTGCTCGTCGACGTAACGAACGCCCTTGCCCTTGTAGGGCTCCGGCTTGCGCCACGCCCTGATGTCTGCGGCCACCTGGCCGACCAGCTGCTTGTCGATGCCGTGGACCTCGATGCGGGTCGGGGCCGGCACGACGAACGAGATGCCCTCGGGCGCCTCGACGACGACCGGGTGCGAGAAGCCGAGCGCCAGCTCGATGCCGTTCGATCCCTTGGTCGCTGCGCGGTAGCCGACGCCGACGATGTCGAGCTCCTTGCGGAACCCGTCGGTCACGCCGGTGACCATGTTCGCGACCAACGACCGCATGAGGCCGTGCAGTGCACGACTCTCACGCTCGTCGTCGATGCGCTCGACGAGGAGCTCGTCGCCGTCCTGGCGGACGGTGACCTGCTCGGGCAGCTCACGGGTGAGCTCGCCCTTGGGGCCCTTCACGGCGATCGACGATCCGGAGATCGTGACGTCGACGCCGCTGGGCACGGAGATGGGGGCCTTACCGATTCGAGACATGTGCTCCCCTCACCAGACGTGGCAGAGGACTTCGCCACCGACCCGCTGGCGTCGTGCCTCGCGGTCGGTCATGAGCCCCTTGCTCGTGGAGAGAATGGCGACGCCGAGACCACCGAGGACGCGCTCGACCTCGTTGTGCTTGCGGTACACCCGCAGGCCCGGCTTGGACACCCTGCGGATGCCGGAGATGACCCGGCGCCGCTCGGGCGAGTACTTCATGTCGATCTTCAGCAGCTGGCCGGGGCCCTTGGTGTTCTCACCGATGGAGAAGCCAACGATGTAGCCCTCCTTCACGAGGACACCGGCGAGGGCTTCCTTCTGCTTCGAAGCGGGCATGACCACTTCGTCGTGCATCGCAACGTTCGCGTTGCGGAGACGAGTGAGCATGTCTGCGATGGGATCCGTCATCGTCACTTTGGGTCGCCTCCTCTCACCAGCTCGCCTTGGTGACACCAGGGATCTCGCCGGCGTGAGCCAGCTCCCTGAGGCACACCCGGCACAGGCCGAACTTCCGATACACCGAACGCGGACGCCCGCATCGACGGCACCGTGTGTAGCCACGGACCTTGAACTTCGGCTTGCGCTGCTGCTTCTGCTTCAGAGCCTCGGTCGCCATGGTTCACACCCCTTCACGACGGAACGGGAAGGCGAAGGCGTCGAGGAGCGCCTTTCCTTCGGCATCGGTCCGAGCGGTTGTCACAATCGTGATGTCCATGCCTCGAGAGGCATCGACCTTGTCGTAGTCGATCTCCGGGAAGATGAGCTGTTCGGTGACGCCGAACGTGTAGTTGCCACGTCCGTCGAAGCTCTTCGGGGAGAGTCCACGGAAGTCCCTGATCCTGGGGATGGCCAAGGTGACCAGCCGGTCGAAGAACTCCCACATCTGGTCGCCGCGCAGCGTCACCTTGACGCCGATGGCGTTGCCCTCACGGAGCTTGAAGCCGGCGATCGACTTCTTCGCCTTCGTGATGATCGGCTTCTGGCCGGCGATGGCCGTCAGGTCGGTCACGACCTTCTCGAGCAGACCCTTGTTGTCGACGGCGGCACCCACGCCGACGTTGATCACGATCTTCTCGAAACGAGGGACTTCCATGACGTTGCCCAGCTCGAGCTCGCTGCGGAGCTTGTCGCGGACCTCGTCGTTGTACTTGACCTTCAGTCGGGGAATGGTCGTGGTCGAGCTCACAGCTCACCTCCGCTTCGACGCGCCACCCGCGTCTTCGTGCCGTCGTCGGCGATCCGGTAGCCCACACGGGTGGTGGAGCCGTCGGAGTCGACCAGCGCGACGTTCGATGCGTCGATCGGCATCGCCTTGTCGATGATGCCGCCCTGCTGCATGGCACGAGTGGGCTTCTGGTGACGCTTGGCGACGTTGACGCCTTCGACGATCACCTTGTTCTCCTTGGGGAGGACGGTGATGACCTCACCTTCCTTGCCCTTCTGCTTGCCGGTGAGGACCCGGACACGATCACCCTTGCGGATCTTCACGTCAGATCACCTCCGGGGCGAGCGAGACGATGCGCATGAACTTCTTGTCACGCAGCTCACGGCCGACGGGGCCGAAGATGCGGGTGCCACGCGGCTGCTTCTGGTCGTTGATGAGGACCGCTGCGTTCTCGTCGAAGCGGATGTAGCTGCCATCCGCACGACGGCGCTCCTTCTTCACCCGGACGATGACGCACTTGACGACCTCGCCCTTCTTGACGGCCGCACCGGGCAGCGCGTCCTTGACCGTGGCGACGACGACGTCACCGATCGAGGCGTAGCGACGCTTGGAGCCACCGAGCACCTTGATCACGAGGATCTCGCGGGCGCCGGAGTTGTCGGCCACGCGGAGGCGTGATTCCTGCTGGATCATCGTGCACGCTCCAGGACTTCCACGATCCGCCAGCGCTTCTGCTTGGACAGCGGGCGGGTCTCCATGACGCGGACACGGTCGCCGATGTGGAGATCGTTCTCCTCGTCGTGCACGTAGAGCTTCTTCGCGCGCTGGACGGTCTTGTTGTAGCGGATGTGACGCACACGCTCGGTCACCGTGACCACCGCCGTGCGATCCATCTTGTCGGAGGTGACGATCCCCTCACGCACCTTGCGTGCACTGCGTTCGGGCGTCGTCGGAGCGGTCTCGCTCATCACGCCTCACCTCCCGCCACGGCCTCTGCAGCGGCGATCTCACGGGCACGCAGCTCGGTGTTGAGCCGCGCGATGTCCCTCTTGGTCTGGTTCAGTCGAGCGGAGTTCTCGAGCTGGCCGGTGGCCAGCTGGAACCGGAGCTTGAACAGCCGGTCCTTCTCCTCTGCGATGCGTTCGATCAACTCGGTGTCACCGAGCTCACGTGCGACGAGCTTCGCCATCAGAAGCCCTCCTCTCGGGTCACGATCCGCGCCTTGATCGGCAGCTTCTGGATCGCCCGGTTCAGCGCGCCGCGGGCGATCGCGTCATCCGGGTAGGAGAGCTCGAACAGGATGCGGCCGGGACGGACCACGGCGACCCAGAGCTCGGGGTTGCCCTTACCGGAACCCATGCGGGTCTCGGCCGGCTTCTTGGTGATGGGCTTGTCCGGGAAGACGTTGATCCACACCTTGCCACCACGCTTGATGTGGCGGGTCATGGCGATACGGGCGGCCTCGATCTGGCGGGCGGTGATCCACCCGGGCTCGAGGGCCTGGATCCCGTACTGGCCGTGGTTGACCTTGGTACCGCCCTTGGAGGTACCGGTCAGCCGGCCGCGGTGGGTCTTGCGGTGCTTGACCTTCTTGGGCATCAACATGGTCAGTCACCATCCCCGGGACGGAAGTGCGGAGTCTCGTGGTGCTCGCGGGTGGAGCGCTCGATCTCCTCCTCCTCGGCCAGCAGACGCTCGAACTCGGGATCAGCCTCTCCGATGAGCGGCTTGATCTCTTCTTCGGCCTCCGCCGGAGCAGCACCCTGGGCGGGAGCCTCGGCCGGAGCGGGAGCCGGCGCGGCGGGCGCGGGCGCCTCTGCCACGGTCGGACGGGTCGACACGACGCGGGGGCGCTCCTGGCCGGCGGTGTCGCCGACGGCCATGGCCGCTTCCTTCGCGATCTTCTGCTCGTCGGTGTTCTTGTACGGCAGGATGTCGCCCTTGTAGATCCACACCTTCACGCCGATGCGGCCGTAGGTGGTGCGGGCCTCACGGAAGCCGTAGTCGATGTCGGCACGCAGCGTGTGCAGCGGCACGCGGCCCTCGCGGTACCACTCGGTGCGGGCCATCTCGGAGCCGCCGAGGCGACCCGAGCACTGGACCCGGATGCCGAGGGCGCCGGCCTTCTGGGCGTTCTGGACCGCACGCTTCATCGCACGGCGGAACGCCACGCGGTTGGCGAGCTGGTCGGCGACACCGCCGGCCAGGAGCGCCCCCGCGTCGTGTCGACCCG
>JAEWED010000245.1 GCA_023389745.1 Actinomycetes bacterium
GGATCAGCTGGGCGAGGTCCTCGATCGAGTAGATGTCGTGGTGCGGCGGCGGGCTGATCAGGCCGACACCCGGGGTCGAGTGACGGGTGCTCGCGACCCACGGGTAGACCTTGTGGCCCGGGAGCTGCCCCCCTTCGCCCGGCTTGGCGCCCTGGGCCATCTTGATCTGGATGTCGTCCGCGTTGGTCAGGTAGTCCGACGTCACGCCGAAGCGGCCCGTGGCGACCTGCTTGATCGCCGAGCGCTTCGAGTCGCCGTCCTCCATGGGCAGGAAGCGGGCCGGGTCCTCGCCGCCCTCACCGGTGTTCGACTTGGCGCCGAGGCGGTTCATGGCGATCGCGAGAGTCTCGTGGGACTCCGCCGAGATCGAGCCGTAGCTCATCGCACCGGTCGAGAAGCGCTTGACGATCTCGCTGGCCGGCTCGACCTGGTCGAGCGGGATCGACGGGCGGTCCGAGCTCAGCTTGAACAGGCCGCGCAGCGTGGCGAGACGGGTCGACTGGTCGTCGACGAGCTTCGAGTACTCCTTGAAGACCTCGTACTGGCCGCTGCGGGTCGCGTGCTGGAGCTTGAACACCGTGGTCGGGTTGAACAGGTGGTACTCGCCCTCACGGCGCCACTGGTACTCGCCGCCGTAGTCGAGGTCGCGGTGGGCGTGCTCCTCGGGGCGCAGCGGGTAGGCGGTGGCGTGGCGGCGGCGGGCCTCTTCGGCGACCTCGTCGAGGCCGATGCCGCCGAGGCGGCTGACGGTGCCGGTGAAGTACTCGTCGACGAGCTCGGAGCCCAGGCCGATGGCCTCGAAGATCTGGGCGCCGGTGTACGACGCGACCGTCGAGATGCCCATCTTGGACATCACCTTGAGGATGCCCTTGCCGACGGCCTTGGAGTAGTTCTTCACCGCCTGGTCGAAGTCGGTGACGGTGGTGCCCCGCTCGCGGACGATCTGCTCGATCGTGTCGAAGGCGAGGTAGGGGTTGATCGCCGCAGCGCCGTACCCGATGAGCAGCGCGAAGTGGTGCACCTCACGCGCCTCGCCGGTCTCGACGATGAGGCCCACCTTGGTGCGGGTCTTCTCGCGGATCAGGTGGTGGTGCACCGCCGCCGTGGCGAGCAGCATCGGGATCGGGGCCAGGTCCTCGTTCGAGTGCCAGTCCGACAGGATGATGAGGTTGACGCCGTCGTCGATGGCGTCGGAGACCTCACGGCGGATCCGCTCGAGCGCCCGACGCAGGCCGTCGCCACCGGAGAACGCCGGGAACAGCGTGCGCACGGTGTGCGCCTTGAAGCGGGGGTCGGCCTCTTCGATGTGTCGGATCTTGTCGAGGCTGACGTTGTCGATGATCGGGTGCGGCAGCTCGAGCAGGTGGCAGCTGTCGCTGTTGGGCTCGAGCACGTTGCCCTCGGGGCCGATCACCCGGCCGACCGACGTGACGAGCTCCTCACGGATCGCGTCCAGCGGCGGGTTCGTCACCTGGGCGAAGAGCTGCTTGAAGTAGTCGTAGAGCAGTCGCGAGCGATCCGACAGCACGGCGATCGGGGTGTCGGTGCCCATCGAGCCGAGCGCCTCGACACCGTTGCGCACCATCGGCTCGATGATGAGCTTGATCTCTTCGTGGGTGTAGCCGAACGTCTGCTGCTCGCGCAGCACGTCGCGCGGGGACTCGGTGATGTGGAACACCTCGGGCAGGTCGTCGAGGTGCCGGAGCCCGGCGTCGAGCCACTCGCCGTACGGGTGCGCGGCGGCCAGCTCGGCCTTGATCTCGGAGTCCTCGATGATGCGACCCTGCTCGGTGTCGATCAAGAACATGCGGCCCGGACGCAGCCGGCCCTTCTGCACGACGCTGGAGGGGTCGATGTCGAGGGTGCCGACCTCGGAGGCCATGACGACGAGCCCGTCGTCGGTGACCCAGTAGCGCGAGGGACGCAGGCCGTTGCGGTCGAGCACCGCACCGACGACGGTGCCGTCGGTGAAGCACACCGACGCGGGACCGTCCCACGGCTCCATCAGGCAGGCGTGGTAGCGGTAGAAGTCGCGGACCGCCGGGTCCATGTGCTGGTGGTTCTCCCAGGCCTCCGGGATCATCATCAGCATGGCGTGCGGCAGCGAGTAGCCCCCGAGGTGCAGCAGCTCGAGCGCCTCGTCCAGGCGGGCGGTGTCGGACGCGCCGGGCGTGCAGATCGGGAAGATCCGCTCGAGGGCCTCACGGCCACCCGGGAACAGGTTCGACGAGATCATCGCCTCACGGGCCCGCATCCAGTTCTGGTTGCCCTGGACGGTGTTGATCTCACCGTTGTGGGCGACGAACCGGTACGGGTGCGCCAGCGGCCATGACGGGAACGTGTTGGTCGAGAAGCGCGAGTGCACCAGGGCGAGGGCCGACTCGTAGCGCTCGTCGCGCAGGTCGGGGAAGAACTCGCCCAGCTGCGGGGTGGTGAGCATGCCCTTGTAGACGATCGTGCGGGCCGACAACGACGGCACGTAGACGCTGGCCTCGCCGGACTCGTCGAGGATCTCGTGCTCGATGCGCTTGCGGGCCAGGAACGCCCGCCGGTCGAGGGCGATGTCGGACTCGATGCCCTCGGCGTCGGCCACGAAGACCTGGCGGAAGATCGGCATGGCCGCCAGGGCGGTGGCGCCGATCGTCGACGGGTCGACGGGCACGTCGCGCCAGCCGAGGACCGTCAGGCCCTCTTCGGCGCAGATCTTGTCCGCCGCGGACACTGCGGCGTCGGCCACGGTCGGATCGGCCGGCAGGAACACGATGCCGGCGGCGTAGCGGCCGGGCTCGGGCAGGTCGAAGTCGACGACGGCGCGCAGGAACGTGTCGGGGACCTGGGTCAGGATGCCCGCACCGTCACCGGTGTTCGGCTCGGCGCCGGTCGCGCCACGGTGTTCCAGGTTGCAGAGCGAGGTGAGGCCCTTGTCGACCAGGTCGTGGGACCGTCGGCCGTGCAGATCGACGACGAACGAGACACCACAGGCGTCGTGTTCCTGGTCGGGGCGGTACAGCCCGCGCGATGAGGGTGCTGCTGGGTGCGACATGACGCCTCTGTGATCAGTGCCCCCGTCGCAGGACGGGCGGCATCGGTCGGTCTTCTGGGATCTTCGGGAGAGATCCGTTGCAGTCGTCGTTGACTGCGACAGCGTCGTTGCTGTGCTGACCCTCCTGCGTGCGACGTTGCTGCAGATGCGGGCGACGTTGCCGGCATGGGTCGGGGGTCAGACGAATCTAGTCGCACCGGAGGTGGGTCCCAAAGCGCGTTGTGCGGTGCCGGTCGTGCAGGGAGGGGCCGGTTACCATCCGTACGTGAGAACTCCGCTGCGGCTGCTGGCCGTCACCATCCTCGCCGCGTCGCTGCTGGCGGCGTGTTCGGGTGCCGAGAAGGCCGACGAGACGTCCTCGGACGGCTCCCCGACGACCGCCGCGGACGGCGCCGAACCGGCGTCGGACTCCTCCTCCGACTCCGACGGCGAGCCGGGAGCGACGACCACGACCGAGGCACCCCGAGGCCCGCTCGGCAACGGCGAGGCGGTCACCCTGGCCTTCGCCGGCGACGCCAGCTTCGAGAACCTCGAACAGGCCGTCGTGGCGAACCCGCAGGGGCTGCTCTCGGCGATCGCCCCGGTGCTCGGCGCTGCGGACGTCAGCGTCGTGAACCTCGAGGCGGCCCTCGGCTCCGGCGGCGAGCGGGCGGCGAAGCAGTTCGCGTTCCAGGTGCCCGAGCAGGCCCTCGATGCCCTGCGGGCCGCGGGGACCGATGCGGTCACCATGGCCAACAACCACGGCATGGACTACGGATCCGGCGGGCTCGCCGACACGCTGCGGATCAAGGCCGAGACGGGTTTCCCGATCATCGGCATCGGCGCGGACGATGCCGAGGCCTATGCCCCGTTCATCACCGAGGTGCGCGGGCAGCGCATCGGTGTGATCGCCGCGAACGACATCTTCGACTCGAACCTGGTCGCCGCATGGACCGCGGGGCCGGGTCACCCCGGCATCGCGAGCGCCGAGGAGAACCACCAGGACCAGCTCGCTGCCCAGGTGCGTGCCACCCGGGAACAGGTCGACACCCTGGCGGTGTACCTGCACTACGGCACCGAGAAGGACACCTGCCCGCACGGCCGCCAGAAGGAGCTCGTCGAGCTGCTGATCGACGCCGGTGCCGACATTGTCGTCGGCTCCCACGCCCACCGGCTGCAGGGCATGGGCTTCAAGGGCGACCAGTTCGTGGCGTACGGCCTGTCGAACTTCGTCTTCAAGGCCCCCTCGGAGCCGGGGCGTCGCTCCGGCGTGGTGACCGTCACGGCCACCGGTCGCCGCATCGACGGCTACGAGTGGACCCCGGCGACGATCCAGAACCTGGTGCCGGTGCCCCTCAGCGGGGCGGCCGCCGACGCCGCGTCCGCCGCGATGGGCGAGCTGCAGGCGTGCGCGGGGCTCACCCCCACCGCGACCGGCCCGGGCGTGGGGAGCTGATCGTGCAACCAGCGACCGACCTGGCGGGGTTCATCGACGCCTCACCCACCCAGTTCCACGCCGTGCACAACGCCGCAGCCCGTCTGCTCGACGCCGGCTTCGAGCAGTTCGCACCGGTGCCCGACGACTCGACGGCCGCCGCGAAGGGAGCCTCGACGGGGCCCGGCGCCCGGTTCGTCGTACGAGACGGCGCGCTCGTCGCCTGGGTCGACGGCGAACGTCCCTCGGCACCGTTGCGGATCATCGGCGCGCACACCGACTCCCCCAACCTGCGGGTCCGCCCCCGCCCCGACCGTGCGACCGCCGGGGTGCGTCAGCTGGGTGTCGAGGTCTACGGCGGTGCGCTGTTGAACTCCTGGCTCGACCGGGACCTCGGCCTCGCCGGTCGGGTCGCCGTCCGGGGTGGCTCGGACCAGCCGGTCGAGCACCGTCTGTTCCGCGTCGACCGGCCGTTGCTGCGGGTGCCGCAACTCGCCATCCACCTGGATCGCGACATCTCGGAGCGTGGGCTGCAGCTCAACCGCCAGCAGCACATGACGCCGGTGTGGGGTCTGGGGGCAGCCGTCGAGGGCGAGTTCCGGACCTGGCTCGCCGAACAGGTCGAGGCGGCGCCCGCGGAGGTGCTCGGCTGGGACGTGGCGTGCTTCGACCTGCAGCCGCCGTCGCTGCTCGGTCTGGACGACGAGTTCCTGGTCGCACCGCGGCTCGACAACCTGTGCTCGAGCTTCGGCGCGGTCGAGGCGCTGCTCGCGGTGCGCTGGGGTGCGGTCGACGCGGGCCCGGCGATGATCGTGCTGTTCGACTTCGAAGAGGTGGGCTCGACCGCGGCGACCGGGGCCGACTCGGTGTGGCTGGCTCGGATCCTGGAGCAGCGCGCCGAGGCGCTGGGACTCGACCGGTCGACGGCGCTGGTGGCGTCGGATCGTTCGATGCTGCTGTCGGCCGACATGGCCCACGCCACGCACCCGAACTACCCGGATCGTCACGAGCCCCAGCACTGGGTGCACATGGGCGGTGGCCCGGTGATCAAGCACAACGTGAACGCCCGCTACGCGACCGACTCGACGGGTGCCGCCGCGTTCCGCCTGGCCTGCGCTGCGGCCGACGTGCCGGTGCAGGAGTACTCGCACCGCGGTGACCTGCCGTGCGGTTCGACCATCGGCCCGATCAGCGCTGCGCAGCTCGGTGTGGTGACCGTCGACGTCGGCATGCCGCAGTTGTCGATGCACTCCGTGAGGGAGATGATGGCAGCCGAGGACGTGGCGACGATGGTGACCGCGTTCACGTCGTGGTTCACCACCGATCGGGGGATCTCATGACCGTGCTGCAGCGGCGGGTCCTGGCGGGACTGGCGGTCGTGGTCGTCGCGCTCTTCGGCGTGGCGGCATGGGCCGAGCTGCGGCCGTCGACCACCGCCGACGCCTCAGCGCCCGAGCGGTCGGTCGCTGCCGACGCGGAGCTCGTTGCCGCGACGCCCAGCACCGCCTCCACCACCACGCTGCCGCCCACGACCACGGTGCCGCCGCCTCCCCCGCTGCCGGCCGATTCGGGCGAGGGGCGACGGGTGGTGTTCTCGGTGGGTGGCCAGCGCATGTGGTGGGTCGACGAGAGTGGGACCGCCATCCGCACGAGCCTGGTCTCGGGACGCGAGGCGACGCCGCAGCTCGGCACGTTCCAGGTGTACTCACGCACCGAGAAGGCCACGGGCCTCGACGGGTCGAAGATGGACCACTTCGTGCGGTTCACGAAGGGGCCGAACGGCTGGGCGATCGGCTTCCACGGCATCCCGACGATGAACGGGGTGCCGGTGCAGACCGAGGAGCAGCTCGGTCAGCCGCTGTCGCACGGCTGCATCCGCCAGAGCGCCGAAGACGCCGCGTTCACCTGGGAGTTCCTCCCGGTGGGAGCGACGGTGGTCGTCGTCGCCTGACGCCGCGTCCGCCCGGCTGGCACTCTCACTCTGACGATTCCGCGGAATCACCGCGGCGGGGTGTGGGGTGGTGTTCAGAACCGAGTTGCGACGAATTCAGAGCAGCCGCTGGGCCAGCACCCGCAACGCCAATGCAGTGGCGATGTAGAAGCAGCCGAGGGCGAGGGCGGCGAGGCCCCCGATCCGGTACCAGCGTCGGACGAGCGGCCGGGTCGCCCCGGTGGCGAGGGCCGCCGCCGGCGGCACGAGCCAGATCGCGGCGAAGAACGCGGTGATGAGCGACCAGTGGATGCTGGAGCGCGTGCTGTTCGCCCCCATGTTGAAGGCAGTGAGCGGGCTGAGCCCTTCGTAGGGGCCGTCCGTCGCCAGTCGATCCGCGGCTGCGTCGAACGCGGCGCCGGACGTACCGATGTCGAGCGGTCCGACGGGGGTACAGCTCCGGGAGGGCGCGAGCGACCAGTGCACGGTCTCGACGCCGACGGCGTCCGGCCCTGACCCGGGGTCCGACTCGAAGAGGCAGGCCCTGTCGAAGACCGGTCGGATGCCGAACGGCAGCGCGATCCATGCCGGAGCGATCGCGAGCACGACGCTCGCGGCCACTGCCACGGCGACGGCGGCGACGACCCTGCTGACCGACGGTTGCCTGGACTCGGTGGTTCGGTCGGCGAGGCTCCGACCCGCGAGGGCCGCCGCGTCCCCCGTTGAGTCGCCTGACCTGATCCCCCTGCCCATCGATGGAGAGTACTTGTGCTGGGAGATGTCCTCGCGACTCGCCCCACGCTTCCGCAGAAGCGCGGGACGGGGTCTGGGGTGTGTTCCAGAACCGAGTTGCGACGAACTCGGGGCGTCGGGTCGGGGGTACGGGTGGTGCTCGGAGCCGAGTTGCGACGAATTCGGGGCGTCGGGTCGGGGTGCAGGTGGTGCTCAGAGCCGAGTTGCGACGAAACACCGGTGGGCTGGTTCGGGACTGGGTCGGGAGGCCGGGTTGAGCCGGCTCGTAGGCGGTGCTCCAACGCGTCGCTACCCGCCGAAGTGGTCAGGGTGGCACACTGACGAGCGCAGCGGGCACCCGACACGGGGCCCACACTGATCGCCCAGGGGGCCTGTCATGCGCATCGGGATCAACGCCACGGGTGGCGTCCGCACACTCGACGAGCTCGTCGCCGCAGCGGTGGAGGCAGAAGCGGCGGGCTTCGACTCCTTCTGGATCGCCCAGATCTTCGGGCTCGACGCACTGACGGCCCTCGCCGTCACCGGCCGGACCGTCGAGCGCATCGAGCTCGGCACCGCCGTGGTCCCCACCTTCCCCCGCCACCCGATGATGCTCGCCGGCCAGGCGCTCACCACCCAGTCCGCCGTCGGCGACCGCCTCGCCCTCGGCATCGGGCTCTCCCACCAGATCGTCGTCGAGAGCATGTGGGGCTACTCCTACGCCAAGCCGCTCCGCCACATGCGCGAGTACCTCGAGGCCCTCCTCCCCCTCCTGCGCGGCGAGTCCGTCGCGGTCACCGGCGAGGACCTCACCTGCATCGGTTCGCTCGACATCCCCGGTCCCACGGCTCCGCCGGTGATCATCGCGGCGCTCGGTCCCAAGATGCTCGAGCTGGCCGGATCGACGGGCTGCGGCACCATCACCTGGTGCACCGGCGAGCGCACCCTGCTCGACCACGTCGTGCCCAGCATCACTCGGGCCGCCGAGTCCGCCGGGCAGCCCGCACCACGGGTCGTGGCCGGTCTCCCGATCTGCGTCACCGACGACCCCGACGCCGCCCGCTCGCTCATCGCCGAGCAGCTGGCGCTCTACGGCGAGCTCCCGTCGTACCGGGCGATGCTCGACCGCGAGGGCGTCGCGGGACCCGCCGACGTGGCGATCGTCGGCACCGAGGCCGAGGTCGCTGCAGCGCTCGCCCGCCTCGACGACGGCGGTGTCACCGAGCTCTCGGCGGTGATCGCCGCACCCACACCCCAGGACCGGCAGCGGACCTGGGACCTGTTGGTGGATTCGCTGTGAGCGCCGATTGCCAGGGTGGCAACGGGGCCGCCGGCCCCCACCAGGTGCACTTCAGCGCCCGCAACGGCATGCTCCTGCACGCCGATGCCTACGGGGACCCGTCGCACCGCTCGGTCGTGCTCGTCCACGGGGGTGGCCAGACACGTCACAGCTGGGGCGGCACGGCGGTCTCGCTCGCCGCACAGGGCTGGTACGCCGTCGCCTACGACCAGCGCGGCCACGGCACCTCGGACCGCGCGCCCGACGAGGACTACTCCAACAACTGCTTCGCCAGCGACTGCGTCGACGTGTGCCGCGCCCTGACCGAGTACACCGGCGTGGCACCGGTGGTCGTGGGCGCCTCGCTCGGCGGCCTCTCCGGACTGCTCGCCGAGGGCGAGCAGTCCCCCGGGTGCGTCTCGGCACTCGTGCTCGTCGACGTCACCCCGAGGATGGAGCGCGCCGGCGTCGACCGCATCGTCGGCTTCATGCTCGACCGCGTCGTCGACGGCTTCGAGTCGCTCGACGAGGCAGCCGACGCGATCGCCGACTACCAACCGCACCGGAGCCGACCCAAGGACCTCACCGGCCTCGCCAAGAACCTGCGCCTCGACCCCGACGGTCGGTGGCGCTGGCACTGGGACCCGGCGATCTTCCTCGGCCCCGCTCCGCTCGGCACCGGCGCCCGGGTCGGGCAGTTCGACGAGGCGGCCCGCAACCTGGACGTCCCCACCATGCTCGTGCGCGGTCGCATGTCGGACCTGGTCAGCGAGGAGACGGCCCGCCACTTCCTCGACCTCTGCCCCGGCGCGCACTACGTCGACGTCTCCGACGCCGGCCACATGGTCGCGGGTGACCGCAACGACGCCTTCACCGACGCCGTGGTGGACTTCCTCTCCACGCTCGGCTGATGCAGGTCGAGCTCGCCCGTCGGCTGCTCGGCGTCTCCGACGACGCCGACGTCGACGACCTGCGTGCTGCGTACCGCCGCCAGCTGCTGCACCACCACCCGGACCGCAGCTCCGCCACCGATGCCACCGAGCGCACGATCGAGCTGACGGGCGCCTACCGGCTGCTCGTCGCCCTCGCCGAAGCCCCTCCGCCGGTCGCTGACGCCGGACCTCCGCCCGGTGCGGCCCCTCGGGCGCCTGAGCCCGAACCAGCGCTCGAGCTCACCGTCGAGCTCGTCGACGACTCGACGATCGCACTCGGCGCGCCGCCGGACGAGACGTTGTTCCTGATGAGCGAGACCGCACACCAGCTCGGCGAGATCACCTACCTGGATCCCGCAGCCGGCCTGATCGAGGTGATCGTCGAGTTCGTCGAGGCCCCCACGAGCTCGGTCGTGTTCACCCTGCAGGGCCGCGCGACGGGGGTCACCGACGTGTTCTGCAGCGTCGAACCGCTCAGCGGCGGCGAGGCCCCGCCGGTCGACGCGGTGACCCGCCTGGTGCTCGACACCGTGCACACCGTGGCGATCGCACATCGCCGACGGCCGGTGCACCAGCGGAGTTGAGCGCGGCTCAGCGGCGTCGCAGACCGGAGAGTCGGGTGCGCAGGTTCGAGCCGAAGCGCAGCCGCAGCGACGAGATGCCGAGGGTGTCGAGCCCCCGCGGCACCGGGAACCACCAGACCTCTCGCGACGGCGCCACCCGAGGTGCCAGCACCGACTTGGTGTTGACGAATTCCCGCAAACCCTGGGGGCCGTGCACCCTGCCGATGCCGGACTGCTTCACGCCGCCGAAGGGCAGGCCGCACACGGCGTAGGACACGATGCAGTCGTTGATGCAGACGTTGCCGGCCTGCAGCCGGTTCGCGATCGACACGCCGAGTGCCTCGTCGCTGGTCCACACCGAGCTGTTCAGCCCGTAGACCGAGTCGTTCGCCAGGCGCAGCGCCTGCTCGGCGTCCTCGACGACCATGATCGGCAGCACCGGGCCGAAGGTCTCCTCGGTCATGAGCGCCATGTCGTGGTCGACGTCAACGACGACGGTCGGTTCGAACCAGAGCCCCTCGCGCTCGATGCGGGAGCCGCCCACCACGATGCGGGCGCCCTTGTCGACCGCGTCGGCGAGGTGGCGCTGCACGATCTCGAGCTGCGGCTCGAAGGTCATCGAGCCGATGTCGCCCTCGTTGATGCCCTGGCGGATGTTGCCGGCCTCGACGATCACCCGGTCGATGAACTGCTCGGCGATCGACGCGTCGACGTAGACACGCTCGACCGACATGCACGTCTGACCCGAGTTCTGGAAGGCACCCCACACGGCGCCCTTCGCTGCACGCTCCACGTCGGCATCCGCGCACACGATCATCGGGTCCTTGCCGCCGAGCTCGAGCAGCACTGGGG
>JAEWED010000065.1 GCA_023389745.1 Actinomycetes bacterium
GTCAGGATGCGCACGCTGATCGACCACGGCCTGCTCATGCCGGTCGGCGGCGCCCACCACGACCGATTCCGCTACCACCACCTCTTCGCCGACCTGCTGCGGTACCAGCTCGCGTCCGAGGAGCCGACCGCCGAGGTCGACGCCCGTCGTCGCGCCGCGACCTGGCTGCTCGGCCGGGGCGAGCTGCGAGCCGGTGTCGAGCAGTGCCTGGCCGTCGGTGACGTCGACCGAGCCCTCGGGGTGATCGCCGAGAAGGGGGTGCAGTACTTCGAACGAGGCGAGTCGGCGACGTTGGTGAAGTGGCTGACCCAGATCCACAGCCACCTCGATCTCGCTCCGCCGGTGATGGCACTGAACCTGCTCGCCGCGCAGGTCGCGGCCGAGGAGTACGACGTCGCACGAGAGATGCACCGCCGGCTGGTCGCTCGAGCGGATCTCACCGACGGTGAACGCGTGGCTGCCCAGGCCCTCGGCGCGCAGCTCGGCCAGGGAGGCCTTCCGACCGGCGAGGTGCATCGGCTGCTCGCCGACGCTGGCCGCCTGCTCCCCTCGGTCGACCGTTCGACGGTGGTCGACTTCCTCGGAGCCGGCGGTGCGGACTCCTGCGAGACGTTGCTCGGTCACGCCTCGGCGATCGCCCACTTCCACGACGGTGAGCTCGACCGAGCCGTCGTCGAACTGGAGCGGGTCGCACAGCTGCCAGGCACCCAGTACCCGATCTGGCGGGTCAACGCCCTGGGCTCACTGGCGCTGTGCCACGCCTGGCAGGGGCGACTGCGAGACGCCGAACGGCTGGCCCGCGACGCGCTCGACACCGCTCGATCGTTCGGTTCGTTCGACCACATCTCGGCGATCCCCGCGCAGTTCGCGATGACCATCGTGCACCTCGACCGTCTCGAGACGGACGCCGCTCAGCGTCATCTCGACGCGGCGACCGTCGGTACGCTGCGATGCCGGCGTCCGACGAACCACCACGTGCTCGAGGTGCTGCAGACCCGGTGGGCGGCGGCGACCGAAGGGGTCGAGGCCGGCCTGGGCTGCTTCCGGTCGTCGTCGGCGGCGGGTGCGCTGCACCCCGTCACCGCGGTCGCTCAGCTCCACCTCCACGTCGAGCTGCTGCTGCGCGCCGACTCGATCGACGAGGCGACCGAGCTGCTGCGGCGCAGCGCGCTCCCGGTCCACGCCGCTCGCATCGACGCGTCGTTGGCGCGGGGCGACGTCGACGCCGCTCGCCGAGTGCTCGACGCGTGGATCCCGTCGGAGCGCGACGTCAGGGCGACGCTCGAGCACCGGATCCGGGCGGCGTTCGTGCTGCTCGGCGAGGGCAACACCGGTGGCGCGGGCAACCAGATCGCCGAGGCGGCGACGCTGGCCGAGACCGAGGCGCTGCTCGGTCCCTTCACCGACTCACCTCGCTCGTTGAGCCTGCTGCGGACCACCGCTCCCGCTCGGCCCCTGCGCCACCTGCGCCCGTTGCTCGAGCGGGCACCGGACGCCGACCGGCGTGCGACGGCGAACGACCAGCTGGTCGACCCGCTGACGGCCCGTGAGCTGGGCGTGCTGGCCTACCTGCCCAGCCGGCTGACCAACGGCGAGATCGCCGGCGCGCTCTACATCTCGGTGAACACCCTCAAGACGCACCTGCGCAGCATCTATCGCAAGCTCGCGGTCGACGACCGTGACGCGGCGGTCGCCCGAGCCAGCAACCTCGGCCTGCTCTGAGCCCGCCGGCTCCCCGAGGGGCCGGCAGCGAAATATCCAGTGGATATCCGCGAAGTATCCACTGGATCTCTCATGTCGGGAAAAGTTCGGGCGATGGACGGTGCATGTTCCGCCGCCTGCGAACCCCATCCACCCATTCCTCGAGCCGCATCTCACCGGTGAGAGCGGTCCTGCTCACCGCCGCGATCCTCACCGCCACGGTCGTCCCGTTCACCGAACCGGCGGTCGCCGACACGCTGAACACGACCTTCGGCTACACCGGAGCGGTCCAGACCTTCACGGTGCCCCACGGTGTGCACTCGATCACGCTCACCATGGCAGGTGGTCAGGGAGGCAGGGGTGGACACGACACCCAGGGTGAACCCGCGCCCGGCGGCTACCGAGGCATCGTGACCGGTTCGGTCGACGTGACGCCCGGGCAGGTGCTCACGATCGGCGTCGGTCAGGGTGGCACCACCGGCGTCAAGGGCAACGCCAACACGCCGGGCGGCGCCGGCGGGCTCAATCCGATGGACGGCTACGACGGTGCACGCGGCGGCCGTCCTGGCACGGGTGGCGGTTCGGGCGCCGGCGGTGGCGGTGGCGCCGCCACGGTCGTCCGGGTCGAGGGCATCGACGGCGGCGACGACATCGAGCTGGTGGCAGCGGGCGCCGGTGGCGGCGGCGGCAGCGGCCAGTTCCTCCCGGTCGTCGGACGGCGGGCCGAGAGCCACCATTCGCCTCGACCGGACGCGACGTCCACCGACGGTCGACCCGGCTTGGACACGGCGACCGTGTGCAGCCCGGGCTACAACTGCGACGGCGGCGGCAGCGGCGCGGGCGGCGGCGGCGCGCAGGGTGGCGACCGGGGGGACGTGCAGTACGGCGGCGCCACGGCGACCGAGTACTTCGGCTTCGGTGGCTACCCCGGCGCCAACAGCACCGGTGGCGTCGAGACGCTGTCGGAGACCTACGAGTACTTCGCCGGCAACAACGGCCACGGCAGCGTCGTCATCTCCTACGAATCCGGCAGGCCCGGAGCGCCCCTCCGCGTGTCCGGGGCCCCGAAGCCGGGAGCGGTCGACCTGACCTGGTCACCCCCGAGCTCGTCCGGTTCTGCAGCGATCACCGACTACCTCCTGTGGTACTCGACCTCGCCGAGCGGCACCTACACCCCGGTCGCCGATGGCACGTCGACGAACACCTCCGCGACCGTGAGTGGGCTCACCAACGGGACGACCTACTACTTCCGGGTCGCCGCGGTGAACAGCTATGGCACGGGCGCGAACTCCGCGCCGATGAGCGTCGGTGTGATGCCGAGCGACGTCCCCGCGGCCCCGCGGCTCGACCAGGTCACCGCCGGCGACTCCTCGCTCGTGCTGTCGATCACACCCGGAGCCACCCACAGCCCGGTGATCGGGCACGAGTACAGCCTGGACGGCGACGACTGGATCGCTGCGCAGGCGGTCGACAATCGGATCACCGTCGGCGGCCTCACGAACGGGCAGACCTACGCGGTGCGGGTCCGTGCCCGCAACGCGGTCGGTGCCAGCGCACCGTCGAGCACCCTGGCCGGCAGCCCTCGCGCCGTGCCCAGCACCCCCTCGAACCTGATCGCCCAGCCCGGCGACGCCAGCGTGCAGCTCAACTGGTCGGCGCCGGCGTCGAGCAACGGCTCGCCGATCCAGGACTACGTGATCGAGCGCGCCACCGTGGAGTCAGGCCCCTACACCGTGGTGCCCGACGACGTGTCGGTGGACACCACCGCAGCGATCTCCGGGCTCACGAACGGCACGACGTACTACTTCCGCGTCGCTGCGGTGAATGCAGCGGGCACCGGTGTTCCGACCACGCCGAGCGCTGCGGTGCCGGCCACCCTTCCCAGCGCCCCGCAGGTCGTCTCGGTCGAGCCTGTCGACGGCGGAGTGCGCCTCGCGGTCGACCAGCCGTCCGACGGCGGGAGCGCGGTGCTCCGCTACGAGTACCGGCTCGGTGCCGACGGCCCGTGGGTCTCGACCGGCACCGCCAGCTCCACCTTCGGTGTCGGCGGGCTCACCAACGGCGTCACCCGGACCGGGCAGGTCCGCGCCGTGAACGCCCTCGGCGCGAGCGACCCGTCCACCGCGTGGACGGCCACCCCTCGGTCGACCCCCGGTGCGCCGGCCATCTCCACGGTCGCGCTCGACACCGGCGCCGTCGAGATCGACTTCAGCCTCAGCGCCGACGGTGGCAGCCCCGTCACGAACTACGAGTACTCCCTCGACGGCGGCACCAGCTGGCTGACCCGTTCTCCCGCCTCGCCGAGCTCGCCACTCACCATCTCGGGGCTCACCGGCGGACGCACCTACCAGGTCGCCCTGCGCGGGGTGAACGACGCCGGTCACGGCGCCGCATCGAACGTCTCGACGGTCATCGCCAAGGGCACTCCCGGCGCGCCCCGCTCGGTCGAGGTGACCGCCGGTGACCGATCCCTCACCGCCTCGTTCGAGACCCCGGCGAACGGCGGGAGCCCGATCACCAACTACGAGTACTCCCTCGACGGCGGCGACACCTGGACCGCCCGGGTCCCGGCGTCGACCGGTTCTCCCATCACGATCGGAGGGCTCGTCAACGGCACTCCCCACCAGCTCAGGATCCGCGCGGTGAACGCCGTCGGGTCGGGTGAGCCGTCATCGATCCTGGCCGCCACGCCGCGGAGCACCCCCGGCGCGCCGACGATCGACGCCGACACCATCGTGGGTGTCGACGGTCGGCTCGACGTCGTGTTCACCGCACCGAGCGACGACGGCGGCGCGGCGATCACGGACTACGAGTACTCGACCGACGCCGGTCGTACCTGGCGTCGACGCGACAGCGGCAGCACCGGCTCGCCGCTGGTCATCACCACGCTGTCATCGGATGGCTCGACCCCGCTCGCCGGCGGTCAGGTGTACCCGGTCGAGCTCCGGGCCGTGAACGCGACCGGCGCCGGCCGTGCCTCGGCGGTGGCCGACGGGATCACGACGACGGTCCCCGACGCGCCCTCGATCCTGGGCACGACCGCCGTCGACAGCGCGGTCCTCGTCGAACTGGACCTGCCCGCCAACGGCGGCTCCGAGATCGTTCGCTACGAGTACCGCCTGAACGGCGGCGCGTGGACCGACACCGGCTCGCTCTCGGAGCGGTTCCTCATCGCCGGCCTGCAGAACGCATCGACCTACGAGATCGAGGCGCGGGCGGTGAACGGGCGAGGTCCGAGCACCCCCAGCGACGCCTCCGAGGCGACGATCCGCACGGCGCCTGCAGCGCCGGTGCTCGGATCTGTCCTGGCCGGCGACCGGACGCTGCAGGTGTCCTTCGAGCCGGGTGACGACGGGGGCAGCCCCGTCACGACCTACGAGTACTCCACCGACGGCGGCGTCACCTGGCGGACGCGGACCGACGGGACCATCGCGTCGCCGCTGACGATCACCTCGACCTCGGGCGGCGAGGTCCTCGTGAACGGCGAGCTCCTCACCGTGCAGATCCGTGCCCGCAACGCTGCGGGCCCGGGCGATGCCAGCCGCTCGACCCTCGTCGCGCCGCTGGGCGCTCCCGACACCCCCGGCCACGTCGGCGTCGCATCCGGCGACGGCCGCCTCACGGTCAGCTACGCCGCCGGTTCCGACGGCGGCGCGGCCATCACCGCGGCCGAGTACCGCCTCGACGGCGGGGCCTGGGTCGGCACCGGCTCGCTCTCGAGCCCGTTCGAGATCACCGGCCTGACCAACGGCGTGGAACACGTCGTCGAGGTCCGGCTCGTCAACGACATCGGTGCGAGCATCGCGTCGGTGCCGGTCCCCGGAACGCCCAGCTCCGTGCCCACGGCGCCCACGGCGGTCGTGGGGACCGGTGGTGATCGCTCGATGACCGCGACCTGGTCGGCACCGTCCGACGACGGCGGCGTCGACCTCGTCTCGCACATCGCGACGCTCTACGACCAGCCCGTCGGAGGCATCGCGCTCGCGTCGTGCACCGTCGAGGCGACGGCCGCGGTGCCCACGACGTGCGGCTTCGAGTCCCTGCTCAACGGGCGCACCGTCTACCTCTCGGTCGTCTCGACCAACGCGGTCGGCGCCGGCCCTGCGAGCGCCCCCCGTGTGGCGGTGACCCCCCTCGCCGCACCCACCGTCGCCATCGCCTCGGTCTCGGTGGGCGCCAACGTGGCCGTCATCGATCTCGACGTCGACGACGGCGGCGAACCGGTCGCCGACTACGAGTACTCCCTCGACGGTGGCGACTGGGTCTTGGCGACCACCTCCAGCGAGCCCGTGACGATCGGAGGCCTGGTCCCCGGACGCACCTATTCGGTGCGCTTCCGTGGCACCAACGCCATCGGCACCAGTGCGCCGTCGGCAGCGGTCGATGTGACCCCCCGGACCACGCCGGCGTCGCCCACCTCGCTGATCGCGCAGTCGGGCGACCGCAGCGTCGCCCTGAGCTGGACCGCTCCTGACGACGACGGCGGCGACCCCGTGAGCGACCACGTCGTGCAGTACTCGACGTCGATCAGCGGTCCGTTCCTGCCCTTCGACGACGGTGTGTCCGCGGCCAACTCGACCACCGTGTCGGGTCTGACGAACGGCACCGAGTACTTCTTCCGGGTCGTCGCCGTCAACGGCGCCGGTGCGGGTCTGCCGTCCACCCTGGTGGCCGCGACTCCGCTGGCCGCCCCGGGTGCGCCCACGATCACGTCGTTGACGCCGGGCAACCGCTACCTCCAGGCCAACTTCACCGCCAACGCAGCGAACGGCGGGTCGCCGGTGACCCGCTACGAGTACTCGCTCGATGGTGGTGCATGGCGACCGTTCCCGTCCTTGGCGACGACCCAGAACATCACGGGTCTCGACAACGGCCATCGCTACTCGGTGACGATGCGTGCGGTGAACGCGGTCGGCGGCGGCGCGGCGTCGCCCGCGGTGCAGGCCACCCCCTTCGGACTGCCCGGCGGAGTGCAGGGCTTCCTCGCATCGCCCGGCGCCGGCAACGTCACCCTCACCTGGGACCCGGTCGACGACAACGGCTCGCCGATCACCGCCTACAACCTGATCCGATGGTCCGCACGGTCCGAGGGCAGCATTCTCGCGTCGTACCAGACGACAGCGACCAGCTACACGGTGCCGTCGCTGGCGAACGGCACCCACTACTTCACCATCGAAGCGACGAACATCGCCGGTACGGGCCTCCGCAGCAACCCGAGGACGTCGGCGATGGTGGGCTCCGCCCTGCCGGCGGCGCCGACCGTCGACACCCTGTCGCTGCGACCCGACGCCTCGGGTCATCTCGCCACGCTCACGTGGTCGCCGGGGGCGGCCGGTGACGCCGCGATCACCGGCACGGTGGTCCGGCGTGTGACGTCCACCGGCACGTCGGTCACCCTCGCCAGCGTGGCGGGCGACGCCACCTCGGCCGAGTTCCCGCTCCGGGGCCTCGCCGCGGGCGATCGCCTCAGCGTGGCCAGCATCAGTGCCGTCGGCGTCGGCCCGTCGACGTCGGTGCACCCCCCGATCGTCGGAGCGGCCGAGGTCGCCGACGTCACCGCACACACCGCGAGCGTCACCGCGACCGTCGACGCCAACTCGACGAACGCCGATGTCTGGGTCGAGGTCGCACCGCCCGGTGCCTTCGACACCCCGTCGACGATCCGGTTCGACCCCGAGCCGGGTTCCATCGACGGTGCGTCGGACACCGAACCGATCGCGGTTCGCGCCGAGGTCGACGGCCTCGATCCGTCCACGCCGTACCAGGCCCGCGTGGTCGCCTCCGCCGGGGCCGCGGTCACCGTCGGCGCACCGGTGGACTTCCGGACCCAGGTCGTGATCGCGACCACGGGCCTGGAGCACGCCTACGACGGGACTGCGCCCGAGCTCTCGACCGAGACGCAACCGGCAGGGATCGACGTCGAGCGCACCTACGAAGGCGTCGACGGCACCGACTACCCGGTCAGCGCCGAGGTGCCGACCGAGGTCGGTTCCTATCGGGTCGTGACGTCGGTCGTGGACGGACAGGGGAGCGGTGTCGAGACGGCGCTGCTCACCATCTCCCCCCGTGCGCTCGACGTCGAGGTCTCGGCGTCGGGGAAGGTGTACGACGGCACGACCGACGTGGAGCTCTTCGTCGAGCTGTCCGGTGCGATCGAGGGCGACGACGTCGACGTCGACGCCGGCCGGATCTCCGGTGCGTTCGACCGGGCCGACGCCGGAGCCGACGTCACCGTCCGCCTCGAGGTCGACGGCGACGTGCTCACCGGGCTCGACGCCGGCAACTACACCGCGACGGTTCCGGCGACGGCATCTGCGACCATCACCCCTCGGACGCAGTCGCTCAGCTGGACCGGCGAGGTCCCCGACACGCTCCAGATCGGTGGCGTCTGGCGCCCCGAGGTGGACTCGAACGCCGGGCTGTCCGCCGAGCTCCATGTGGCCATCGGCGACGGGACGGCCTGCGCGCTGGTCGACGGCGAGCTCCGTGCCCTCGACGAGGGCCTCTGCATGCTGATGGCGACGCAGACCGGCAACGCCAACGTGACCTCGGCACTGCCGATCGCGGTGGTGATCCAGGTCACCACGGTGCCGGCGCCCACGACCACCGTGCCGACCACCACGGTGCCGGCGCCGACCACCACGGCGCCCGCGCCGACCACCACGGCACCTGCGCCGACCACCACCGCACCGTCGTCGAGGCCGACGGTCCCGAGGCCGGACACCACCGTCCACGGACCGACGACCAGCGAGCCGTCGCCGGAGGCACCGACCGAGCACCTCGCGCCCGCGCCTGCGATGCCGAACTGGTGGCTCACCGTGTCCGGCTCGGGCGGCCAGGGCGGTTCCGCCGGCTCGTCGAACACCTCGGGTGACGGCGTGGCACCGTCTGGCACCGACGGATCTGCCGCCGGCGGTGCTGCTGACGGCGGCGCTGCCGGCTCCGGCTCCGACAGCGCCGATGCCAACGGCCGCGGGTCCGACGGCGCCGACGTCGACGGCCGCGGGTCCGACGGCACCGAGGACGGCTCGTTGCCGTCGTTGGGTGAGGAGACCTCACAGGTGCTCGCAGAGGACGCCCCGACGCAGCGGGGCGCCGGCGGTTCCCTCGGCTGGCTGTGGGTGCCCACTGCGTGCGCCGTGGCGTGCTGCGCCTGGTTCGCCCTTCGTGCGGCTCGCCGCTCGAGGGAGTGACCCCCGAGCGGCGGCTCGTCGGCCCTGCCTGCCTGCTTGTCTGCCTGCAGTGAGGCTCAGCCGAGCTCCGTGGACGGTGTCGCCACGGCGCTCGGCTCCGGCCGACGCATGACGAACGCGATGCCCGCCAACGCGATCACCCCGGCCACCGCGAAGGCGGCGCGGTACGACGCCAGCGCCACGACGATGCCGAGCAGCGGCGGTGCCACGCCGCTGGCCGCGTCGAAGAACAACGAGAAGGTCCCGACCGCCTGGCTGCGCTCGGCCTCTGGCGCCTCGGCGACGGTCGCGGCGAAGAGCGCGGGGAACAGCAGCGACATGCCCAGGGCGAGCGCGACCGTCGCGACCCACACACCCGCGGCCGCTGCCCAGGCACCGAGCACCACCCCGGCCGCGCCGATGACACCCAGGGCGATGCTCGAGGCCCGCCGCGAGCCGAGCAGGTCCGGCAGCCGGGCTCCGGCGACACGGATGACCAGG
>JAEWED010000190.1 GCA_023389745.1 Actinomycetes bacterium
CGTCGGCTTCGCCGGGTTGCCGGTCACCATGTCGGCGCTCTCGGCGGGCAAGCGCCTGGCGCTGGCCAACAAGGAGTCGCTGATCGCCGCGGGACCCGTGGTGCGGTCGGTGCGCGACACCCCGGGCGCCGAGCTCGTCCCGGTCGACAGCGAGCACTGCGCCGTGCACCAGTGCCTCCGCTCGGGCGAGGGGTCCCGGCGTCTGTCACGCGTCGTGCTGACGGCGTCGGGCGGACCGTTCCGGGGCCGCAGCGCTGACGAGCTGTCGTCGGTCACCGTCGAGCAGGCGCTCGCACATCCGACGTGGTCGATGGGCCCGAAGATCACGATCGACTCCTCGACGCTCATGAACAAGGGGCTCGAGGTGATCGAGGCCCACGAGCTCTTCGACGTCGGCTACGACGACATCGACGTCGTCGTGCACCCGCAGTCGATCGTGCACTCCATGGCCGAGTTCACCGACGGCACCACGATCGCCCAGCTCTCCATGCCCGACATGCGCCTGCCGATCACCTACGCACTGTCGTACCCCGACCGCGGCGCGGTCGCGTTCGGTCGCATGGACTGGACCACCCCGACGACGCTCGAGTTCGAGCCGCCGGATCTCGACACGTTCCGGTGCCTGGGCCTCGCCTACGACGCCGGCCGCAGCGGCGGCACCGCTCCGGCGTGGTTCTCGGCGGCGAACGAGGTGGCCGTCGACGCGTTCCTCGCCGGGCGCATCGGCTGGAGCGCGATCGCCTCGGTCGTCGACGCCGCCCTGCAACGCTGGGACGGCACCGCCGCGTCCTCACTCGACGCCGTGCTCGCCGCGGATGCCGCAGGGCGTCGCGCAGCGGACGAGCTGCTCGACACCTCGACGTTCGACCTGGAGCCCTCACGATGAGCCTCGAACCCCCCGGACACGTCGACGAGCGCGAGGCACACGACGAGCTCGGCGCGTCCGTGCCGGACGTCCAACAGGAGCAGGCCGACCTGCACGGGGTCATCGGCTCGCCGCTGAGCCGAGCGCTGCGACTCGGTGCCCTGGCCGCCCTCGTCGTCCTGCTCGGCATGTGGAAGGGCCTGTCGATGGTGATCGTCGTGGCGGCGTTGATCGTCATGATCTTCCTGCACGAGCTCGGCCACTACGTGATGGCCAAGCGGGCGGGCATGCTCGTCACCGAGTTCTTCATCGGGTTCGGCCCGCGGATCTGGTCGTTCCAGCGGGGCGAGACCGAGTACGGCATCAAGGCCATCCCCGCGGGCGCCTACGTGCGCATCATCGGCATGTCGAACCTGGAAGAGGTCGACCCGAGCCTCGAGTCGAGGACCTACCGCCAGAAGAGCTTCCACCAGCGCTTCGGCGTCGCGGTCGCCGGTTCGACGATGCACTTCCTGCTCGCCCTAATGCTGCTGTTCGTGCAGTTCGCGTTCATCGGCGGACCCGACGGCGATCGCTGGCAGGTGGGCAACATCAGCCCGGGCAGCGCCGCCGAGGCCGCCGGGTTGCGCCTCGACGACGAGATCGTCGCGTTCGACGGCGTCGAGCTGTCCAGCTTCGAGGACTTCCGCCGAGAGCTCGCAGGAGTCGGTCCGGGCACCGTCGAGCTCGAGGTCGTGCGCGACGGCGAGACCATCACCATCCCGGTCGAGCTCTCCACCCGCATGAAGCTGATCGGCACCGTGCGCGAGGACATCGACGTCATCGACAACGGCACGTCGCTGGTGCTCGGCGAGCCGATCCCGGACGGCGTCGCCGCCGCGGCCGGGATCGCCGGTGGCACGACGCTGCTCGCGGTCAACGGCGAGCCCGTGACCGACCTCGAGGACGTCCAGCGCGCCGCCGCGTCGTCGGACGGGACGGTCGCGCTCGAGACCGCGACGTCGTCGGGCGGGACCCGCACCCACGAGGTGGACCTCGGCCGTGAGGCCGCGGCGACCGAACCGGGTGCGTTCGTGGGTGTCGGCGCCTCTCGGGTGATGGAGCGGCGTTCGATCCCCGCGGCCGCCGTGTCGTCGGTCGAGACCTTCGGTGAGGTCTCGTGGATGACCATCGGCGGCGTCGGCAAGTTCCTCTGGCCACCGAACCTGCTGTCGTTCGTCGGCGACGCCGTCAGCGGTGGTGGCGGCGACACGACCGACGTCGCGACCGAGGCGGCGTCGACGCCCACCGGCGACGAGACCCGACCGATCTCGATCATCGGCATCGCCATGATGGGTTCGGACCTGTCGTCGCAGAACGTGGCGAACCTCGTCCTGTTCATGGCGCAGCTGAACATCTTCCTCGGCATCTTCAACCTGTTCCCCCTGCTGCCCTTCGACGGGGGCCACGTCGTGATCGCCTGCTACGAGAAGGCCCAGGAGCTGCGCCGCCGCAGCACCCAGCGCTACCTGTCCGACGTCTCGCGCATGCTGCCCGCCGCCTACGGCGTGATCGCGGTGCTGGCCGTCGTCGGGGTGCTCGCGATGTTCGTCGACCTCACCCGCGGCGTCAGCTTCTGATCCGCGCCCGGTGGGCCGCGGATCACAGCGCGGCGGACCCGGCCGGGCAGGTCCGGGCAGTACGATCGAGCACATGGACGCTGGTGAACTGACCTTCCCGAGGCGCTCGACGCGCCGCATCCAGGTCGGTGACGTGGCCATCGGTGGCGGGGCGCCGGTGAGCATCCAGTCGATGACCACGACCAAGACGGCCGACGTCGAGGGCACGCTGGCGCAGATCTACGCGCTCGACATGGCCGGCGTCGACATCGTGCGCTGCACCTGCAACGAGATGGAGGCCGCCGAGGGGCTGGCCCGCATCGTGCCCCGCAGCCCGGTGCCGATCGTCGCCGACATCCACCACCAGTACAAGATGGCGCTCGCAGCGATGGAGGCCGGGGTGCACGGCCTGCGCCTGAACCCCGGCAACATCCGCAAGCCGGAGCACATCAAGGCCGTCGCCTCCGAGGCCCGCGACCGGGGCATCCCGATCCGCATCGGCGTCAACGGTGGCTCGCTCGACCCCGAGCTCTACGAGCGCCACGGCGGTCGGGTCACACCCGAGGCGATGGTCGAATCCGCGCTCGCCGAGATCGCCTACTTCGACGAGGTCGGCTTCGACCTCATCAAGATCTCGGTCAAGGCGTCCAACGTGCCGCTGATGATCGAGGCGTACCGGCAGCTCGCCGAGGTGACCGACCACCCGCTGCACCTCGGGGTGACCGAGGCCGGTCCGCTGCCCGACGGGTTGATCAAGGCGACCGCCGGCATCGCGACGCTGCTCGCCGAGGGCATCGGCGACACGATCCGCTACTCGCTCACCGCCGACCCCGTCGAAGAGGTCAAGGCGGCCAGGGTGCTGCTCGAGGCCTACGGCCTGCGGGAGCGCACCAACGTCGACCTGATCGCGTGTCCCAGCTGCGGTCGGGCCGAGGTCGACGTGATCAAGGTCGCCGAGGACGCCCGCGACGCCTTCGCCGACAAGGAGCTGCCGCTGCAGATCGCGGTCATGGGCTGCGTCGTGAACGGCCCGGGCGAGGCGCGCGACGCCGATCTCGGCATCGCGGCGGGTCGCCATCGCGGGCACCTGTTCGTCAAGGGCGTCAACGTCGCCGTCGTGCCCGAGGACGAGATGGTCGGCACGCTCGTCGAGTGGGCCGAGTTCATCGCCGAGCACGGCACCGATGCCGCGTTGGCCCGGGTCGACATCGAGAAGGCCCGGCGAGAGGCCGAGAAGGACCGTGCCGCGCTGCTCGACGAGCAGGGCGCGGATGCCAACGCGAGCGAGCAGCGCGTGGATCTCATCCACAAGAAGTACGACGCCAACTGACGTCCTTCGCGGAGGCGGGCGGACGACGCAGGGTCCCGCGCTCAGGCGGGGGAGAGGTCGGCGAGCTCGTCGACCAGGTCCGCCAGAGCGACCGGGTCCTCCTGCATGACCTGGTGGCCGATGCCGTCGAGCACGTGCAACCGTGAGCCCCTGACCTCGTCAGCGACGATCCGGGCGTGGGCGACCGGGGTGAGGTGGTCGTCGGTGCCGACGACCACCAGCGTCGGCACGTCGACGTGGTCGAGCGCCGAGCGGACGTCGTGGGTGGCGATCGCCGCCCCCGCCTCGGCCGCGGTGCGTGGGTCGACCTCGGACAGCATGCGCCGCACCTCGTCGATCGCCACGCCGGTCACCGCACGGCCGAAGACGCGGCGGATCAGCACCGCGGACAGGTCGGTGTCCTTCCACCCGTAGCGCATGCGGCTGCCGTCGGTGGCGAGTCCTGCCACCAGGTTCGCCGCACCGACCGCGCCGCCGGCGAGTGCGGGCAGCGCCATCGACGCAGCGCTGGTGGCCAGGAACATCAGGCCGCCGACCCGTTCGCGCAGCACGTCGTGGTGATCCGCACAGAAGCGGGCGAGCGCCATGCCGCCCATCGAGTGGCCGACCACGAGCGCGTCGTCGAGGTCGAGCGACTCGAGCACGACCGCCAGGTCGTCCGCGACCGCCTCGAGGGTGACGCCGTCGCTGCCTGCGATCGAGTCGCCGTGCCCCCGCATGTCCCAGGCGAGCACCCGGTAGCGGTCCTCGAGCAGCCGGAACAGCGCCGACCAGACCCACCACTGCAGGGTCACGCCGTGCAGCAGCACCACCGGGCGACCCGAGCCGTGCTCCACGACGTGGATGGTGCCGCCGTCGTTCGAGCGCAGGTGGTGGTGCACGACGTCGTCGGGCACCTCGAGCAGCGAGTCGAGCTCGGGGTCGGTGCGCCCCCGGAGTCGGCGGCCGGTCACCCGCACGGCCGCACCGCCGGCGAGCCCTGCCATGCCGAGACCGAGCACCACTGCGCCGAGGGTCCGGATGGGTCGGGAGCGTCGAGCCATGGACGAAACGATATCGGTGCCACTGCCGGTCACCGGTACGATCGCCCGCCATGGCCAAGGCTCCGATTCTCACCCCCCGCGCCGAGGACTTCCCTCGCTGGTACCAGGACGTGCTCAACAAGGCGGAGCTCGCCGAGAGCGGGCCGGTGCGCGGGACCATGGTGATCCGGCCCTACGCGTATGCGATCTGGGAGCGGATGGTCGCCGAGGTCGACGCCCGCATCAAGGCCGCGGGCGCCGAGAACGCCTACTTCCCGCTGTTCATCCCCGAGTCGTACCTGTCGCGCGAGGCCGAGCACGTCGAGGGCTTCAGTCCTGAGCTGGCGGTCGTGACCCACGGCGGCGGCAAGGAGCTCGAGGAGCCCGTCGTCGTTCGCCCCACGTCCGAGACCGTCATCGGCGAGTACATGTCGAAGTGGATCCAGTCGCACCGCGACCTGCCGCTGCTGTTGAACCAGTGGGCGAACGTGGTGCGCTGGGAGCTGCGGCCGCGCGTGTTCCTGCGGACCAGCGAGTTCCTCTGGCAGGAGGGCCACTGCGCACACGCCACCGAGGCCGACGGCCGGGCCTATGCGGCGCAGATCCTGCGTGACGTGTACCGGGACTTCATGGTCGAGGTGCTCGGCATCCCCGTGTTCATCGGTCGCAAGATCCCCCAGGAGCGCTTCGCCGGGGCGATCAACACGATCACCTGCGAGGCGATGATGGGCGACGGCAAGGCGCTGCAGATGGGCACGAGCCACGAGCTCGGCCAGAACTTCGCTCGCGCCTTCGACATCGGCTTCCAGGACGAACACGGCACCCGCCAGCTGTGCTGGACCACGTCGTGGGGTGTGTCGACCCGCATGATGGGCGGCCTGATCATGGCCCACGGCGACGACCGCGGCCTGCGGGTGCCACCCCGCCTGGCGGCGGTCCAGGCGGTGGTGATGGTGGTCAAGGACGACGACGACGGCTCGGTCACCGACGCCGCTCGGCGACTGGTGCAGGAGCTCACCGATGCCGGGGTGCGCGTGCGCCTCGACGCCCAGGTGGCCACGGCGTTCGGCCGACGCGCCACCGACTGGGAGCTGAAGGGCGTGCCGGTCCGCATCGAGCTGGGCCCCCGGGACCTGGCCGAGGGACGGGTGGTGCTCGCCCGCCGCGACACCGGCGACAAGGCGCCGACCGACCTGGCCGCGTTGCCGGCCACGCTGCCGGGCCTTCTCGAGGAGATCCAGACGCTGATGGCCTCGACGGCGCTGGCCGAGCGCGACGCCCGCACGGTCGACTGCGCCACGGTCGACGAGGCCCTCGAGGCGGCAGCGACCGGGTTCGCCCGGATCGCCTGGTCGGCGCTGGGTGACGACGGCATCGAGCGCCTGGGTCGCGACGCGGTGACGGTGCGCTGCCTGCAGACACCCGACGGCGACCTGCCGGCCACCGACGACGATCCCGACGCGGTCGCGCTCGTCGCCCGGTCCTACTGAGGCGTTCATCGCTGCGTCACCCTTCCGACACGGTCCGCACCGTCATCGGCTAGAGTGATCCCCGTTCCGGTTCTCCGGAGGGCGTGGGCATTGCCCACGCCTTTTCTATGGAGCCGGGTCAAGTGGTCCGTCGACGCCCGTCGGCGGCCGTACACGCCCCTCGGCACGTGCCGTCGGGATGATCCAGAGCGAGCAGGAGGTGAACCGTGAGTGTGACCGTCGACAGGGTCCGGGAAGTGATCGTCCCGTTGCTCGCGGACCTCGACGTCGAGCTCTACGACGTCGACCACATCGGTGGCAGCCTCCGTGTGACGCTGGATCGGCCGGGCGGCATCGACGTCGAGGCCATCACCCGTGCGACCCGAGTGATCTCGGCGGCCCTCGACGAGGCCGACGTCGTGCCCAACGCCTACACCCTCGAGGTGTCGAGCCCGGGCATCGAGCGGCAGCTGCGCACGATCGAGCACTTCCAGGGCGCCGTCGGCGAGGACGTCAAGATCAAGACCCGCGCGGGTGTCGAGGGCGACCGTCGGGCCGAGGGTCGCCTGAGCGCCGTCGAGGACGGATCGGTCACGATCGATCTGGACGACGGCTCGACCCGCACCGTGTCGATCGACGACATCGACCGGGCGCACACCGTCTACGACTGGACGCCGGCCCCGAAGCCCGGCAAGCAGTCGAAGGGCTCCAAGAGCCCGAACCCCACGAAACCGAACGACAGTGAGGCCACGCCATGAACCCGGAGATGATGCAGGCGCTGCAGGAGCTCGCAGCCGACCGCGGGATCACCGTCGACACGCTGTTCTCGGCGCTCGCCGAGGCGCTCGAGGCCGCCTACAAGAAGCAGCCCGACGCGAAGGAGTTCGCGTGGGTCAACATCGACACCGAGACCGGTGAGATCCGCGTCTTCGCCCAGGACCTCGACGAAGAGGGTGAGCCGGTCGGTCCCGAGCTCGACGTCACCCCTGACGACTTCGGCCGCATCGCCGCGCAGACGACCCGCCAGGTCATGACCCAGCGCATCCGCGAGGCCGAGCGCGAGCTGAAGTACGAGGAGTACGCGGGTCGAGAGGGCGACATCGTCACCGGCATCATCCAGCAGTCCGACACCCGCTACACGCTGCTCGACCTGGGCCGTGTCGAGGCGCTGCTCCCGCAGTCCGAGCAGGTCTCCTACGAGCGCCCCGAGCCGGGGGAGCGCGTCAAGGCCTACATCGTCGAGGTCCGCCGCACCGCCAAGGGCCCGCAGATCGTCGTCTCCCGGACCCACCCGGGTCTGATCCGGCGCCTGTTCGAGCTCGAGGTCCCCGAGATCGCCGACGGCGTCGTCGAGATCAAGGCCTGCGCCCGTGAACCAGGTCAGCGCACCAAGATCGCCGTGTGGTCGAACGACCCGAACGTCGACCCGGTCGGCTCGTGCGTGGGCGCCCGTGGCGCCCGTGTCCGCATGGTGGTCAACGAGCTGCGCGGCGAGAAGATCGACATCGTGCCGTTCTCGGACGACCAGAACGACTTCGTGATGAAGGCGCTGCAGCCGGCGAAGGTCAAGGAGGTGCGGATCAACTACGAGACCCGCGTCGCCGAGGTCATCGTGCCGGACTTCCAGCTCTCGCTCGCGATCGGCAAGGAGGGCCAGAACGCCCGCCTCGCCACCCGGCTCACGGGTCTGCGGATCGACATCCGCAGCGAGACCGAGATCGCCGAGCAGGAGGCCTACGAGCGCACCTACGGCACCGACGCCTACGCCGAGGGCCAGTGGATCGTGGATCCCGCGACGGGTGAGCAGCTCTGGCAGCCCACCGACGGCTCGCCGGCGATGACGCTCGAGCAGTGGGAGGCCGCCCAGGCCGAGGCCGGGGCCGTCGAGGTCGAGGAGATCGTGACCGAGGCCCTCGCCGAGGACGTCGCCGAGGCCATCGACGAGGTCGAGGACGTCATCGCCACCGCAGAGGTCGACGAGGAAGAGGCCGAGCTCGCCGAAGTCGCCGACGCAGCTGACCCAGACGCAGCTGATGCAACTGACGCAGCCGACGGCGACGCCGGGTCGGCCGCCGACGATGACACCGCCACGGAGGCCTGAGGGCCCCCAGCGCACCTGCGTCGGCTGCCGACGCATCGCCGCTCCGTCCGACCTGGTCCGTCTCGCCGTCGGCCCCGAAGGGGTCGTCGCCGGGAAGGGCCGGCCGGGGCGGGGAGCGTGGCTCTGCGGCGACCCGGCGTGCGTCGACGCGGCGCTCGCCAAGGGGGGCCTCGCCCGCGCACTTCGCATCGATCGGTCCGCGCTCGACGCGGACGCCGTCCGGCGGGCCGTGCTCGGTGTGCCCCCGGGCACGGCGGAGCCCACCGGGGGAGGGTCGCCCGCGGTGTGACCGGCTGCGTGTGAACGCCAGGGTGTGACGCTCGTCCACTGCACCGAAGGCGGTTCGTACGACGTCGCGATCCGTGCGAAGATGTATGACTGCCGGTGGAGCCCGGCGCCCGTCGCGCCCGGGGTACCGGGGGCGCAACGGTCATGAGTGGTGGCGGTTGACCGGCCACCAAGGAACGAACGGAACGTTTTGGCAAAGCTACGGGTGTACGAGCTGGCGAAAGAGCTCGGACTCACCAACAAGGAGTGCATCGACCTCTGCAACGCGCTGGGCTACGGCGTGAAGAGCCACTCGTCCTCGCTGGACGGTGCCTATGCAGACCAGGTCCGCCGCAAGGCGCAGCGCGAGGGGCTGGTCCGTGACCAGCAGCCCGAAGAGCCTGCGAAGAAGGGCACCAAGAAGGCGGCCGAGAAGGCGCCCGAACCCGAGCCGACCGCGGCTGAGCCGCCCGCGCCCGCCCCCGAGCCTCCTGCACCCGTCGAGCAGCCCGCAGCGCCCGCTGCGGCGGCGCCGACCGCCCCCGAGGAGCCGGCGCCCGCGCCGGAGCCCGCCACGAAGAAGGTCATCTCGTCCAAGCCGACGAGCGGACGCCCGGCGCCTCGCCCCGCCGAGCCGCCGGCGGCGCCCGCACGCCCCGCAGCACCGACC
>JAEWED010000106.1 GCA_023389745.1 Actinomycetes bacterium
CCTCCTCGCGATGCAGAAGGACCAGGCGGTCAACGGCACTGCGGTCGCCCGCGACAACGCCACCAGCCCGAACCCCGCGGTGAAGGCCGGCGACGAGATCACCTACACGGTGACGGGCAAGGCGTCCGGTGACGTCGTGCTCAGCTCGACGGTCCTGTCCGACGCGATCCCGCCGGGTACGACCTACGTCGCCAACTCGGGCAAGTGGGGCACCGGCAACACCGCCGCAGTCGCGGCGGCCGGCACGTCGAACGCGACATTCTCGTCGGGCAAGGTGACGGCGTCGGTCGGCACGCTCGACCCGGTCGGCTCCAACAACAGCTGTGCGTCGAACAAGCGCTGCTTCGCGCACCTGACGTTCAAGGTCACCGTGAACGCGGGGCTCGCCGCGGGCACGATCGTCACGAACCAGGCCACCTCGACGTTCACCGCGTCGGGTGTGTCGGACATCCGCGAGAACTCCAACGAGGTCACCGACCGCGTCGGCCCGCGCCTCACCGTGTCGAAGAGCATCGTCAACCCGGCCGCCGGTGACCCGACGTCGTTCAACTTCTCGGTCGCGTGCAACGGCTCGCCCGTCACCGGCTCGCCGTTCTCGCTCGCCAACGGCGCCTCCCGGGTGATCACGGTGCCGCCGGGCGCGAACTGCTCGGTCACCGAGACGACCTCGCCCAACTTCACCGTCGGCGTCACCGGCGACATCACCACCAACGGCGGCAACGTCACGATGAACGCCGACAAGGCGGTCACGTTCACCAACACCCGGCTCTTCGGCCGCATCAGCGTCCAGAAGTCGGTCGTGCCGGTCACCGGCGACCCCGTCGCCGCGCCCACGTTCAACTTCTCGGTCGCCTGCCCCGGCGTGACCGGCTACCCGAGGACGCTGCAGCTCGGCGGCACCGGTGGCACGGTGTCGACCCCGTCGGACATCCCGTTCGGCACCTCGTGCACCGTCACCGAGACCCCCGTCGCCGGCTGGACGACGGGTGCTGCGGTCGCGGTGAGCGTCGACGCCGCGACGAAGACCGCGACGTTCACGAACACCCGCCAGACCGGCGGGCTCACCATCAACAAGTCGACCATCGGTGGCGACGGCACCTTCTCGTTCGCCGTCGGCTGCCCCGGCACGGCGTTCGACTCGACCCGATCGGTCACCACCGTCGGCGGCAGCGGATCGATCACCGTCACCGGGCTGCCCGCCGGCCTGTCGTGCACCGTGACCGAGACCGTGCCCGCCGGCTGGACGCTCACCTCGGGCCAGCCGCCCGCCGTGGCCACCCAGGCCGGCACGAACGTGGCGGTCGCGTTCACGAACACCCGACAGTCCTCGGACCTGGTCATCACCAAGGCGATCAGCGGGCAGACCGCGATCCCCGTCTCGGGCACCTTCTCGTTCACCGCGAACTGCGGCAGCGCCGGCACCTTCACCCGTTCGATCACCGCGTCGGACGCGGCGAACGGCACCGCGACCGTGCCGGGCATCCCGGTCGGCACCACCTGCAGCATCAGCGAGTCGATCCCGGCCGGCTGGACGCTCGACAGCGCGGTCACCGGCAACACCAACCCGCGTTCGATCACGATCGGCGCGAGCGGGAACGTCGCCACGTTCACGAACCGGCGTGACGTCGGCACGCTCACCGTCCGCAAGACCCTGACCGCCGAGGCGGGCGACACCGGCTCGGGCACCTTCGCCATGAGCGTCGTCTGCAACGACGTCGCCGTCGCGGGCAGCCCCGTGTCGATCACCGTCACCGCCCCGGAGACCACCGGGACCGCCCAGGTCCCGAACGTGCCCATCGGCTCGCGCTGCGTCGTGACCGAGCAGGCGAACCCCGACTTCGTGCAGGTCACCCCGGCCGGCGGGGCGCCCGTGGTCATCGCGTCGACGAAGGCTGCCGACACCGCCGAGCTCGTGAACCGCCGCCGTACCGGCGACCTGGTGATCGACAAGGTCTTCCCCGCCGACAGCCTCGGCGACCCCGAGGCCGAGTTCACGATCTCGTGGGACTGCGGCCCGGAGCCGCGCCGCCTCACGTTGAAGGCCGGCGCGTCGCACACCGTGTCGGGCCTGCCCACCGGCACCGCCTGCACGGTCACCGAGACCGCGACACCCGGCTACTCGTCGTCCACGTCGCCGGTCGACGGCACCGTGACGGTCGCCGAGGGCGTCAACCGGGTGACGGTGACCAACACGCGTGACTCGGGCACCCTGGAGCTCGTCAAGGCGCTCGTGCCAGCGACCGACGACGGCCGGGTCGACCTGCGCATCGACGGCGAGGCACGTGCCACCTCGGTCGGCAACGGCGGCACCACGGGCGCGGTGCGCCTGCCCGCCGGCTCCCACCTGGTGGCCGAGGCGACCGCGGACGGCTCCCCGACCGAGCTCTCGGACTACGACACCACCCTCGAGTGCACCAACGCCTCGGGCGTGGTGCCCGTCGGCACCGACGGCAGCGTGCTCGTCGCCGCCGGCGACGCGGTGAGGTGCACCTACACGAACCGCCGCAAGGCGACGATCGAGGTCGTGAAGTCGTTGTCACCGGCGAACGACCCGGGCATCTTCGCGCTGACCCTCGACGGTCCGACCGTGGCCAGCGGCGGTGACGGCACCACCAGCGGTGCGGTCGTCGTGCCCGTCGGCACCCACACCGTCGGCGAGACCGCCGGCGACGCCGACACCGACGTGTCGGACTACGACACCTCGATCGAGTGCTCCACCAACGGCGGTGTCGCCGTGCCCGGCGCGACCGTCCAGGCCGCACACGGTGACCGGATCCGCTGCCTGATCACCAACACCCGCAAGCAGGCCGACCTGAGCATCACCAAGACCGCGGTGACCACCTCGACGATCCCGGCCGGCACCGCGACGTTCTCGATCACCGTCGCCAACGCGGCCGGCGCCGGCATCGCCCGCGACGTGCGCGTCGAGGATCCGCTGCCGACCGGTACGACCTACGTGTCGAGCTCGGATGACCTGTGCGAGCCCGACGGCACGTCGTGCGACCTCGGCGACCTGGCCGCGGGCGCGAGCCGCACGTTCACGATCACCCACCGCGTCGACGGCGACGCGGACATCGACGCGGTGCGCAACGCCGCGACCGTCACCTCGCCCGACGATCCCGAATCACCCGGCGCCGAGGCCTCGGTGCCGGTGGCACGGCTGTCGGTGCTCAAGTCCGCAGAGCAGCCGTGGTTCTCGGTCGTCGGCTCCATGATCGACTACTCGTACTCGGTCTCGAACCCGGGCGGCATCGCGCTGACCGGCGTGACCGTGACCGACAACAAGATCCCGACCTCGGGCATCGACTGCAACGGCCCCGCCGAGGGCAACGGGCAGCCCTTCACGCTCGCGGTCGGCGCGACGCTCGAGTGCCGTGCCTCGGCCACCGTGCACGCCGCCGACGTGGCAGCTGCTCGGATCGACAACGTCGCCACCGCGGACTCCGACCAGACCGAACCGACCGGCGACACCTGGACCGTGCCGCTCGCGTCGCTCGACATCACCAAGACGCTGACCTCGACCGGGCCGTTCGAGGCGGGCGACGAGCTCACCTACGACCTCGTCGTCACCAACGACGGCGCCGTCGCCCTCACCGACGTCACGGTGAGCGACCCCGCGGCCGACGACTTCGACCAGGCCACCGACTGCGACCCCGTCGCGCCGGTCGAGTCGCTCGAACCGGGTGACTCGATCCGATGCTCGGCGACCCACACCGTCACCCAGGGCGACGTCGACGCCGGCGAGTTCACCAACACCGCCGTGGCGAGCTCGACCGAGATCCCGCTCGTCACCGACGAGGTGACCACGCCGTTCACCCGCACCCCTCGCCTGGAGCTGACCAAGACCGTCACCAGCGACGGCCCCTACGAACTCGACGACACCGTCACCTACTCACTCGTCGCCACCAACGCCGGCAACACCACGCTGCACGGCGTGACGATCACCGAATCGAACGGCGCCACCCTCGGCGACTGCGAACCGACCGACCTCGCCCCCGGCGAGCGACTCAGCTGCGAGGCGACCTGGACGGTCACCCAGCGCGCCGTCGACGCCGGCTCGCACCGCAACACCGCGACCGCGGATTCCGACGAGACCGCACCCGTCAGCGACGACGCGACCGTGCCCGTCGACCAGCGCCCCTCGATGGAGCTCACCAAGCGCGTCGCCGAGGATCCCGAGGCCCCCGAGGAGTCCAGCGCTCCCGAGGAGTATGGGCTCGGCGACGTCGTGCACTACGACATCACCCTGACCAACACCGGCACCGTCACCCTGACCGGAGCCCGCATCAGCGACGCCGGACTCGACGCCGAGCTCGGTCAGTGCGACCCGGCCATCACTGCGTCCCTCGCCCCCGGCGAGGCACTCACCTGCGCGGCGACCCACACCGTCACCCAGGACGACGTCGACGCGGCGGAGTACACCAACGTCGCGACCGGTCGCAGCGACCAGGTCCCGCCCGTCACCGACTCGGCGACCGTGAAGGTCGGACAGAACCCCGAGCTCGAGGTCACCAAGACCGTGACGTCGGTGGGCCCGTACGAGGTGGGCGACACGATCACGTTCGACGTGGTGCTCGAGAACTCCGGTGACACGACCCTGACCGGTGCGACGCTCGAGGAGCTGACCGCCGACGCGAGCCTCGGCGAGTGCGTCCCCGCCCAGCCGGCCGAGCTCGCGCCCGGCGCCGAGCTGCGCTGCAGCGCCAGCCACGTCGTCACCCAGGACGACATCGACCAGGGCGTCTACGTCAACGTCGCCCGCGGTGACTCCGACCAGACCGGACCCGACGAGGACCAGGTCGAGGTCGACATCGACCAGCGCCACCGCCTGGAGCTGACCAAGACCGTCACCAGCGAGGGCCCCTACGTGCTCGGCTCGCTCGTCACGTACGCACTCGTCGCCACCAACGACGGCAACACGACGCTCAACAACGTGCGGATCACCGAGTCCGAGGGCGCCGTGCTCGGTGAGTGCGACCCCGGTGCGGCCGGAGTGAGCATCGCCCCGGGCGCCGCGCTGCGCTGCGAGGCCAGCTACGAGGTCACGCAACGCGACGTCGACGCCGGCCGCCACGAGAACACCGCGACCGCCGACTCCGACGAGACCGCACCGGTCGACGCCCGCGCCGACGTCGTCGTGCACCAGGACCCGCGCCTCGAGATCGTGAAGTCCATCGCGACCGACCCCGCTCCGCCCGAGGACGGCTACGAGCGCGGCGACACGATCCACTACTCGATCGTCGTCACCAACTCCGGCACGGTCACCCTGACCGACGTGACCGTCGCGGACCCGAACGCGGATGGCTTCGACGCCGCTCGCGACTGCGACCGCGACGTGCCCGCCGCGACGCTCCCACCCGGCGGACGCATCACCTGCACCGCCGAGCACGAGGTCACCCAGGGTGACGTCGACGCCGGCTCGTTCACGAACGTCGCGACGACGACCTCCGGTGAGACCCCCGACGCGAGCGACGACGAGGTCGTGCTGTTCACCCCGACGCCGCTGCTGCGCCTGGCCAAGACCGTGACCAGCACCGGCCCGTACGAGCTCGGCGACACAGTGACCTACTCGCTCGTCGCGACGAACGCCGGGAACGTCACCCTGCACGGGGTGTCGATCACCGAGTCCGAGGGCGCGGTGCTCGGCCGCTGCACCCCGGCAGCGCCGGCGACGCTGGCTCCGGAAGGGCAGCTCGTCTGCGAGGCGAGCCATGTCGTCACACAGAACGACGTCGACGCCGGAGTGCACGAGAACATCGCGACCGCCGACTCCGACGAGACGGGCCCGGTCGACGCCGACGCGGACGTGTCGGTGTACCGGAACCCGTTGCTCGAGGTGACCAAGTCGGTCGTCGGCGACGGCCCGTACGAGGTCGGCGACACGATGACGTTCTCGATCCTCGTGAGCAACGCCGGCACCACCACCCTCACCGGCGTGACCGTCGCGGAGCGCGTCGACGACGCGCTGCTCGGCGAGTGCAGCACCCCGCTGCCCGCCACGCTGCTGGTCGGTGCATCGCTGACCTGCTCGGCGACCCACGTCGTCGACCAGTCCGACCTCGACGCGGGCCACTACGCCAACACCGCCCGCGGTGACGCCGACCAGACCGACCCCGACGACGGCGACGTCGACGTGCCGATCGACCAGCGCCCCGTGCTCGAGCTGACCAAGACCGTCACGAGCGACGGGCCCTACGAGCTCGGCGACACCGTCACCTACTCCCTCGTCGCCACCAACCGCGGCAACGTGACGCTCCACCACGTGGTCGTCGACGAGTCCGAGGGCGCGACGCTGGGTGACTGCACGCCGTCCCAGGCCGACGACACGAGCGTCAGCCTCGCACCGGGCGCGTCGATGACCTGCGCAGCGACCTACGAGGTCGCGCAGTCCGACGTCGACGCCGGCACGCACACCAACACCGCCACCGCCCGCTCGACCGAGACGCCGAAGGTCGGAGCGGACGCCACCGTGCCCGTCGAGCAGGACCCGGAGCTCTCGGTCACCAAGCGCGTGACCTCCGAGGGCCCCTACGAGGTCGGCGACGACCTGACCTTCGAGATCGTCGCCCGTAACTCGGGCACCGTCACCCTGATCGGCGTGACCGTCACCGAGCTCACCGACGGCGCCCAGCTGATCGCCTGCACGCCGACGACACCCGCCGAGCTCGCTCCGGGTGAGCGCGTCGTCTGCGATGCCGTGCACGAGCTGACACAGGCCGACCTCGACACCGGTTCGTTCACCAACGTCGCACAGGGCGACAGCGACCAGACACCGCCGTCCACCGGCGACGACACCGTGCGACTCGACCAGCGTCCACGTCTGGATCTGACCAAGACGGTGACGAGCGACGGGCCCTACGAGCTCGGCGACACCGTCACCTTCGAGCTCGTCGCGACCAACGGTGGCAACGTCACGCTCGACGACGTGTCGATCACCGAGTCGAACGGCGCCGTGCTCGGCGACTGCGAGCCGACCGGCGACGCCGTCAGCCTGGCGCCCGGTGCGTCGCTGACCTGCGACGCGAGCTACGTCGTCGAGCAGTCCGACGTCGACGCCGGCACCCACACCAACACCGCCACCGCGGACTCGCAGCAGACCGACCCGGTCGACGCCGAGGCCACGGTGACCGTGTACCGGAACCCGCAGCTCGACATCACCAAGACGGTCGTCGGTGACGGTCCGTTCGTGCGCGGCGACACGATCGAGTACTCGATCCTCGTCACCAACGGCGGCAACACGACCCTGACCGACGTGGTCGTCACCGACGACGACGCCGACGGGTTCGACCCCGCCGCCTGCTCCCCCGCCGCACCGGTCGGGACGCTCGCCGTCGGCGACACCATCACCTGCACCGCACGTCACCTGGTCACCCAGTCCGACGTCAACCGAGGCACCTTCTCGAACACCGCGACCGCGGACTCCGAGCAGACCGACCGGGTCGAGAGCACCGTCGTGACGCCGTTCGGCCGCACTCCCCTGCTGGAGCTGGTCAAGACCGTCACCAACGACGGCCCCTACGAGCTCGGCGACACCGTCACGTACTCCCTCGTCGCCACCAACCGCGGCACCGTCACCCTCGACGACGTGCGCATCATCGAGTCCGAGGGTGCCGAGCTGGGCGACTGCACCCCTGCCCCCGAACGCGAGGGAGAAGACGGCGGCGTGTCGCTCGACCCGGGCGAGGCGCTCACCTGCACCGCGACCCACGTCGTCACCCAACGCGACGTGAACGCGGGAACGCACACGAACACCGCGAGCGCGGACTCCGAGCAGACCGACCCAGTCGAGGCCGAGGCCGACGTGACCGTGTACCGCAACCCGGTGCTCGAGCTCACCAAGACCGTCACCAGCTCCGGCCCGTACGACCGCGGCGACCTGGTCACCTACTCCCTCGTCGCCACCAACGGCGGCAACACCACGCTCACCGACGTGTCGATCACCGAGTCGAACGGCGCGGACTTGGGCGACTGCGAGCCGACCGGCGACACCGCCACCCTGGAACCGGGTGACCAGCTGGTCTGCGAGGCCCGCTACGAGGTCACCCAGCGCGACGTCGACGCCGGCGCGCACACCAACACCGCGACGGCGGACTCGTTGCAGACCGACCCGGTCGACGCGGACGCCGAGGTGACCGTGTACCGGAACGCTGAGCTCGGCATCGAGAAGTCGGTGAAGGGCGACGGCCCGTTCGAGGTCGACGACACCGTCGAGTTCGAGATCGTCGTGACCAACCTCGGCAACACCACGCTCACCGACGTGACCGTCGCGGAGCTGACCGACGACGCCTCGCTCGGCGAGTGCGAACCGACGCTGCCTGCGACGCTGGCACCCGAGGCGACCATCACCTGCTCGGCGACCCACGTCGTCACCCAGGCCGACGTCGACGCCGGCTCGTACACGAACACCGCCGGGGCCGACAGCGAGCAGACCGAGCAGGTCACCGACGACGCCGAGGTCACCTTCGACCAGTCGCCCGAGCTGACGCTGGAGAAGACCGTCACCAGCGAGGGCCCGTACGCCCTCGGCGACACCGTCACCTACTCGCTCGTCGCCACCAACGACGGCAACGTGACCCTGAGCGGCGTGTCGATCACCGAGTCCGACGGCGCCGAGCTCGGCGAGTGCGACGCCGAGCTGCCCGCCACGCTGGCCCCCGGCGCGGCGCTCTCGTGCGAGGCCACCCACGTGGTGACCCAGGACGACGTCGACGCCGGCGAGCACGAGAACAGCGCGACGGCCGACTCGGAGCAGACCGAGCCGGTCGACGATTCGGCGACGGTCGAGATCGACGCCGAACGCGGCCTGGAGATCACCAAGACCGCGACGTCCGAGGGCCCGTACGCACTCGGCGACCCGATCACCTTCCGGGTGGTCGCCACGAACTCGGGCACGACCACGCTCACCGGCGTGACCGTCGCCGAGGTCAACGACGACGCCGAGCTGACCGGTTGTGAGCCGACCGTGCCGACCCGCCTCGCACCCGGCGCCACGATCACCTGCACCGCGACGCACCTGGTCACCCAGGGCGACTTCGATGCGGGCAGCTACCGCAACGTCGCGGTCGTCGACTCCGAACAGACCGACCCGGTCACCGACGACGAGGTCGTGGACACCCCCGACCCCTCGGTCGACCTGGCGATCACCAAGCGCCAGCTCGGTGACCTGGTCACCGGCCGACGCGGCACCTACGAGCTCGTGGTGACCAACCACGGGCCGGCGACCGCCACCTCGATCGTGGTGACGGACTCGGTGCCGGTCGGGTTGCAGCTGGTCTCGGCCAGCGGCAAGGGCTGGGACTGCACGACGGCGGGCAACGACGTGCGGTGCACCGCGACGAGCTCGCTGCGAGCCGGTGAAGACCTGGCGCCGGTCGAGATCGTCGTCGACGTGGTCGCCTCGGGCAGCGAGACGGTGGTCAACACCGGCATCGTCGGCGGCGACCAGCCGGACCGGGACCCGTCGAACAACCAGAGCACGGTCACCTCGCCGATCAGCGAGGTCGGCGGCAACTCGGTCGACCCCGCGCCGGCACCGCCGAAGCCGGCGGACGACACCCAGGTCGGCGGCATCCAGAAGCTGATCGACCGACTGCCCTTCACCGGCGGCAGCCTGCTCTTCGGCGGCTTCGGCGCCGCACTCCTGGCGACCGGCATGGTGCTGTTCTTCGTGAGCCGTCGCCGCAGGGAAGAGGACTGATCGACGGCGGCGGCTCTCCGCTCCCCTCGGGGGTCATGGAGCAGCCGCCCAGTTGGGGTGCACCGGCGATCGGGTTGCAGCAGCGTCACCACCAGTGGCGCCTGCACCCCGATCGCCGGCGGGGAACTCGTCAGCCCGAGCGGGCCTTCCGCGGAAGCGTCGAGCGTCAGCGCGAGCCGATCCGTGGGGTGCTGCTGCCGCTGCCGCTGACACTTCCGCAGGAGTGCGAGCGTGTCGATTCCTCGGCACCTGGTCCGCTGGGGGGGTGTCCTGAAGCCGAGTTGCAACGAAACGCGGGTGGGTCGACCGCTCGTATTCGTTCCAAGTCGGCGCGGGAGTGCATCCGATACTTGCGCTCACCGGCGCTCGCGCTCCTGCGGGAGCGCCCCGCGGGCTGATTGTGTGAGCGTTGATCAGCTCGCCCCGACCCCGAGCTCCGGGCCGGAACCTGAACCGGTCGTTGCCCGGCGTAGGGTGGTCGGGATCGTCCACTCGGGGAGGGGCGGGGATGACCACGTTCAGCGTGCAGCCGACGACGTCGTCGCAGCGGGCGGCCACGCGTCCGCCGGCATGGCTGGAGCCGATGGCGTGGGCGTGGGGCGGTGCCGGGTTCGTCGTCGGTGCGACGGTTCTGTGGTTCTGGCTGGTCAGCACACCCGGCACCCACGTGCTGCTGCTGGCGCCGTTCGTGGTGCTCTTCTTCGTCGCAGCGACGACCGTGCTCTGGACGTCGGTCGCCTGGCTGTTCGCTCGGCGCTCCGATCCACCACGGCGGACACCGTGGCCCGCGGTGGTCGTGGCGGTGGTCCTGGCGCTCGCGGTGCTCGGCACGCGGGCCGACGTGAGCGTGCGCGCCAGGTTCGCCGCGAACCGCGACGAGCTGACCGCGCTCGCTACAGGCGCCCGACCGTCGTCCGAGGCGCACACGGCACCAGGGTTCCTGCGCTACGGGCACCTCGACGTGGAGTCCGTTCCCGGCGGGTCGATGATCGTCACGGGCGGCCACCCCGCGGCCAACGGGTTCGTGTACCTGCCCGACCCTGCGGACGCAGAGCGATGGGACGGCGCCACGTCATTGCGCCCACTCGGCGGCAGCTGGTACCTCACCGTCTGATCAGCCCGGACGGATCAGTCGGGCGCCTGCGGTGGCGAGCCCGTCGCCAGTCGGGTGGCCTGGGCCGCGAGCACCGAGTCCAGCGCGGGCCAGGCGGAGTCGTCCGCCGCCGCGGACCACGACAGCGCGAACAGAGTGGCGCCGACGGATGCCACGACGACCACGGCCCGGACCGGGCGACCGTCGAGCACGACATCGGACTCGGTCCCCCAAGTCCCGGTCGCTCCGGGCGGCGGGGCCGGCTCGAATCCTCTCGTGGCGAGCACCTCACCGAGCGCATCGCCCGTGCCCGCTCCGCCCACGGCGACTAAGAGTTCGAACCGGTCCGCCAGGTGCGGGCATCGATCTGTCGCCAGTCCGTGCCCGGCAAGTCGCTCGGGTCGATCAGGAGTGCCTGCACGGCACCCTTGCCGGGCTTGGGCCCGATCCTCGAGCGCACCCAACGCAGACGGCCGGTCACCATGTCGCCCTCGCCCGTCGCTGGCAGCAGTTCACTGCGATCAGCGCTCGAAGCCGACCTGCTGGCCGATCTGCTCGACCGACGAGCGGAACGCCTCCCAGGCGGCCGCAGCGGCCGAGGAGATCTCGTCCCCTGCGGCGTCGATCTTCTGGTCGAGCTCGTCGACACCGGAGCGGAGGTCGGTGAACGCCTGCTTGGTCTCGGGCGTGATCTTGTCCCCCTCGGCAGCGACGTCCTTGGCGACGTCATCGGCTTTGGCGCGAAGGTCCGAGAACTCGTCCGCGATCGCCGGGTCGACACCCGACAGGTCCGACGCCAGGTCCTGACCCGACTGCTTCAGTTCCGCCGTGGCGTCGTCGATCGCCTTCTTCGCGTCGTCGGTGGTCTGCTCGACCGCGCTCGACGCCGACTGCTTGGCGTCGTCCACCAGGGCGTCACGATCCTCGGAGCTGCAGGCCCCAGCGACGCCGAGCAGCACGACCGCTGCGCTGGCGGCGATCCGGCGTCCCGTGCGTGCAGTGCTCGACCGACTGCTGTTCGACATGGTGGGTCCTCCCCGATCCGGCATCACGACCGACCCTACCGGCCGCTTCCGACGTGGCGACGACGGGTGAATCCGGTGAGCATGAACCCTCCGAAGAGCAGCGCACCCGCAGCGGCGAGCAGGCCGAGCACCGTCAGCCCGGTGAGCGCCAGACGGGCCGGCAACGGCTCGTCGTCGTCGACCTCGGCCGCCAGCGAGCCGACCACCGCACCCGGTTCGGGCTCGACGATCGTGCTGGTCACCGACGCCTGGTTGTCGTGGGCGTTCAGCTCGGCGGTCTCGGTCGACGCGACCGCGACGTTCGTGACCTGCTCGCCGCCACCGTCGGCGACCTGGCCGGTGACCATGATCCGAGCGGTGGCTCCGGCGGGCAGCGGCGACGTTCGCCGGCAGGCCAGGTCGCCGCCCAGGTCGACGCAGGCGAAGCCGTCGCCGCTGGCGGTGACGTCGATCAATTGCTCGGGGATCTTCGTCGACACCACGGGGTCCTCGGCGGCCGACGGACCGGCGTTGCTCAGCTCGAGCGCCCACACCGCCGTCTCGCCCACGGTCAGCTCACCCTGCAGGCTGGCGGTCAGCTCCAGGTTCGACAGCGGCACGATCCGCACCGGGTCCTCGGCAGCGTCGTTCGAGCGGTCCGCATCGGCGAGCTCGGTCGACACGGTCACCGTGTTGGTCACGCCACCCTCGGCGGCGGGGTCGACGTCGACGACCAGGGTGATCGACGGCATCGCCGCACCAGGGTCGACCGGGGTGTCGCTGACACAGGCGATGACCGTGCGTGCCTCGTCGGGTTCACACGTCCAGCCGTCGCCCGAGGCACCCATGAACACCAGTCCGTCGGGCAGCGAGTCGGTCACGGTCACACGACCCTCGTGGCGGTTCGGGCCGAGGTTGCGGACCACGACGTCGAAGTCGCCGGTCGCACCCACCGAGAAGTCGCCGTCGTGGGTCTTCTCGACGGCCAGGTCGACCAGGGGCACGACGTGCAGCTCGACGCTGGCGGTGTCGTTGCCCTCGGAGGGGTCGACCGTCGCGGCCGACACCTCGACGGTGTTGCGCAGCGCCTCGGCCGCCGTCTGCTGGAGCTCCCACGCAGCGCCGTCGACCGCGACGGTCAGCGTCACGGTGGTGGACTCGTCGGGGCCGAGCGTCCGGGCGTACTCGCAGCGGACCGGACCATCACCCTGGGGCGCACGGCAGGTCCAGTCGTCGCCGTCGGCGGACACGAACGTGACGCCGTCGGGCAGCGTGTCGTCCACAGCGATCGGGGCGGCCGAGACGTTCGGACCGTCGTTGGTGACGGTCACGTCGATCTCCCCGGTCCCACCGACCTGGAACGGCTCGTCGCCGACGCTCGTGGCGACCCGAAGGTCGGCGAGCGGGCGGATCGGCACGGAGTCGGTGCCGACGTGCTCGGCGAGGTCGGTCGCACCCTCGACCGAGGCACGCACCGCGACGCGGTTGGTGACGACGTCGGGATCGGACTGGGGCACCGGGGCCGCCTCGGGCAGCACGCGGACGTCGACCTGGATCGGCGCGAGGCGGTCGCCCGCGGCGAGCAGCGGCGCCTGCTCGTCGAGGCCGTCGCGACCGGCGACGCAGTGCACGGTGCCGTTGGCACCGCGGCCGGCGCCCTCGCGCAGCTCGCAGTCCCAGCCGTCACCGGCGGCGTCGACGTGACCGAAGCCTGCGGGCAGGACCTGGTCGACGACGACCGGGCCGTACTCAGCCGACGGTCCGTCGTTGGCGACCGACAGGGTCAGCCGCTGGGTGCTGCCGACGGTCCAGGGGTCGGTGGCGGTGTCGTGGGCGACGTCGACGGTGAGCGACGCCGAGGGCACCACGGGGGTCTCGACGGCATCGGTGCGTTCGTCGGTGTCGGTCCCGCCGACGACCGCGACCCGGTTGTGCACCAGGTTCTCGGTGCCGGGTCGGGGGTCGGACACCGCGGCGGGGTCGACCCGGACGACGACGGTGATCAAGCCGAGCGAGCGCCCTACGGCGATCTCGCCGTTCCACACGCATCGGAAACCGCCCCGCTCGCCGTCACCGAAGCCGGTGCCCGCCTCGGTCTCGCAGTCCCAGCCGGGCGCGTCGACCCGCACGAGCTGCAGGTGCTCGTCGATGCGGTCGGTGACCTCGACGGGACCCTGCTCGGCGGCCGTGCCGGGGTTCGAGACCGTGATGTAGTAGCGGGCGTCGTGCTGGCCGGCGGTGAAGACGGCGCCGCCGTCGTCCTTGGTGACCGCGAGTCGGGCACCCTCGACCGGGGCGTCGGCGTCGGTGCCGGAGTCGCCCTCGGCGGCGCGGTCGAGTGCGCCGACTCGGGGCGCTGGTGCGATCGAGCCCGCGGCGCGGGCTGCGGGATCGAAGGTGCTCACGAGGTCGATCGGGTCGTAGGTCGATCCGGCGGGCGCGTCGGCGCCGTCGCGGGTGCACACCACGCGGCCGTTGTGGTCGGTCGGGGCGGTGCCCGAGAACGACGTGCTGCCCGTCGCCGCGGACGCCGGCACGGTGCTGGCGGCGCAGTCCCAACCGGTGCCGCTGACCGAGACCAGCCGCAGCCCGTCGGGCAGATCGTCGACGACCTGGATCGGACCGTCGGCGGGCGACGGTCCGGCGTTGGTGACCTCGAGGCGGTGGGCGACGACCGCGCCCGGCGCCAGCGGGGTCGCGAGGTCCGCCGTCGCGGTGACCAGCAGGTCCGAGACGCGGGTGACCGTCGTCTCGGCCACGGCGGCGTCGTTCGAGGCGTCGGGGTCGGGGGTCGCGGACGACACGGTCGCGTCGGCACGCACCGTGCCCTCGGCGGTGATCGCCGCAGTGGTCACGTCGACGCCGATGACCACGCGGGCCAGGCTGATCGACGCGGGCAGCGGGCCGTCGGCCTCGCAGCGCACGGTCGCGCCGCCGTCGGGCAGGCTGCAGCGCCAGCCGTCGCCGAGCGCCGAGGTCGCGGTGACCCCGGCGGGCAGTCGGGTCTCGGCGACGATCGGCCCGCTGGCCGCGTCGGCGCCGCGGTTGACGACGTCGAGGTGGTAGGTGCCCTCGGCGCCGACGACGAAGCCGCCGGAGTGGGACAACCGCACGGCCAGGTCTGCGGTCCGCAGGCGGGCCGCGGCATCGTCACGGTCACCCTCGAGCGGGGTGCTGCCGGCATCCGCACCGTCGACGGTCGCGGTGTTCGGGTGCAGCACGGGTTCGCCGTCGGCGTCGACCAGTCCCGGGGTGTCGGCGCTGGCGGGACCGGGGGTGGCGGTGAAGGTCAGCGTGACCGCGGATCGTGGGCCGAGGTCGCACAGGTCCTGCCACTCGATGCGCTGGGCGAGACCGCCCTCGACGGCGTCGGTGACGACCACGGGCGAGCTCTGCGCGGCGTCGGGCACGCAGCCGCTGCCGTCGGAACCGAGGATGCCGACCGAGCCCTCGTCGAAGGTCCAGTTCACGGGCAGCGAGTCGGTGACGTCGATGCCGAAGGCGGTGCCGCGGCCGTCGTTGGTGACGACGAGCTCCCAGCCGACGGGCGAGCCGAGGTCGGCGTCGGACACCTCGTCGCCCGACGCGGTCGCCTTGTCGATGCCGAGGCGGGCCAGGTGGGTCGTGACCGAGTGGCTCGCCGACTCCGAGTCGTAGCCGCGGGCGGCGCCGTCTCGGGAGCCGCCGGAGTCATCGGCGCCGCCGGGCACTGCGAAGTACTCGGTGATCGTCGCGTCGTTCTCGAGCGTGTCGCCATCCGCGAACGAGCCCGACGTCGCGGCATCGACCTGCTGGGCGTAGGTGATCGTGCAGGACTCCCCCGCTGCCAGACCAGTCGCGCCGACCTCGGCCGACGTGTGCAGCGTCCAGGTCGCCCGCTGCTCACCGAGGGTGGGGGTGGCGGCGGCGTCGCAGGTGCCGCCGGCGTCGCTCGGCGCGCCGAGCCCGACGGGGTACTCGTCGGTGACGACGATGCCGTGGGCGGCACTGGTGCCGGTGTTGGTGACGGTGAGCGTGTAGCGCACGAGCTGGCCGGCCTCGACGGCGCCGTCGGCGTCGTCAGAGGTCTTCTCGATGCGCAGCTCGGGCTCGACGACGGTGACCTCGTCCGAGGCGGTGACGGTCATGTCGAACCCGGCGCTGTCGGCGACGGTGATGTCGTCGTCGCGTTCGCTGACGTTCCAGTTCAAGTCGACGTCGCCGAGCAGCACGTCGCCGGCGCGTGAGTCGGCGCCGTCGCGGGCGGTGACGCCGAGCTCGATGCGGCACTCGCCACCGACCGCGGACAGGTCGCCGAGGAACCAGCCGAAGCGGGCGCCGTCGGGGTCGAGCAGGTGCGGTGTGACGCCGTCGGTGACGCAGTGCCGGCCCAAGGGACCCTCGGCGCCACGCTGTCCGGTCAGCTCGACGCCGGGCGGCAGCACGTCGACGACGGTGGCGTCGTGCAGGGTCAGACCGTCGGGCAGCACGACCGTGATCGAGCGATCGACGGTGCCGCCGGCGACGACGGTCGGGGACGCGGCGGTGCTGAGCAACGTCGGGCCCGCGATGCGGATCGTGTCGGTCGCGGTCGCCCGGTACGAGGTGCGGGCGTCGGGACCGTCGGTCGACGCCGCGGTGAGCGTCGTGGTGGTGGCGAGCGGGGTCGACGCAGCCATCGGCGCAGCGACGGTGGTGCGGTAGCCCAGCCGCGCCGGCTGGTCCGCGGTGATCACGAGACCGGACAGGTCCCACTCGATGCGGGTGGTGCCGTCCGCGCACGGTGGACTGGGCGGCGTCACGAGCACCAGGCCGGCGAGGTCGCCAGTGATCTCGATGTTGCCGAGGCCGTCGGGCACGCACTCCACGACCGTGGTCGAGGCGGCGGCCGGGCGACCCTCGGCGTTGGCGACGACGACCTCGTGGTCCACCACGCGACCGCCGACGAGCCTGTCGACGAGCGCGTCGCCGTCGGGGGTGTGCGCGCTCGTCACCGACAGATCCGGTTCGACGACGGTGATCGCGCTGGTCGCGGTGGTCGAGGCCCGGCCGTCGGCGCTGAGCTCGGCGTCCAGCTCGACGACGGCACCGTCGCTGTTGGTGTCGACATCGGTCAGGACGACGTCGAACGAGATCCGCACGGCGACCGGGTCGTCGCCGGTGTTGGTCCAGGACTTCCCGACGAGTCGCAGGCCGTCCGCGTCGCCGCGTTCGACCTCGAAGCCCGCCTCGGCCACGACGGAGTCGGGCACGAGCACGAGACCGGCGGGCATCGCGGCTTCGACGGCCACGTCACGCACCGACGTACCGGCCGGCACGGTCAGGTCGTAGGCGACCGGCACCCGCTCGCCGATGGTGGCGGTGGCATCGACACCCGCGTCGACGGAGGGGCCCGCGACGGTCAGGGTCGCGGGCGGCAGCGACACCGTGGCGGTGTCGTCGACCGAGGTCCCGGCCTCGTGCAGCGACAGCCCCGAGGGCTCGCCGTAGGACTGGATACGTGCGCGGTTGGTGTACTCGGTGCCGGCAGCGGCATCGTCGGCGACGGTGAGCTCGTAGGTGATCGACGCGACGTACCCGGCGGGCACGCGGTCGATCACCGCGGTGAGGGTGTCGGTCGCGTCGTCGCACTCGGCGCGCAGGATCGCCGTGGGCGACGCGTCCGCGCCGGAGAGCACCTCGGCGCGAGGCGTCAGCGCGACTGCCGGCTCGGCGGTCATCGTGGCGCAGCCGAGTCCTTCGGGCAGCGTGTCGACGACCAGCACGTCGAGCGCGTCGTTCGGCTGACCGGCGGCGACACGGTTGATCCGCATGCCGGTCGAGAGCCGCTGACCGGTGCGGTCCTGCGAGGAGCGCACCTGCGAGGTGCGGTCCGGGGATGCGGTGCGGCGGGTCGAGCGTTCGGTCTCGCCGAAGAGCGTGAGACCGGCGGCGTCGTCGCGTGCCCCGCCCCGGGCGGCGTTCGGGGACTCCTCGGCCATGTCGGCGTCACGGAGTCGTGCCTGCTCCCCCACGGCGCCTGCTGCACGGAGCGGCGAGGCGACGTTCGCCACGTCGATGCGGAACGGCACACGCTGCCCGGACCGGACCAGATGGCCCTCGGCGGCATCGACGACGTCCTTGGTCAGCGTGAGCTGCGGTTCGGCCACACGATGGGCGCTGGACACACGGGCGCCGGTGCGGCGCACGCCGTCGCTGTCGAGCCCCGACACCTCGAGCTGGTGCCGCATGTCGACCGCGCTGCTGCTCGGGGCGTCGAGCACACCGCTGCTGCTCGGGGCGTCGAGCACACGGGCACCGACCACGACGTGGAAGACGGTCCCCTTCGGCGAGCTGACGCGCTCGCCCGGTTCGCGGTCCGCGGCGACACGCCACAGCACGGCGTTGCCGTAGCCCAGGTCGAGCTCCGGCCGCGAGGGCACCTCTGCGTCGTGGTCGTCCATGGCGGTGACGCCGACGTAGCGGGCGCCGGCGGGCAGGAAGTCGGTGATCTCGCCGTCACGGATCTGCACGCCCTCGGGCAGCTCGACGCGCAGTTCGGAGCACACCAGCTCACCCCGGGCGAACTCGATCGGCTCGTCAGGGGATGCGGTCCAGCCGGTCGAGCAGCGTTCGCCGTCGATCGAGTGGCGTGCGGCGTCGTCACCGCTCAGCACCCGATGCTCCAGGGTGTTCCACGTCGAGGTGAGCTCGTCGTCCGCGGCGGCGTGCACCGACTGGGGGCCGGTGACGTCGATGCCGTCGCGCACGACGCTGGTGCCGCTGACGGACGCGTCGTTGCGCAGGGTGTCGAACACGACGATGTCGCTGTCGGTCGTCGTGCGGTACGTGATGCGGACCGTCGACGAGGGGGCGATCGTGCCGAGGTGCCAGCGCAGCGTGTCGCCGCCGTGTCCGGGCCGGTCGACCGTGGCGTCGAGCGGCACCGGGAGCTTCCCGTCGATCGACACCTCGGCCGTGCCGTCGACGAGGCGCAGCTGCTCGGGCAGGCGGTCGGTCACGACGGCGTCGGTGACCTCGCGGTAGGCGCCGGTGCGCACGACGAGCTCCCAGTCGGTGGGGCCGTTGCGCACGATGCCGTTGGCGCAGCGGCCGGTGCCGACGCCGTTGTCGGACGCGTTGCACGCCGCCTTGGTCAACGTCAGGTCGTCGGCGGTCAGGGTGAGCGCGGCGCGGCTCCACGTCGACGAGGCCTCGGCACCTTCGGCCAGGGTGCCGCGGTGCTCACCCGACACCGTCGCCGTGTTGGCGACCGCCGTGGTGCCGGCGGTCCACTCGCCGGTGTTGTTGTCGAGGTTGGCGAGCTGCTCGCACGCGTCGGTCGCGGCGCGGCACGCCGGGTCGGGCGCGCCGGCGGACCCCTCGTCGGACCAGGGCGCGTTCGCACGTTCGGCGACGACGGCGGCATAGTCGATCGAGACCTGCTCGCCGGGCGCGAGGTCGCCGAGCTCCCAGCGCACCCGGGTGTAGGTGCCCGGTTCGAGCGGCCCGGTGCCGTCGGGGTCGAGCTCGACGGTGTCGACCGACGAGGGGGTCCGACAACCGGCGTGCTCCGCGAGTGGCTGGTCGAGCCGGAGCGACGCACCCTCGGCGGCACGCTGTCCGTGCTCGGTCGTGCCGCAGCCAAGGAACTCCAGGGGTGCGGCGAGGTGGTCCTCGACGACGACCGAGCCGGTGGGAGCGGTCGGGGCGTTCGCGACGCGCAGCGTGAAGGTCGTGGGGTGGCCGGGTCCGCGCAGGACCTGGTCGTCGGCCGCGTCGGAGCTGAGCGTCACCTGCACCGGCACGACCCGGGCCGAGCCCGACGCCGAGGACCGCTCGGTCCACTTCGACGAGGCGGCCTCGGGCGCTGCGTCGGGGTCCGGGACGCGGTGCTCGTCGGTCGAGGCGAACGCCGTGGCCTCGCCCGAGACGACGTCGCCGGCGACCGGGCCGCCTGGCGTCCTGGTGGTGTCAGGCGCGTCAGGGGTGTTGGGGGCGATGCGGTAGCTGACCGACGCGAGCGATCCCGGCTGGGCGTCGCCGATGTTCTCCCAGATCAGCGTCGAGGCGCCGTCGGTGGGCTCGTCGCGGCGCACACGCGTGGGCTCGACGCTGAACGAGCCCGGCACGGCGTGCATGCCGGCGGGCACCACGTCGGTCACGGTGACGTTGTGGTAGCGCTCCTGGTCGGGGTTGGTCGGTGCCCACGTGTTGTGCGCGTCCAGCTCGACCACCATCTCGGCGCCGACGAGGGCGCTGCCCTGGACCTCGACCCCGGCCGGTCCGACGCCGCGCACGTCCTTCACCAGGGCGAAGGTGTTCGGCGGCAGCACGGGCTCGTCGGCCGCCGCGACGCCGTAGGGCGGAAGGCTGGCGGCGCCGGTCGCGACGAGGGTCACCGCGGCGAGCAGTCGCAACGCAGGGTTCGAGCGTCGGTTCACCACGACCTTCAGGTCCGCCGCGGTCCGCGGCGGTGCGGCTTCGAGGCGGGCGGACGCGGCGGACGGCACCCACGACGCCGCCCAGAACGCCATCAGGTGGTCCTGCGTCGCGGGCGGCACGGCGACGAACTGGATGCCGAGGCGGGTCGAGTCGTCCTCGAGCTCGACCGCGGAGCGCACGACACCCGGCACGCGCAGCGGTTCGAGCCGGCCGGGCAGGTCGATGGAGACGGGCACCGTCGAGCCCACGTCCCGCGGATCGTCGGTGCGCACGCCGATGCCGGTCGGGCCCAGGTCGACCAGGTCGACGGCCACACCACCGACCACGACGTCGACCGCGGCGACCGCACGCGACGAGCCGCGACGGCGACGGGTCGGCACGATCACGTCGATCGCTCGCAGCAGCGGCGCGGTGGCCGCCACGCCGGCGGTCAGCAGCACGACGGTGTCGACCTTCGGCGTGTCCGCGAGGGGCCAGCCCGTCAGCTCGGTCAGCGCCCGGGCGCCGAGCGCGACGAGCAGGACCGCCGTGGCGAGGAAGGCGATGCGGACCCGGTCGACCCGGGAACCGACGGTGCGGCCGATCACGGCCGAGGCGATCACCGCCAAGGACCGGTCGATCGACGCGAACGCGGCGCGGGCCGACTCGAAGGCACCGATGCGGCGACCGCTCAGGTGCCAGCGGACCGACGCGGTCACGGCGTGCAGCGCGGCACCCACGCCGAGCACCCACCACGCACCGTCACGCACCGGCAAGCGGCCGGTGAACAGGGTGGCGGCGAGCACGGCGACGACGGCCAGCGCCGCCAGCCCGGTGACCGAGTCGAGCAGCGAGGCGAGAGTGGCGAGCCGGGCGCGGGCACCGAGGCCACGGGCCAGGAGCGGACCACGGAGGCTCGGCAGCGCACGCCATCGCGCCCAGTCAGCGGTCGTCGCGGCGTCGTCGCGGCGGGACTCCGGGCCGTTGGCGACCGCCAGAGCGACGTCGCTCCAGCGTCCCGACCATCCGCCGCGCACCCACGCGGTCCAGACCGTCGCGACGCTGCTGCGTCGACCGAGCCGGGTGGCGGCGGGCAGCGGCTCGGGCTCGTCGGTGAGCTCGGTGCCGGCGGTGAGCTCGGTGCTGGCGGTGAGCTCGGGGGCGAACGAGCCGAACGAGGCGCGACGCACGACCGACGCGTCCACGGCCCAAGGGGCGACACCGGCGCGCCCGTCGGCCGGGCCGGTCACGTCGTTGAGGGTCGCCGCCTCCGGGGTCCGCTCGGGCGCCGGGGTCGACAGCGACTGCAGCCAACCGACCGAGTCGTCCTCGAAGTGCGGTCGGGCCAGCGCGACCAGGTCGTGGTGTGCGATCGAGCCGGACGCGACGAACGCGACCAGGTCGGCGCCGTGCTCGTCGGCGACGGCCGCGAGCGCGAGGGCGCACAGATCGCCGGACGCGACGATGCGACGGGCACCGGAGCGTGCGGCGATCTCGTCGAGGTGGCCACCGGCGGGCCCGACCAGCACGACACGTCGGGCGCCGGTCACCTGGTGGGCGCTGAGCATCGACAGCTGCAGCCGCTCCTCGTCGTGGTCGTCCATCGCCAGGACCGCCACGTCGAGGCTCGGATCGACGCCATCCGCACGCGGTGCGACGACCGTGTCGTGCTCCGGTGCTGCAGCGGCCTCGTCGGGCACGAGTCGCACGCTCCACAGGACCAGGCGTGTCAGTGCGAAGGCCTCGGCGGCGAGCAACGGCCAGAACGACCAGGCCGGCACCCCGGCACCGGACCAGACGACACGGGCGACCAACCACGCGACCCCGACGGCCGCGAGCGCTGACGGGATCAGCGTGCTCCTGCGATCGACTCGTGGCTGCATGGGACTCCTCCGACATGGCGGGCAGGCCGGGGCGCGGAGGCTCCGACGGTCCTGCTCCTGTCGACCGAAAAGTCATCGACATGAGCCGAGTCACCCCCACGGGCTGGGTGAGTTCACCCATTCACAACATGTGGCTCGCGGGCGACTCTGAGGGTCGGCAATCGGCCTTGGGAGAGGGCACCGTCGGGCGAGACGGTGGGATTGGCGGTGCGGGTGGGTACCGGGCTGGGAAACGGTGCCCACCTTCCCGCGCGATGTGCCCCGCGTGATGAGCCCACCTCCCGTGTGATGTGCACTGGCGGCTGATGTGCACTGGCGGCCGCGCGGCGGAGCATCATGTGGGCCATGTCCGACGACGTCGCCACCAACGGGGGTCGCCTCGCGGCCCTCAAGCAGCGTGCCGGGGTCGTGGCGCGGGACGCGGCGCGTCGTCGTGACGAGGCCCGCCAGCGGGTCCCGGCGGTCGACATCTCGCTGTCGGCCCTCGAGCGCGACACGCACATGGGCGGCTTCGTGCTCGCCGGTGCGCTCGCCTTCCGCCTGTTCGCCTATCTGCTGCCGCTCTACCTGCTGATCCTGGTGCTCGCCAGCGCCGCGCTGTCGGTCGACCCCGACAGCCCCCGGGTGCTGGCACGGACCGCCGGGGTGTCGGCCAGCCTCGCGGCGATGCTGTCCGAGGCGGCGGCCGACTCGAAGCGCAGCATCTGGTTCCTGGTGCCGGTCACCCTCGCGGCCCTCGTGGTCACCGCGAACTCCGCCTACAAGGTGGTGCACTCCGCGCACGTCCGGGCGTGGGGCCTGACCGCCCGCCGCTCGATGCGGTCGACCGCGACGGCCGCCGGCGGCTTCCTGCTCGCGTCGCTCGCGGTCATCGTCGGCCACTTCGTGCTGCGCCACGTGCGTCAGGGCCTGCTGATCCCCGTGGCGATGCTGGGCGGCTCGCTGTACTACGCCGCGCTGTGGCTCGTGGCCTCGCGGGTGCTGCCCCGCGCACCTCGGGCCGGTTGGTGGTGGCTCGTGCCCGGCGCGCTCCTGGTCGGCGTCGGGACCCAGGGCCTCTACCTGTTCACGGTGCTCTACCTGAACCATCGCATCGAGTCCGCGACCGAGGCCTACGGCGCGCTCGGCATCGCGGCGTCGTGCCTCGCCTGGCTCTACCTGGTCGGGCGTCTGGTCGTCGCGGCACCGGTGCTCAACGCGACACTGTGGGAGCGCTACGGCACAGCGGAGGAGACATGACGGTCGATCGAGAGCTGTTCGAACCGGCCCGGCTGGGGCCCGTGGAGCTGCGCAACCGGATCCTCAAGGCGGCGACGTTCGAGGGGGTGACGCCCGACGGGGTCGTCACCGAGGAGCTGATCCGGTTCCATCGCCGCGTCGCCGAGGGCGGCGCGGCGATGAGCACGGTCGCCTACCTGTCGGTCGCCCCCGAGGGACGCACCGATTCCGGCTGCCTCCTCGTGGTGCCCGCCGCAGTCGACGGCCTGCGTCGTCTGACCGACGCGATCCACGCCGGCGGGGCCAAGGCGTGTGCGCAGGTCGGTCACGCCGGACCTGTCGCCAACGCGCGGTCGAACCGGGCGACGTCGATCACGCCCGGACGCATGTTCAACCCGCTGGGCATGCGCTTCAGCCGGGCGGCCGACGAGTACGACATCGAGCGCATCACCAGCGACTACGCCCGAGCTGCACGGTTGTGCATCGAGGGCGGCTTCGACGCCCTCGAGATCCACATGGGTCACAACTACCTGCTCAGCTCGTTCCTGAGCCCGAAGTTCAACCACCGCGACGACCGCTGGGGCGGCTCGATCGAGAACCGGGCGCGCTTCTCGCGTCAGGTCCTCGAAGCCGTCCGCTCGTCCGTCGGCGACGACGTGGCCGTCACCGTGAAGCTCAACATGACCGACGGCTACCGGGGCGGGTTGAGCGTCGAGGACAGCATCGAGGTCGCGCGGATGCTGCAGACCGACGGCAGCATCGACGCGATCGAGCTCACGGCGGGCAGCTCGCTCGCGAACCCGATGTACCTGTTCAAGGGCGCGGCGCCGACGGTCGAGTTCCGCGCCGGGCTGCCCTGGTACCTGCGTGGCGGCTTCCGGCTGGTCGGCGACAAGTTCCTGCGCACCTACCCGTACGGCGAGCTGTACTTCCTGTCGATGGCCGAGCAGTTCCGAGAGGTGCTCGACCTGCCGCTGATCCTGCTCGGCGGCATCAGCACGCTCGACAGCGCACGGGCGGGCATCGCCGCGGGCTTCGAGTTCGTCGCGATGGCGCGGGCGATCCTGCACGACCCCGACATCGTCGAGCACTGGCGCCGCGACGAGGGGCAGGTCTCGGGTTGCGTGCACTGCAACCGGTGCATGCCGACGATCTACACCGGCACCCGCTGCCCGCTCGTCGACCCGCTGCCGGGCGACCGCCCGATCGAGATCCCGGAGTGGGCGAAGGACCGCCCGGTCACCGGGTCAGCCCAACGGGTCTGACTCGCCCGACCCGAACACCCCTGCGCGCTCCAGCTCGGCGACGTGGTCGAGGACCATCGGTCCGATCGCACGCAGCCCGTCCAGGTCCTCTGCGACGAGGGCAGGAACCACGAGCGACGCGACCGCCGCGACGACCATGCGGGCCGCAGCACGGCCACGTTCGACGTCGCCGGGTTCGAGCATCTCGACCACGACGTCGACCAGGCGCTCCTGGAGCGCAGCCCGTCGGACGATCGCGTCGGGCCCCGCCGCGTGCACCTCGACCAGGAACAGACGGGCCGCCGCGGGCTCCGCGGCGAGCACCTGCAGGTACGCGGTGACCACCGACTCGACGCGCTCCAGGGGCGAACCCTGCACGGGGGCCTGCTCGACACGCTCGACGAGGATCGCGGCGACCAGGTCGAACGTCGCCAGGAAGCAGTCCTGCTTGTCGTCGAAGAGCCGGTAGAAGGTCTCGCGTGACACCCCGGCCCGGCCGATGATGTCGGCGACCGACGTGCCGACGTAGCCCTCGCTGCCCATCGCCTCGACCAGACCCGCCGCGATCCGGAGCCGCTGGTCGGTCTCGACCTGCTCCCGGCTGAGCCGGTGACGACCGCGCGGCAGCCGCCGCGCCGACGTGTCAGCCACGCGGTGGGTCGGGCTGGATCCTCAGCGTCACGATCGTCGTCGCGAGCATCTCGTAGTGGCCGACCAGCATCACGAGCTCGATGATCTCACGTTCCTGGAGCCGGGCCGACAACGAACGCCAGGTCGCGTCGTCGAGGTCACGGTCGCGGTGCAACGCGTCGACCGCTTGCAGCAGGTCCCGTTCGCGATCGGACCAGCCCGCGGCCGACGGTCCGTCGACGACCCGGGCGACGTCGTCAGCGCTCACCCCGGCACGTGCGCCGAGTCGCACGTGGTGCTCGAACTCGTAGGCGCAGCCGCGCAGGTGGGCGACACGCAGGATGACCAGCTCGGTCTCTCGTCGCGGCAGCAGACCACCCGGCATGAGTCGCCCGGCGAAGCGCAGCCATCCGCGGAACAGCTTCCGGTGCAGCCCGAGGGTCAGGAACAGGTTCGGCGGTCGGGTCCCGCCGACACGACCGGCGACGGCACTGATCACCCAACCGACCCAGCCGACGTCCCGGCGGTCCCCCGGTTCGATGCGTGCGACCGAGCGCTCCGTCGAGCTCACGCGACCGGCCCTGTCGTGCTGGCGTGGGACGAACCGGCAGGGGTCGTGCTGGAGTCGGTCGCGCTGGCGTGCGCGGCGCCCGGCTGGGGTGTGGTCAGGTCGACGTGCTCCTCGCGGGCGATCTCGAGCACCCGCGCCAGACCTCGTCGGGTCGCGGCCTCGACGACGGGCTGGGCGATCATCCGGATCGGCAAGACCGGGCGGACCCAGGCAGGGGCCACCACGATGCGCGACCGTCGGGCGATGCCCCGCTCGACGGCATCGATGCCGACCTTCAACGGGGTGACGCCGGTGATCGACGGGCCGCCCTTGAGCAGCTCCTTCGCCGCGGCGGTGTCGAAGCCGCGGCTGGTCATGTCGGTGTCGAGCTCGGAGAAGTAGGCGACGCCGACCCGGGCACCCGAGGGGCGCAGCTCCTGGCGCAACGTGTTGCCGAGCGCTTCGACCGCCGCCTTCGACGCGCTGTAGGCGCCGAGCAGCGGGACGTGCACCGCGGCGGCGAGCGACGCCACGGCCAGCGCGTACCCGTCGGGGTGCGCGACGTGCGGCGCCGCGGCGCGCAGCGTGTAGTAGGTGCCGAGCACGTTGACGGTGAGGGTCCGCTCCATGATCCGGGGGTCGCCGCCGACGAGCGGCAGCTGTGCGGCGATGCCTGCGTTCGCCACGACGACGTCGAGCCCACCGAGGGCGTCGACCGCGGCGCCGACGGCCGAGTCGACCGCGCTGCGGTCCGCGACGTCGCAGTGCCACCACGGCGCGTCGAGCGGCTCGGCGACCGCCTCGAGCAGGTCGGGCTCCAGGCCGAGCAGCGCGACCCGGGCACCACGCTCGTGCAGCCTCGCCGCGAGCGCGGCGCCGATGCCTCGGGCCGCTCCGGTGATCACCACTCGGCGACCGGCCAAGGGCCGACGGTGGCGGGATGGGGTCTCGAAGAGCGCCATGCGACGCACCCTAGCAATCCACGAACACTGATGTTCGTGGATTGTCATCCGTCGGGGGTGATGTCGACGCCGCGCCCGACGCGAAGGATGTGTCGAGCCCTCGATCAATGGAGTCGTGATGTCCATCGTGCCCCCGCCGCTGCCCGCACAGGACGTGCTGCCGTTCGCCCCGACGCCCTCGGCGAGCATCGCCGGGCGCACGCTCGCGGAGTCCGAGTACGCCACCCGCCAGCGCCCCTCGCACCTTCCCGACGACGCGCCGAACATCCTGATCGTGCTCATCGACGACGCCGGGCCGGGGCTGCCCGACACCTTCGGCGGCGAGGTCCGCACCGACGCGCTCACCCGGATCCACGACCAGGGCATCGGCTTCAACCGCTTCCACACGACCGCGATGTGCTCACCGACCAGGGCGTCGCTGCTCACCGGACGCAACCACCACCGCATCGGCAACGGCCAGATCGCGGAGCTGGCGAACGACTGGGACGGCTACTCGGGCCACATCCCCCGCAGCAGCGCGCTCGGCGCCGACGTGCTGCGGCACTACGGGTACTCGACCGCCGCGTTCGGCAAGTGGCACAACACCCCGGCCGAGGAGACCACCGCCGCGGGTCCGTTCGACTCGTGGCCGAGCGAGATGGGCTTCGAGTACTTCTACGGGTTCCTCGCCGGTGAGGCCTCGCAGTACGAACCGAACCTGGTGCGCAACACGACGGTGGTGCTGCCGCCGGCGACCCCCGAAGAGGGCTACCACCTGTCCGAGGACCTGGCCGACGACGCGATCCGATGGCTGCGCAACCACAAGGCGTTCGAGCCCGACAAGCCGTTCTTCATGTACTGGGCGAGCGGCTGCCTGCACGGCCCCCATCACGTCGCCAAGGAGTGGGCGGACCGCTACGCCGGCCGCTTCGACGACGGCTGGGACGCCTACCGCGAACGGGTGTTCCACCGGGCGAAGGAGAAGGGTTGGATCCCCCAGGACGCCCAGCTCACGCCACGGCACCCGACGCTCGCCGCCTGGGACGACATCCCCGAGTCGGAACGACCGTTCCAGCGGCGCCTCATGGAGGTCGCCGCCGGGTTCGGGGAGCACACCGACGTCCAGGTCGGCCGGCTGCTCGACGAGCTCGACGCGCTCGGCTACGGCGAGGACACGATCGTCTTCTACATCTGGGGTGACAACGGCTCCTCGGGCGAGGGACAGAACGGCACGATCAGCGAGCTGCTCGCGCAGAACATGATCCCCACGACGGTCGACATGCACATCGCCGCGCTCGAGGAGCTCGGCGGCCTCGACGCCCTCGGTTCCCCGAAGACCGACAACCAGTACCACGCGGCCTGGGCGTGGGCGGGCAGCACCCCGTACCAGGGCATGAAGCTGCTCGCGTCGCACCTGGGCGGCACACGCAACCCGATGGCCGTGCGCTGGCCCGGCCGGATCGAACCCGACCCGACACCCCGCACGCAGTTCCACCACTGCAACGACGTGGTGCCCACGCTCTACGAGCTGATCGGCATCACCCCGCCGCGGGTGGTCGACGGCATCCCCCAGGACCCGATCGACGGGGTGAGCTTCGCCTACGCGTTCGACGACGCCGACGCACCCGGGCAGCTGCACACCCAGTACTTCGAGATCATGGGCAGCCGCGCGATCTACCACGACGGGTGGCTCGCCTCGGCGTTCGGGCCGCGCATCCCGTGGGTGCCGGGTCGCCCCGAGGGGATCGACGAGTGGACCCCCGACAGCGACGTGTGGGAGCTGTACCACCTCGACGAGGACTGGTCCCAGGCCGTCGACCTGGCCGCGGAGATGCCCGACAAGCTCGCCCAGATGAAGGAGACGTTCTCGATCGAGGCCGCCCGCAACAGCGTGTACCCGGTCGGCGGCGCGCTCTGGATCCCGGTGTTCCACCCCGAGCTGCGCATCTCGACGCCGTACCGCGAGTGGCACTTCACCGGTGACATCACCCGCATGCCGGAGTTCTGCGCGCCGGCGCTCGGGAACCGGGACAACCTGGTGACCATCACCGCGGACGTCACCGAGCACACCAACGGGGTGCTCTACGCGCTCGGCGGGGCCGGCGGCGGGCTCACGCTGTTCGTCAGGGACGGCAGGCTCGCCTACGAGTACAACTTGTTCCTGTTGCAGCGCACGAAGATCCGTGCCGAGCGACCGCTGCCCTCGGGCGCCGTCACGATCGAGGTCGAGACCCGCTACGCCGAGGCCCGCCCCGGTGGCCCGCTCGACATCTCGATCCGGGTCGACGGCGACGTCTACGCAAAGGGCACGGTGCCGGTCAGCGCGCCGCTGCTGTTCAGCGCGAACGACTGCCTCGACATCGGCACCTGCCTCGGCGGGCGCATCTCGCTCGACTACTGGGACGCCGCACCGTTCCCCTTCGACGGCACCATCCACGGCGTCGACGTCCGCTACCTCAGCTGAGCGCCTCGACCGCCCGCTCGACCGCCCACTCGACCGCCCACTCGACGACCCACTCGACGACCCACTCGACGACCCACTCGAATTCCGTCTCGGATTCGGACCTCGAGCTCCGAATCCGAGACGGAATTGGGCGGGTCGGGCCGGCCGTGAACAGCCGGCCGTGAACAGCCGGCCGTGAACAGGCGGTCGTGATCAGCCGGTGTAGAACGCGCCCTGCATGCCCATGCCGGAGTGGAAGTCGCAGAAGAAGCGCAACGAGCCGCTCTCGGGGACGTCGACGGTGACGGTCGCCTCGGCGCCCGGCTCGAGCTGCTGGTCGACCGCACCGTCGATGGTGAACGTGTGGGTCGTGTCGCCCTCGTTCTCCACCTTGACCGTGACCGTGGCCCCCGGGGCGGCCTTGATGAACGTCGGTTCGAAGTAGCTGTCGTCGGCCTCGATGTCGATCGTCGGGGTCGCACCCGCGTCGCTGATGTCGGCGCTGCCCTTGTCGTTGACCGGGCCCGTCAGCTCGACGCCCGCGGGCGTCGTGGCATCCGGAGCCGTGGTCGCAGTCGCCTCGGTCGTCGCCGTCGTGCGGTCGGCGGAGTCCTTGCTGTCATCGTCGCTGCTGCCGCCGTAGCCGTCGCTGCTGCAACCGACCAGGAGTGCGGCGCACAGCGCCACGGCGCCGATGAGGGTGAGCGGTCGGGTCATGGTCGGCTCCTCGCAGTCGTGACGTGTCCGTCGATGGCTGGGGTACGGGCCGGTGACGCTGCAGGGATTGCGTCGTAGGTTCTGGGACGTGGCGACATCCCGGTCGCCCGTTCCCGCCGTACACCCACCGTGAGCACTGCGTCCGACGAAGCCCTGCTCGCCGGCATCGCGATCGGCGACGAGGTCTCGGCGCGCACGTTCGTCCGCCGGTACGGGCGACGGGTGTTCGGCATGGCCTTCACGGTCCTGGGCGACCGCCATGCCGCCGAGGACGCCGCGCAGGAGACGTTCGTGCGCATCTGGCGACACGCCGGCGGGTTCGACGCCCGACGGGGAGCGGTGGCTCCGTGGGTGCTGACGATCGCGAGGCACGCGGCGATCGACGCGGCCCGGATGCGGCGAGCGGTCTCGGTCGATCCCGACTCGCTCGAAGAGCTGCTGGCCGCACCCTCGCAACGCCGCTCGACCGACGAGGTCGCCGAGGACGACCTCGACGTCGAGCGTGTCTGGTCGGCGTTGGCCGACGTGCCCATGGACCAGCGGCGTTCGGTGGTGCTCGCCGCCTTCTACGGACGGACCGCGGCCGAGATCGCGGAGATCGAGTCGATCCCGCTCGGCACCGCCAAGACCCGCATCCGCACGGGACTGCGCCGCCTGCGGTCGCTGCTCGTCGACGAGGTGCCGCGATGACCCGGACCGGGTGCCGCCCGTGCCACGAGGTCGCCGCCGAGCTGGCGTTGGGGATCGCCGCCGGCGACGAACGCGCCGCGGCGCTCGATCACCTGTCGCGCTGCCGCACCTGCCGCACCGACCTGCGCGGCCTGATCGCGACATCGGACCTGCTGCTGAGCGCGGCGCCGACGCTCGAACCCCCAGCCGGGTTCGAGGACCGAGCCGTCGCGACGCTCGGAGCCGGCGCGACTGCCGAATCGCCGCGCCGCCCACGCGGCCGGGTCGCTCTCGTGGCCGCAGCGGTCGTGCTGGCACTCGCCGCGTCGATCGGGACGCTGGCGATCGTGCGCGGCGGAACCGGGGAGGGCAGCTCCTCGGCGCAGGTCGCGACCGGGACCGTGGCAGGCCGAGCGGACCGGCTGCAGGCGCCGCTCGAGACCGACGACGGTGCGACGGTCGGCACCGTCGAGGTCACCGCGGTGCGCAGCGACCCGGCCGCCCCCTACGGCGCAAGCGAGCTGGTGGTGACCCTCGACCGCCGTTCCCCGACCGGCGCCTACCGCGTCGAGTGCGACGTCACGTCGGGGCGGTCGTACACCGCGGGCGAGCTCCGGACCCACGGCGACGGGTCGCAGCGCTGGAGCACCACGGTCGGCGCCGCGCCCTCGGAGCTCGTCCGGGTCCGCTTGGTCGGCCACGACGGTGAGGCCACCGGTGGTGGTGCAGACCTGACCGCAGAGCTCTCGCCGTGAACCGTCCACTCCCCTCGGGCTCGACTCCCGTGTGGACTTCCACCGTGTCGAATTCCGGCTCGGATTCGGGGCCATGGCCTCGGATCCGAGTCGGAATTCGGACGCTCAGACGAGTCCGAGTCGCTCGGCGAAGGCGGACATCTCGTCGCGGACCTCGGACAGGTCACGGCTCTGCGACGGTGTGACGACCAGTCGGTGCGCGCCGAGCTCGACGGCTTGTTCGGCGGTCTCGAGCGTCGTCGTCGCGAGCGGTGCGCCGAGGCTCAGCTCGAGCCCGACCGGGTCGCGACCGGCCTGTTCGGCGCTGCGTCGCATGAGCGCGACCTTGGCGGCCAGCTCGGGGCCGCGCAGGCCGAGGGGCTGGAACCCGTCGCCCCGGCGACCCGCGCGTCGTGCCGCGGCGTCGCTGTGACCGCCGATGTGGATCGGCACGCCACCTGCCCGGACGGGCTTCGGGTGGCTGTACGCGTCGTCGAAGTCGAAGAACTCGCCGTGGAACGACGTGCCCCGGTCACCGTCGGGTGACCACAGCGCCCGCAGCGCGTCGATGGTCTCATCGGTGCGCCGACCCCTGGTCGCGAAGTCGACGCCGCAGGCCTCGAGCTCCTCGCGCATCCAGCCCACTCCGATGCAGAGCCGGACCCGGCCGCCCGAGAGCTGGTCGATCGTCGCGACCCGTTTCGCGAGCTGGACCGGGTGGTGCTCCGGCAGGACCAGCACGCCGGTGGCCAGGCCGAGGGTCGTGGTGGCCGCGGCGAGGAAGGCGAGCAGGTCGAGCGGGTCGGGGATGATGCAGTCGTCGTGCAGCGGGAAGTCACCCGTCGCCGAGTACGGGTAGGGCTCGGAGCGGCGTGAGATCACCACGGCGTGCTCGACGACGACGATCGACTCGAAGCCGACGGCCTCGGCGTGGCGGGCGAACCCGGTCATCCACACCGGGTCGGCGGTGACGTCGGATCGCACGGGCGGGATGATGGCGAACTGCATGCGGTCGCTCCTCGCTCAGCTCAGGTGGGGTGCCGCTCGGCCGGCGATCGGCGGGAGGTCCAGGTAGGTGCGCACGCCGGGCTCGGCGGCGCAGACGTAGGGCACGGCGTTCACGCAGTGCAGCGCGGTGGCGACGATGCCGGGGTTGCGCACGAGGCCCGCGGCGACGCTCTCCGGGTGCAGCCCGTGGAACACGGTCGTGGTCGAGGGGTCACCGGTGACCTCGACCTCGAAGCGCTCGCCCTCCGGGCCGAACGTCCACCCCGGGTCCAGGTGCTCGTCGCCCATGAACCAGTTGACCGCGGCGGTCACCACGGGCTCGCCGTGGACGGTCGCCTCCCAGCGGAAGCGTTGGGCGGCGACCGTGCCCGGCTCGATCGGACCGATCGGCGAGTGGATCGGGGCCGTGGCGACCGCCATCTCGTGGGTGCTCCGCAGCTCGTCGTCGATTCGGAACCCGAGCTCCTCGGCGACCATGCGCACCGACTGGCCGAAGCCGCCGCCGAGCACCGCCGGCATGACCGATGCCTGCGCCGCCTCGGGCGTCGCGCCGAAGAGCATCCAGTCGCGGATGACGTCCGGTGCGCCGTAGGTGCGGATGTCGGAGAACTCCTCGGCACGCACGTGGGTGATCGAGCCCGACAGCGCCGAGAGCACCAGCGGGAAGCGCTCGGTGATCCCGCCGGGATGGATGCCGGTGCCGTGCAGGACGCTGCCGGACCGGCGGCACAGCTCGTCGAGCTCCGCGAGCTCGTCGCCGCGGGGATGGATCCAACCCAGGGGCGTGACGAGGCTGGTGCCCGCCGCCAGGATGCGACGGACGACCGCCGCGTCGGGCATCAACGGGCTGTACACGACGCAGTCCGCACCCAGCGCGAGCAGCTCGTCGACGTCGGTCGTCGCGAGCACCCCGACGGGATCCACCCCGGCGAGCTCACCGGCGTCACGTCCCGCCTTGTCGTCGCTGTGCACCCAGCAGCCGACCAGCTCGAGCTCCGGGTGCGCGAGCACGCCCTCGATCGCGGCTCGACCCACTCCCCCGGTCGCCCACTGCACCACCCGGTACGTCATCGGCTGCCCCCTCGGCGTCACGTCCACCGATAGCCTGCCAGCGAACTGGACCGTCGAGCACCAGGGGGACGTCCGACATGGCCGAAGCACTTCAGTCAGGGCCCGTGCAGTCACACGCCGTGCACCGGGGAGCCGACGAGCTGCCCTTCGTCGAGATCGGCGGCGGCAACAAGCTGAAGGTGATCCAGGTCGACGTGGCCGAGGGCCTCTGGATCGTCGAGAACATCTTCCAGCGGAACTACGCGATCCAGCGGCACCGCCACACCGGGCCGGTGTACGCCTACACGACCCGCGGCGCGTGGAAGTACCGCGAGTACGACTACGTCAACAGGGCGGGCTCGTTCCTGTTCGAGCCGGCGGGGTCGGTGCACACCCTCGAGTGCGTCGAGGACGACACCCACGTGTGGTTCCAGATGTACGGCGTGAACCTGAACCTCGACGACGAGGGCAACATCGAGTCGGTGTTCGACGGGCCCGGCACCCTCGAGGCCTACTACGCGCTCGCCGAGGCCGAGGGGTTCGACCGTCCGAACGTGATGGTCAGCTGACGGATCGCGTCAGGCCTCGAACAGGCCGGCACCGGTCCACGTGCGCTCGAGGCCGACGAGCCGTTCGGTGACGTCACCGCGTCGACGGGCGGTGAGCTCGTCGACGAGCAGACTCACCAGGACGGTCAGCCCGACGAGCGAGTCGAACGCGCCGGCGGACGTGGTCGCGAAGCCCAGCACGTGCCCACCCCGGTGGTCGAGCGCGGTCGAGGGCGGACCGGTGAGCACGACGGGCAGCGCGCCCCGCTCCACCCCGTGGCGCTGGATGCGCACGAGCGCATGCTCCTGGCGCGGCACGTCCATGCTCAACAGCACGTCGCCGCGGCGCAGACCGGCCAGCGACGACATGAGGCGGAACTCCGAGCCGTCGAGCAGCTCGGCCGACGACCCGAGGATGCGCAGCTGATCGACGCAACGGATCGCCACCCCCACGGTCTGACTGCTGGGCAGCACCCAGACCTTGCGGGTGTGCTCGAGCGCGTCGAGCACCGCTGCCAGGGTGTCGCTGTCGACGGCGTCGAGGGTCGCGTCGATGTTGGCGTGCTCGACCGAGCGGTGACGCTCGACCGGGTCGCCCTCGACCGGCGCCTTCGCTCGCACGACGTCGGTGGCGAGGCGCATCGACAGCTCGCGACGTGCCACGTCGCGCAGGTCGGCGAACCCGTCGAAGCCGAGCAGGTGGGCCAGGCGCACGACGCTCGGCGAGCTCGTCCCGCCCTGTTCGGCGACCGAGGCCACCGTGCCGAACGCGACCGCCTCGGGGTCGGTGAGCAGCAGGTCCGCCACCTTCGCCAGCGCGGGTGTCAGCCGGGCCGCCGCCAGCCGGGCCGAGATCGAGCGCTCGTCGCGTGCAGAGCCCTTCCCGGGCGAGCTGGCCATCGACGTACTCTATGGTTCAGCGGATGGAACGTTCAGTACAGCCGTCGGAACGCCTGATCAGGAGGGTGGAGCTCTTTCCCGCGAGGGTGCCGCTGTCATCACTCGCCCAGGGAGCGATGGCCCAGAGCGACAACGGGCTCGGCATGGCGCTGCCGTCCGAGGAGCCCTGGCTCGAGGCGGACTTCGTGTTCTGCCGCCTGATCGACGGCGAGGGGAACGAGGGCTGGGGCGAGAGCTACGTGTGGCTGCCCGAGAGCGGCGTGTCGAACCTCGAGATGGCCTCGGCGATCGAGCATCACCTGGGCAAGTACCTGCTCGGCGCCGACCCCGCCTCGGTGCAGGCGCTCGCCGCCCGCCTCGACCGCAACGTCGCCCGCAACGAGATGGCCAAGGGCCTGCTCGACATCGCCTGCCACGACCTCGCCGCACGGCAGATCGGCCGGCCGGTGCACGACCTGATCGGTGGCACTGCGGTCGACCGGATCCCGCTGTGCGGGCTGGTGCCGCTGTCGCCGCCCGAGGACGTCGCGTCGCTCTGCGACGGCTACCGCCGCGCCGGGTACGGCACCGTCCGCATCAAGCTGGGCACCGGCGCGCACGAGGACCGTGACCGAATCGCGGCGGTGCGCGAGCGCTGCGGTGACCAGCTGCGGATCCGCGTGGACTACAACCAGGCCTACGACGTGCCCGGCGCGGTCCGGGCGATCCGGATGATCGAGCCGTTCGGCATCGACGGCGCCGAACAGCCCCTCCGGTTCCACGACCTGATCGGCATGGCCGAGCTCGCCCACCGCGTCGACGTGCCGGTCTTCCTCCACGAGGGCTTCTTCGCGATGGGCGACCTGGTCGCACTGATCGAGGCGGGCGGCTGCGGCATCGTGGGCATCAACACCGAGCGTCCGGGCGGCATCACCGGCGCGCTGCGGGCGATCGACTACGCAGCGGCTCGCGGGATGGGCACGATCATCCACAACCAGCCGCTCGGGATCGGCACCGCCGCCCACGTGCACATCGCCGCGGCCAGGGCCGACCGCCTGGGCCACGCGGTCGAGCTCGCCGGCGACGTCATGTTCGAGGAGCACCTGGTGCACGACCGCTGCATCGTCGCGGACGGCCACATCCACGTGCCCACCGGGCCCGGGCTCGGTGTCGAGATCGACCGCGACGCGCTCGACGACCACCTCGTCGCCGAGCCGGTGCTGCTGTCGGCATGACCGGCGAGACGGTCGACGCAGCCGGGGCGACCGATGCCGCGCCGCGGCGCTACCGGGCCGGGACGCTGCTGCTGCCCGAGCACGCACCAGCGGGAACGACCTCGGTGGCCACGATCGGCGACCGGATCGTCGCGATCGGTTCCGACGACGAGTGTGCCGCCGCGCTGCCCACCGACCACGAGGTCGTCGAGCTCGGCGGGGCGACGCTGGCCCCCGGGTTCGTCGACGCGCACGTGCACCCGCTGGTGATGTGCGTCTTCGAGCGCCAGCTCGTGCTCGACCAGGTCCGATCGATCGCCGACGTGCTCGACGCCGTCGCCGACCAGGCCGCCGGCTCCCCGCGGGACCGTGCGGTCATCGGGTTCCAGCTCGACGACGACCTGCTCACCGAGCGGCGCCTGCCCACCGCGGCAGAGCTCGACCACGCCGGTGGGGGCCGGCCCGTGGTCCTGATCCGTCGCGACGGCCACCACGCGGTGGGGTCCACCAGCGCGTTCGTCGCTGCGGGGCTCGCCGCTGCCGGCAGCGACCCCGCCGGTGGACGTGTCGAACGCGATGCCTCGGGCCAGCCGACGGGACTGGCGCGTGAGCACGCGGTCGCGCCGCTGCTCTCGCTGCTGCCGGACCCCGACTTCGACGACCTGCTGGCGGGGCTCACGAGCTGGTCGCAGCGACTGCTGCGCCAGGGCGTGACGTCGATCAGCGCGATCTGCCAGACGACCCCCGAAGGACCCAGCGGCGGCGCCGGCGCGCTCGAGTCCGTGGCGTGGTCGGTGTTCGTCGAGCAGCTCCCCTTCGACATCCAGACGATCCTGATCGCCCCCGAGCTGCAGGCGCTGCACGACGCCCGTGACACACCGCTGCACCGACCTGATCTCGGGCGCCGCGTCGACGCGGTGAAGCTGTTCCTCGACGGCACCCTCGGCGGACGCACCGCGTGCATGCACCACCCCTTCAGCGACGACCACTCCACGAGCGGCATGGCGACCATCGACGAGTCGGTCGCACAGCAGCGTGTGCTCGACGCACACGTCGAGGGCCTGCAGGTGTGCCTCCACGCCATCGGCGACCGGGCGAACGACCAGGCGCTCGACCTGCTCGAGAACGCCATCCGCCGCCACCCCGGCCCGCACCGCCACCGCGTCGAGCACGCCTCGGTGCTCACCCCGCGTGCGATCGAGCGCTTCGCCGAGCTGGGAGTGACCGCGGTGGTGCAGCCGATCAGCCTGCGCAGCGAGCAACGCTGGCTCGGCTCGCGACTCGGCGACCGGCTCGGTCGGGTCTACCCGTTCCGCGACCTGCTCGACGCCGGCGCGACGGTCGCCGGCTCGTCCGACGCACCGATCGAACCGACCGACGTGTTCGCCGCGATGGCGACCGCGGTCGACCGACCGCTCGCCCCGGAGCAGGCCGTCACCGGCGCCGAGGCGCTCGCGATGTACACCACCGGTGGCGCCGCGGCCCGCATGACCGAGGACCGCCTTGGACGGCTCGCCGTCGGCCACCGCGCCGACCTTGTCGTGCTGTCCGACGACCCGACCACGTGCGCACCCGCGGCCATCGCGGACATCGACGTGCTGCGCACCGTCGTCGGCGGCCGCACCCTGTTCGACCGCGCGGGCGACCCGCAGTTCGACCACGCGGGCGACCCGCACCGCGACTGACCCGACCCCTGATCCCCGACGTCCGAGAGAGTGAGCGACCCACGATGCTGATCCCACGAGCCGAGGACCACCGCGCCGAACAGGCCCGCTTCCTGTCCACGACCGAAGCCCGGGGCGCGGCCTGGTCGAGCGTCACGCACCCGCTGGCCGGACCCGACGGCGGCGAGCTGCGCACCGACGTCGCACGCTTCGGGGCGCCGATCGGCGAGGCGTCGACGGTCGTGCTGGTGTCGTCGGGCCTGCACGGCGTCGAGGGCCACGCCGGCAGCGGACTGCAGCACCTGCTGGTCGACTCCGGCCGACTCGAGCGCCTGGCACCCGGCCTCGCCGTGGTCCTGATCCACGCCGTGAACCCCTACGGCCACGCGTGGAGCCGCCGCGTCGACCACGACAACATCGACGTGAACCGCAACTTCGTCGACGGTCCCGACCTGCCGGCGAACCCCGGCTACGCCGCGGTCGACCCGATCCTGAACCCGACCGAGCTCGACCCCGACGACCGCTCGTTCCTCGACGAGCTGCTGGCGTGGTGGGCCGAGGTCGGCGACCAGGTCGCGTTCTCGACCATCAGCGGCGGCCAGTACACCCACCCGAGGGGAGTGCAGTTCGGCGGCACGCACGCGAGCTGGTCACGTCGCGCGCTCGAGTCGATCTGGTCCGAGCAGCTCGTCGGCGCGACCGAGGCGGTGGCGCTCGACCTGCACACCGGGCTGGGTCCGCTCGGACGCCAGACGGTGTTCCAGACCGCGGACGCCGACGAGCCGGGCGCCGTCGTGGGCGCGGGCTGGTTCGACGAGTGGATCTACCGCTCCGACCGCTCGAACCCCGTCGACCACGGGCTGCTCGGTCCGGGCTTCGACGCGTGGGCGTCGCAGGTCGACACACCCGACGTGCGCACGAACACCTTCGTGCTCGAGTTCGGCACGCACGACCCGACCCAGGGTGTGACGGTCTTCCGCGCCGACAACTGGCTGCACCAGCACGGCGACCCGACCTCGGCGATCGGCGAGCGAATCCGCTCCGAGGTGCGCGACTTCTTCTTCGTCGACGACGAAGGCTGGCGCGGCGAGGTCGCCGAACAGGGGCTCGATGCGATCCACCGCGCGCTCGACGGCGTCGAACGAGGCGACCTGCACGCCGCCTGATCCGACGCAGGGCGGTCCGCGGGGCCGCTGCTCAGGACGGGGCGACGGCGCGCAACGATGCGTCGACGGCTGCGGCGGCGTGCAGCGCCGTCGTCGCGAAGAACGCGACGTCGACGTCGTCGGGGCCGACGAGCAGCTCGATCTCGGTGCATCCGGCGATGATCCCGCCGGCACCTCGCTCGACGAGTCGAGCGATCACCTCGATGAAGGCGCGCCGCGAGGTGTCGCGACGCACCCCGCGCACGAGCTCGTCGTAGATGACGTCGTGCACCACGGTCCGATCCGGTTCGTCCGGTACGAGCACCGTCAGGCCGTGCGACTCCAGCCGTGCCCGCAGGAAGTCCTGCTCCATCGTGTAGCGCGTGCCGAGCAGTCCGACGGTGCCGATCTCGGCAACCCGGACGGCCTGTGCAGTCGCATCGCCGATGTGCAGGAACTCGACGTCGATCGCCGCTTCGATGGCCGGTGCCACCACGTGCATCGTGTTGGTGCACAGCACCACCACCTCGGCGCCCGCCGCCTGCAGCCGCGCTGCGTCGCCAGCGAGCAGCTCGCCGGCATCGTCCCAGCGGCCGGCGGCCTGCAGCGCTTCGATGCGCGCGAAGTCGTAGCTGCGCACGAGCAGGTCGGCGGAGTGCACACCCCCGAGGCGCGACCGGACCCCCTCGTTGATGAGTCGTTCGTACTCGATCGAGCTCTCCCAGCTCATGCCGCCGAGCAGGCCGATCGTGCGCATCGCGGGTCCACCCATGGCGCAGTTGTAGCGCCCCGGCAGCGGACGACGACGAGTGGCGCGCCATCAGGGGTGCGAGCGGCCTGCGAGCGAGCGGTGGACGAGTGACGTCCCGGCCAGCTTTGTTAGGCTCGCCTACCATGTCGTACTCCACCGCTTCCGGCCCGTCCGAAGACCTCCACCCCGTCGATGCGTGGATGGCCGAGAACGGTGAGGAGTTCCTCGACCACATGAACGGCGACTTCGGCGACGCGCTGCTGATGGTCGGCCGAGCACTCACCGACCGCACCGACGCGTCGACGGTCGTGCTGACGGGGCTCGACCCCTCCGGCGTCGATGCGATCGCGACCGACGGCGAGGGTGATCACCAGGTCCGGATCGAGTTCGACCGCACGCTCGAGCACTCCGAGGACATCACCATGGCGCTGCTCGACCTGGTGACGAAGGCCCGCGAGGTCGCCGGCGACGCCGCCGAGCAGACCAGCGGCGACCGAGAGGTCGAGGCGCTGTCGCTGCTCACGACCTACCTGACCGAGGTCGTCGCCGTCTCCGAGGTGCATCCGCACCTGCGCCAGGTGACCTTCGGCGGCGGCGATCTGGTGAACTTCGAGTCCGCGGGTCCCGACACCTTCCTCTATCTGTTGCTGCCGCCGCCCGGGCGCACCGAGCTGGGCATCGACCAGTCGTTCACGTGGGAGGCGCACGCCCGCATGCCCGACGAGGACAAGCCGGTCGGCAACTACTACACGGTGCGGCGCTGGCGTCCTGAAGCCGCCGAGATCGACGTGTTGATGGTGCTGCACGACGACCACGGCGACTCCGACACGGGAGGGCACGCCTCCCGCTGGGCGGCACGTGCGCAGGTCGGCGACAAGGTCGCGCTGTGGGGGCCGCGCACCGCCTACGACCCGCCTGCGGGCACCGAGCACTGGGTCCTGGTCGCCGACGAGACCGGACTGCCGGCGGTCGCGGTGATCATCGAGCAGCTGCCAGAGGGAGCCACCGCGCACGTGCTGGCCGAGGTCGCCGACGCGGCCGAGCACCAGGAGGTGCCCGAGCGCGACGGCGTGACGGTGACCTGGCTGCACCGCGACGGCGCGGCGCCCGGCACCACCTCGCTGCTGGCCGACGCGGCTCGCGAGCTCCCGACGTTCGACCGACCGACCTACGTGTGGGGCGGCGGCGAGAGCCGGGCGATGACCGCGGTGCGGCGTCACGTGCGCGACGAACGAGGGCTCGAACGGGGCGACGTGTCGCTCGTCGCCTACTGGCGGCACTCGACGACCACCGACGCCGACGTCGACGCCTGACCGCAGCGGCTGGTCGCCCCGGCTCGAGTCGGGCCGTGACATGCTGCGGCGCATGAAGATCACTGCTGCTGTCCTGCGCGACCCCGAGGGGCGCTACGAACTCGAGGAGCTGGAGCTCGCCGAACCGCTCGCGGACGAGGTGCTGGTGCGGGTCGTCGCGACCGGCATGTGCCACACCGACGTCATGCCACGGTCGCCGGTGTCGTTCTCGCCCCCGCCGATCGTGGTCGGCCACGAGGGCTCCGGCGTCGTCGAAGCGGTCGGCGCGGACGTCGAGGGCATCGAGGTCGGCGACCACGTCGTGATGTCGTTCGACTTCTGCGGCGAGTGCGCGGCGTGCCTCGCGGGTCGCCCGCCGTACTGCGAGACGATGCTCATGCGGAACCTGACCGGACGCCGCCTCGACTTCTCGACCGGCGCCACCGACGCGGACGGCGCCGAGGTCGCGTCACGCTGGTTCGGCCAGTCGTCGTTCGCGACCCACGCGATCGCGACGGCCCGCAACGTCGTGGTCGTCGACCGCGACGCGCCGCTCGAACTGCTCGGCCCGCTGGGCTGCGGGCTGCTGACAGGCGCCGGCACGGTGATGGTCGCGTTCGACGCACAGCCCGGTTCCTCGGTCGTCGTGTTCGGCGCGGGTGCGGTCGGCCTGGCGGCGGTGATGGCCGCGAAGGTGGTCGGCTGCTCGACGATCGTCGCGGTCGACCTGCACGAGCACCGGCTCGAGCTCGCCACCGAGCTCGGCGCGACCCACGTCATCAAGGGCGACGCGGCCGACGTGGTGATGCAGGTGCACGCCGCGACCGGCGGCGGCGCGGACTACGCACTCGACACCACCGGCAACCCGCAGGTGATCCTCTCGGCGCTCGGCTCGCTCAGGATGGGCGGGCACGCAGGACTGGTCGGCATCCAGACCGGCGACGTCGTGCTGGATGCCGCCGCGCTGGTCGGCAAGACCGCGTCGGGCATCCTCGAGGGCGACGCCGATCCCCGGGTGCTCATCCCCCGGCTCCTCGAGCTCTGGAAGGACGGGCAGTTCCCCTTCGAGCGGCTGATCGAGCAGTTCCCGCTGGATCAGATCAACGAGGCCGAAGCCGCGTCGCTCGAAGGACGTGTCGTGAAGCCGGTGCTGATCGCCCCGACCTGACTGAAATGACACCTGTTTTCGATGCCATGGCATCGAAAACAGGTGTCATGTCGACTCAGATCCGGATGTCGCCGTCGGAGTTGGCGAGCATCCATCCGTTGTGGATCTGGTCGCCGATCTCGAAGCCCTTCTTCGCGGTCCACAGCAAGGTCCACATCGCAGCCCAACGGACGGTCTTCATGTCGTTCACCTCTCGTCGTCCGGCGACGTGCCGGCACCCTCGGGTTCCGATCGGCCGACGCCGGACGACGTTGAGGAATCGCGATCTCCCTCAGAGCGTCCGGACCATGCAGACGCGCTGGTCCGGATCGAGCCCGTGCGACGCCTCGTGCTCGACGAGGGCGGCGAGCCCGGGTCCGATCTCGGCAGCGGCGAGCTCACGGAAGCCGAGGTGCGCGTAGAGCGGCGCGTTCCACGGCACGTCGCGGAACGTCGTGAGCGTCAGCGACATCAGCCCGTTCCTGCGGGCGTACTGCTCGACCCGGTCGAGCAACGCCCGACCGACACCCCGCCCCTGCACGTCGGGGTCGACGCTGATCTGCTCGACGTGCGCGGCACTGTCGACCACGTCGACGAGCACGTAGCCCACGATCGACCCTGTGGCCTCAGGGCCGTCGTCCTGGAGCGTGGCGACCCAGGATCGACCGGCGTCCGCGTAGACGGCGAGCTCGTCGACCGACATCGGCTCGTCCTCGGCGATGGCGGCCAGGTCGACCTCACGGAAGCGCTCCCCCGCCGCCCGTTCGATCGCACGAAGACGTTCGCCGTCGGCGGACAGCGCGGGACGGAGCACCAGGGTCGACATGGCCGAGGACGGTACCGGCGACCGACGGTGCGGGCGGGCGCAGTTTCATTCCGGCGACCGACGCAACGGGAGTGCGAGGAGCGAGAGCAGACCCAGGCCCATCGGGACGGCGACCAGGAACACCCAGGGATCGGGGTCGAGATCCCGCAACGTCCTGCCGGCGAGCCCGGGGTACGTCACCGCGGTGACCGCGGCGATCGCTGCGGCCGCCGTCACCCACGGCGGGACGCGCCGGCCCGTCACGGCGTCGACCACCGAGCACCCGGCACCGATCACCGCTCCGGCGACCATGCCCACCGTCGCAGCCCCACTGCTGACGACGACCAGGATCAGTCCGACGTACACGACGGTGACGACCGCGTAGCCCCAGGCCCCGCCCGGCGTGTTCGGGTACGAGACCGAGGTCTGCCCGTCGTACGGCGCAGCGTTCGTCGACTGCCACGTCCGGAGCACCACGAACGCGACCCCGTAGGTCCCGGGCAGCAGGCCCCCGAGCAGAGCACCACGCAGCGCACCCACGAGCACCCAGTCGCGCGGGCGACGCAGCTCGCAGAGCGGGCGCAGCAGCGGACGAGCGCGCCTTGACGAGGCGACTGCGAGTCACGAGGCCATCGCCGGTCACGAGGCGACCGCGTCGCGCCATGCGGACAGGTAGCGGTGAACCGCGAGGCGTTGGAACCAACCGACAGCGGGCGCGGCGAGGCGGGCCGAGATCGTCGCGGCACGTGCGTCGAGTCCGATGGTGGCCACGACTCGGTCGTCGTCGAGGTGCTCGACCACGAAGCTCTCCTCGCCGCGCTCCTGATGCCCCTCGAGCGTCCCGTAGGCGAAGCCGAAGCGCCTCGGCTCGTCGACGACGGCAACGATGCGGTCGGGCACCACGACCGACACCGGCCCGACGTGCAGCACCACGAGCAGCGACGTCCCGACCTCGAGCGGAGGGTCCGCCGGGTGCACGGTCGCACCGAGACCCCGGTGGCACACCCACGTACGCAACCTGGCGACCGCGGCGTCGAAGGCCGCCGGGCCCACGCCGAGGTCGAGCTGCTCGGTGCGGATCGTCCTGCCGGGCACCTCGGTCGACGGCAGCGTCGAACCGACGTGGTCGTAGGTCAGCGACGACACCGCTGCGCGAGCCAGGAGCTCGTCGAGCGTGGCGTGGTCCGGTCGTCCGAGGCGGACGAAGCGATTCATGACAGGGCTCGGTTCATGACAGGGCTCGGTTCTGTTGCAGCGATCGCGCGGGCGTCCGCGCCGGGAGCTCGGCGTCTCCGCGTCGCGCCAGCAGTCCGGCCACGACGAACACGACGTTCATGACGCCGTGCGTCCTCGCCATGTCGGGCACCGACAGCGCCGGCACGTCCCAGTACAGCGACGAGGCCCAGGCCACCGCGAGCACCATCGGGACCCACGGTGCGAGACCCGACAGCGCGAGCAAGACCCGCCGACCGCCAGTTCCGACCGTCGAGCCGACAGTCGAGCCGACGGTCGAGCCGACAGTTGCGTCGCGCAGCTGCAGCGCGGCGACCAGCAGCACGCCCGCCGACATGAGCACCGCTCCCCCGACCTGGGGCAGGGGGTGAGCGAGCAGGAAGCCGAGCGCCACGATCGGCGGCGCCGACGCCGTGGCGAGCAGCGCCAGACGGCCGAACCGTCCCGTCGCCACCGCGTCGGCCAGGGTGACCGCACCGACGCCGGCGTACGTGAAGTGCACCGCGGTGAGCTCGACGATCGGTTCGCCGATGCCGAGCAACGAGACACCGGCTCGCGACAGCAGGAACGCCGCGGCGGCGACCACACCGAACCCTGCGGCGAGCAGCGCCGCGGCCTGTCGCGGGACATCCCTCACGGTCCAGCGATGCAGTGCGGTCCCGACCGCCAGCGCGAGCCACACGCTGGCGGCCGTTGCTGCCCCTGGACCGACGGGCAGCAGGAACGACGTGGCGACGGCGACGCCGACGAGGCACCAGCGGCGGAACCCGCCGAACACGAGTGGCAGCACGGCCATCACTCCGACCAGCACCACCGCGTGGACCAGGTCGTTCGCCACGGTTGACCTCCGATCATGTGCGAGCATTCGCTCACAGATGATCTTCTACCATTCACTCACATATTGTCCAGTGTGACATCGGATGTACGCTGATCGTATGGCTGACACCCCGACGACCGAGATGCGGGTCGACGACCTCGCCCGGGCCGCCGGCGTGGCGACCACCACGATCCGGCTCTACCAGTCGAAGGGACTGCTGCCCCCACCCCGCCTCGTCGGCCGCACCGGCTACTACGACGAGTCCCACCTGGAGCGCCTGCGAGCCATCGCCCGACTCCAGGACGAGGGCTTCTCGCTCGCCGGCATCGGCGCGCTGATCGAACGCTGGGAGCGCGGCGGCGACCTCGACGAGCTGCTCGGGGCCGACGGTCACATCGACCGGTTCCTGGGCACCCGCGACCAGGTCGTCCTGACCGCCGAAGAACTGCTCGCCCGTTTCCCCGCGTCGGCGCTGGAGCCCGCCGCGGTCCAGCGCGCCGCGCAGCTCGGGCTGATGGAGCTGCGCGACGACGGCCGGTTCACGATCTCGGATCCCCGCTCGCTCGAGACCGGCGCTGCGCTCGCGCGGATGGGGGTACCCCTCGACGTCGTGCTCGACGAGTGGGAGGCGCTGCAGGCGACCACCGATCAGGTGGCCGAGCGGTTCGCGGACATCTTCCAACAGCACCTGCTCCCCGAGGGCGGGCTCGACGGACTCGACGCCGACACCACTCGCGCACTCGCCGAGACGCTCGGCGAGCTGCGCGCCAACGGCGCCCAGATCCTGCTCGCCGCGTTCGAGGTCTCGCTGCGACGCGTGGCCACCGCCAGGTTCGCCGAGCTGGCCGGCGACGACGCGGCGGCGCACACAGCGCCGCGCACTGAGCCCGCCGATTCCTAGGATGAGCCGTGTGCCCCACCGCTGACGACCCGACCGTGCTCGACGGACCCGACGACGCGAACGACGACACCGGACCGATCGACGAGACCGACGACACCGCACCGATCGGCGAGGCGCTCGAACCCCGCAGCGCCCGTCACGCGCTGGTCGAGACGACGCTCGGCACGCTGACCGTCGTCACCGACGGCACTGCGGTCACCGGGATCTACTTCGACGGTCATGCGCATCGTCCGGATGTCTCGACCTTCGGCCCCGAGGTGGTCGCCGACCAGGACGCCGTGCTCGGGCTGGCCGAACGACAGCTCGACGAGTACCTCGACGGCGAGCGGACCGAGTTCGAGCTGCCGCTGGCGACCGACGGCAACGAGTTCCAGGAGCGGGTGTGGGACCGGCTCCGGGCGATCCCCTACGGCGAGACCGTCACCTACGGCCAGATCGCCGCCGACCTCGGCGACGTGACCTTGGCGCAGGCCGTCGGCAACGCCGTGGGACGCAACCCGATCAGCATCGTCGTGCCGTGCCACCGGGTCGTCGGCTCGACCGGCAAGCTCACCGGCTACGCGGGTGGGCTCGAACGCAAGACCGCCCTGCTCGACCTCGAGGAGCCGCCCGAGGCACGGGCACAGCGCCTCTTCTGACGCCCGCCCGCACCGGCTCACCGCCGGCGCGGGCAACGCAGGCTGAGTGGCCGCGCAGGCAGCGCAGGGCTCACGGCGAGCTCCCAGCTTCCTCCCGGCTGACCTTGAGACGGCCCCGGCAGGCTGCCTCCATGTCCGACCAGCCGGCCGATCCGTCCACACCCCGCCGCCGAGCGCGCCTCGGGCGACCCGTGTTCTGGGTCCCCGCGCTGCTGCTGATCGTCGCCGTGATCGCCGGAGCCACATGGTGGCGCACGAGCCGAGGCGACGGCAGCGACGCCGTCGCCGCCGCGACGACGGCCCCGCAGGTCATCGACGTCACCTCGGGCACCGTCGAGGTCACCGTCTCGGCCGAGGGAACCGTCGCCGCTGCGGAGACCGCGGACCTGAGCTTCACCTCGGCCGGCACCGTGACCGCGGTGAACGTCGCCGCGGGCGACACCGTCACCGCCGGTCAGGTGCTCGCCACGATCGACTCCGCCGAGCTCGAGGCCGACGTCGCACTCGCGAGGGCCGACGTCGCCGAGGCCGAGTCGCGGCTCGCGGAGCACGAGGACTCCGACGCCTCCGACGAACAGCTCGCCGCGGACCGATCGTCGCTCGCCTCGCTCGAGGACGCGCTGGCCAACGCCGAGGAGTCCCTCGCCGGTGCCTCGCTCGTCGCGGGCTTCGACGGCACGGTCTCGACGGTCGACCTGACCGTCGGCGAGCAGCTCTCCTCGGGCGGGACCGGTGGGACCAGCTCCACCGGCAGCGCCTCGGGGTCCGGTCGTTCCTCGTCGACGCTCGCGTCGTCCTCCCAGGCCGTGCCGGGGGCGCCGTCGAGCGGCCAGGCCGGCTCGACGACGTCGACCACCGCGCAGATCCAGCTGGTCAGCACCGGCCGCTACGAGGTCGAGCTCGCGGTCGACGCGGCCGACATCGACTCGATCGCCGTCGACCAGTCCGCGTCGATCAGCGTCAGCACGTCGTCGTCGAGCGGCAGCTTCCCCGGCGGAGGGCCGGGCGGTGGCGGCGCAGCGTTCCCCGGTGGGAGCTTCCCCGGCGGCGGCCAGGGCAGTCCGCCCGGCATGGGTGGCGTCCCCGGCGGTGAGGGTGGACCACCGGACATGGGCGGCGCGGGCGGACCTCCCGGTACGGGAGCCGCCGGCGCCAGCGCCGAGGGCATCGTGACCGACGTCGGCAAGGTCGCCGACGCCAGCAGCGGGGTGGCCACGTACCCCGTGACGGTCTCGTTCTCGGACGACTCGGGTGACATCCTCGTCGGTTCGACGGTCACGGCGAGCATCGTCGTCGACCAGCGCGAGGGCGTCGTCCAGGTGCCGTCGTTCGCGGTGAGCACCACCGGCGGGCGCTCCACGGTGACCGTCGCGTCCGACGGGACGGCCGACGGCGCGACCGAGGAGCGGCAGGTCGAGCTCGGCGACACCTCCGGCATGCAGGTCGAGATCACCTCGGGCCTCGAGGTCGGCGAGCAGGTCCTCGTCGAGATGCCCGCCGGCGGTCCTTCGGGGCCAGCACGGCCCTCGGGAGCAGCACGGCCCTCGGGAGCAGAGCAGCCGTCGGGAGCGGACAGCCGAACGAGGACCGACAGCCGCTCCGGGAACGACGGTGGCTCGTGAGCGCCGTCGTCTCCCTCGAAGGGATCCACAAGGTGTACTCCTCGGGCGAGCTCGAGGTGGCGGCGCTGCGTGACGTCTCGCTCGAGATCGAACCCGGCGAGTTCGTCGCCGTCATCGGCCCGTCGGGGTCGGGCAAGTCGACGCTGATGAACCTGCTCGGCTGCCTGGACGTCCCGACCTCGGGCTCGTTCCGGATCGACGGCCACGACGTCGCGTCGCTGGGCGAGGACCAGCTCGCGGCGGTGCGCAACCGCTTCATCGGGTTCGTGTTCCAGCAGTTCAACCTGCTGTCGTACCTGCCGGCGTGGCGCAACGTCGAGCTGCCGCTGGTGTACGCCGGTCTCCCTCCGCACGAACGTCGCGAACGAGCGCACGAGTCGCTGGCCAGGGTCGGTCTCGCGGACCGTGCCGACCATCGCCCCGGGGAGCTGTCCGGCGGACAGCAGCAACGTGTCGCGGTCGCACGGGCCCTGGTCACCGAGCCGGCGATGATCCTCGCGGACGAGCCGACCGGCAACCTGGACTCGACCTCGACCGCCGATGTGCTCGGACTGTTCGACGACCTGCACGCCGAACGACGCACGATCGTCCTGATCACCCACGAGGCCGACGTCGCCGGGCGCGCCGACCGGATCGTCGAGATCCACGACGGCCGACTCACCACCGGTGGCACCGCTCGGGAGCTGGTGCAGCGATGACCTGGAGCGACACCTTCCGCACCGCGCTCGGTGCGGTCGCCAGCCACCGCCTGCGCTCGGCGCTCACGATGCTCGGCATCCTCATCGGCATCAGCGCGGTGGTGCTCACCGTCGGCCTCGGCGCCGGCGCCCGCGCCGACATCGCCGATCAGATCGACGAGCTCGGCACCAACGTGCTCGTCGTCTCCCCCGGCAGCACCACCGACTCCTCCGGCACCAGGGGCGGGTTCGGCACGGCGTCGACGCTCACGATGCAGGACGCCACCGCGTTGGCGTCGCCCGAGGTCGCCCCGGACATCCAGGCGGTCGCCGGCGCTGCCACCACGACGGTGTCGCTCACGGCCGGCACGACGAACTGGACCACCACGCTCACCGGCACGACCGCGTCGTGGGCCGAGGTGCGCACCCGCGGGGTCAGCGACGGCCGATTCATCACCGACGCGGACGACGAGGCCACGGCCGCCGTGGTCGTGCTCGGCCCCGACACCGCGGACGAGCTCTTCGACGGCGGCGACGCCGTCGGTCGGACCGTCACCCTGGACGGCACGACGCTCGAGGTGATCGGCGTGCTCGACGAGCTCTCCTCGAGCGAGGACACCTCGAACAACGACCTCGCGATCGTGCCGTTCCGCACCTACTCCGAACGGCTCGTCGGCGGCACCACCCGCGACTCGCTGAGCTCCATCGCCCTGAAGGCGGACGACGCCACGACGTTGTCGGCCGCCTACCAGGAGGCCGACGCGCTGCTGCGGAACTTGCACGGCGTCGGCGACGACGACCTCGACTTCTCGATCGCGACCCAAGAGTCGATCCTGACCGCGGCGACCTCGGTCGACGACACGATGACGGTGATGCTCGGCGGCATCGCGATCATCTCGCTGCTCGTCGGCGGGATCGGCGTGATGAACATCATGTTGGTCTCGGTCACCGAGCGCATCCGTGAGATCGGGCTGCGCAAGGCGCTCGGGGCACGACCCCGTTCCATCCGACGACAGTTCCTGGTCGAGGCATCGATCCTCGGCCTGGCCGGCGGTGTGCTCGGCGTGCTCGTCGGCGTCGCCGGTTCGTTCCTGCTGCCCGAGCTCACCGGGTCGAGGGTGATCCTCTCGATCCCCGCGGCGCTCGGCGCCATCGCGACCGCCGTCGTGATCGGCATCGGCTTCGGCGTCTACCCCGCCACCCGCGCCGCACGACTGGCGCCCATCGACGCGCTGAGGAGCGAGTGACCACCATGACCATCAGCGCGCTGCCCGAGCTCGACCCCGGCGATCCGCCGCGACCGCGACGACGCGTCGTGCGTGTCGCCGCAGCTGCCCTCGCCGTGGCCCTGGTGGTCGCCGGCATCGCCGTGGCCACCTCGGGTGCGGACAGCCCCTCGTACCGCACCGCGACCGCCTCGGTCCGCGACGTCGACGCCCTGTTCAGCACCGTGGCGACCATCGAACCCGTCTCGCAGGCCTCGGTCGGCTTCCCCGTCGCCGGCACCGTCGAGACGGTCGCGGTCGGGGTCGGCGACACGGTCACCGTCGGCCAGACGCTGGCGACGTTGGACACCGCCTCGCTCGAGCAGGCGGTGCGCGCAGCGCAGGCGTCGCTCGACCAGGCGAACCTGGCGCTGAGCTCGGCGCTCGCCGGGGAACCGGTGTCGTCGGATCCCGGGGCAGGCTCGTCGAACGTCGCGCCCGCGTCGACGGACACCTCATCCGCCGAGCGCCCGACGGTGGCGTGGGCCTCCTCCACCCAGACCTCGCCGAGCCGGACGCCGGCCACGAAGACGACGATCGGCGACGCACAGCTCGCGGTGGTCGAGGCGCAGCGGGCGGTGGACTCGGCGCTGCAGGCTGCGGACGCCGCACTGGCGGCCGCGGAGCGCGTCTGTGAGGACCAGGGCACCTCGACGTCGACGACCTCGACCACGTCGACCACCGCCGTCCCGTCGACCGGTTCGTCGGCCTGCCTGAGCGCGCTGGCACAGGTGCAGCATGCGCAGCAGGCCGTGGCCACCGCGCAGCAGCAGCTGGCCGACGCGGCCAGCGCGCTGACCACGATGCTCGACGAGCAGGACGGCTCCGTGCCCGGCCAGGGCGGCGCCGACGACCCCTCGGGCGTTGCGCCGAACGAGTCGGGTTCGACCGGCCCGTCGGGTTCGGCGGGCGCTCCGTCGAACGGAGCGCCGTCGAACGGCGAGATGGCCAACGGCAGGGCAGCCGACTCGACGGCGAGCCCCGAGCAGCTCATCGCACTCCAGCGGACCGTCAGCGCGGCCGAGCTGCAGCTCGCCGTCGCGGAGCAGGCGGTGGCCCAGGCGACGATCGTCTCGCCGATCGAAGGCACCGTCGTGGCGAGCTCGATCCAGGTCGGTGCGACCGTGACCGCGGGGTCCTCGACCGATGTCGTCACCATCGACGGCGAGGGCGGCTTCGAGGCCACCACCACCGTCGGCGTCGACGACGTCGCGGGCCTCGAGATCGGGCAGCTCGCCACGCTTCGACCCGACGGCGCCGACGTCGACCTCGACGCCGAGGTCGTGTCGATCGGGCTCGTCGGCGACGGGAGCGACGGCACCTACCGGGTGACCGCAGGGCTGACCGGATCCTCGACGGACACCTCGCTGCGCAACGGCGGCACCGGCGCGCTCACCATCGTCACCGGTGCCACCACCCAGGCACTCGCCGTGCCGACCTCGGCGGTCACGACGTCCGACGGCGCGTCGACGGTGACCGTGCTCGACGATGCCGGCGAGGCGACCTCGGTCACCGTGCGCGTCGGTGTGGTCGGCGCCGAGTGGACCGAGATCATCGACGGCCTCGACGGGTCGGCCACCGTCGTGCTCGCCGACCTCGGCGAACCCCTTCCGGGTTCGGCGACCGAGGTCGACGAGCAGCAGCGCAGCCCTGGCGGATTCACCTTCCCCGGCGACGGCCGGGGTTTCCCGACCGGCGGTCCGCCGAGCGGCGCGATGCCGGGCGGTCCGCCCGGCGGCTGACCCCATCCCCTTCCTGGCCACACGACCCCCTGACCACACGACCCCCTGACCCCACGAACCTCTGGAGCACACCGATGAACGACACACGACGACGCCTGCTGCCCACGCTGAGCGCACGACCCGTGGCACAACTGGCCTGTGCGGCCGGGTTGGCCGCCACGCTCGTGCTGAGCGGCTGCGGCGGCAGCGACGACGCACACGACGCCGCGAGCGCTGCGGCGACCGACGACGGCGCTGCGCCTGGCGGGGCCGCCGGCGGTGCGTCGTCTGACTCGATGGAGGAGTTCCGCGACTGCCTGGCCGAGCACGACGTCGAGCTGCCCGACATGGGTCAGGGTGGCCCACCCCAGGGCGGCACTCCCCGCGAGGGCGATGCGCCGCCCGACGGCGCGGGCCCCGGTGGCGATGCTCCTGCGCAGGACGACGAGTTCGCTGCAGCCCAGGAGGCCTGCGCTGACCTGGCCCCCGAGGATGGGCCTGGTGGGCCGGGCAGCGGTGGACCTGGGGGTGGCGGCCCGGGTGGTCCCGGCGGAATGGGCGGTGAGGAGATGCAGGCGTACATGGAGTGCCTGACCGAGCAGGGTGTCGAGATCCAGCAGCCGGGCGCGCCGGGCAGTTCGGCCCCCGGCGAGCAACGCGGCGCGAACGGCGACGGCGGCGGACCGCCCGCCGGTGGACCGGGAGGGTTCGGCGGCCTCGACGAGTCCGACCCCGCGGTGGCGGCCTGCGCCGACCTGCGCCCCGAGATTCCCGAGCGTCCCGACCAACAGGGCGGTGCCTCCGGCACCGAGAGTTCGGACGGCACCGCCACCTGAGATCGGCGGCGACGTCCCCGGCCGACCGAGAGTTCTCCGCCGTCGCTGCCGTCGGACGATGCCGAACATCCACGACGCGGCGGCGTGCCGAGGTGCCAGACTCCTCGGGTCGAACACATGTGGGAGCAGCGCATCGGCGGAGGGGGTCCGTGATGGGGGCGATCAGGGGGCGAACGGTCCGACGCGCGGCGGCGGTCGTCGTGGCGTGCCTCGCTGCGGCGACGGCGTGCGCGCCGCCCGACGACGGCACGCCGGCGACGCCAGGGTGGACCACGACCCGGTTCGCGTTCACGCAGTCACCCACCCACAACGTGAGTCGGATCGGCAGCTGGACCACCGAGGACGCCTTCGCCTACCTCGAGTGGACCCAGCACCACGGATCAGGCAGCAGTGCCGAGCTGGTGATCCACCCTCGCACCGGACCCGGCGGCAACGACCTCGGCGCCCCACAACGGGTGCCGGCCGGGGTCTCGATCGACGGGCTGATGGGCGAGCACTTCATCGGCCTCACCGGATCGGTCCAGACCGGAGAGACCGAGGTGACCTTGTACCGCTCCGAGTCGGGCACGTGGGGAGCGGACGGGACCGTCACCATCCCGACCGGCTACCAGTTCGCGGTGCTGACCGACGACTGGCTCGTCGCCCGCAACCTGGTCGGCGGTCCGGGCCCCGACACCGGAGCGCTCCTGGCGTACCCGCTCGACTCGACCGGCCCGACGATCCAGGCCGGCGCGCCGGTCACGATCGAGCCCGACCCGGGCTGGCCCCTCGAGCTCCAGCAGGGCTTCGGCCGCCGCGTCGTCGCCGACGGCGATCTGCTGGCGGTCTCCACCGCTCCGTACGGCGTCGACGGTCCCGGCTTCGTCAGCATCTACGAGCAGTCCGGCGGCACGTGGACACCGGCGCAGACGCTCACGTCGCCGCTCGGGGCGAACCTGTTCGGCAACTACCTGGCGATCGACGACGGCGCCACGGTCGACCGCCTGGCGCTCGCGCCGCAGGGCAACTCGATGGCGACCCTCGGCGTCGATGTGTACGCCGATGACGGCGACGGCTTCGAGCTCGAGCAGTCGATCCCTCGCTCGTCGGACCCGGACCTGCAGAACGGCCTGCTGCTCGGCTACTCGATCGCGATCGACGGCGACCTGCTCGTGTTCACCACGCGGAGCACCGAGGTCGCGTCGTCCGAACCGGGCCACGCCCCGGTCACGGTCGGCCACGTGGCGGTGCACCGACAGGGCACGTCGGGATGGGAACTCGAGGACGAGCTCCGGTTCGGTGCCGACCCGTACGACGCAGATGTCGTCCAGGCGTTGCCGTGGAAGGTCGACGTCGCCGCAGGACACGTCGCGGTGTCGCTGCTCGTCACCGGCGACCCGCCCCCCGGGTGCGGGGCGTTCGGCTGCATCAACCTCGGCTTCGAGGCCCTCGCCCTCGACCGACGCTGATCGGAGCGACGGTGCTCAGTAGAGCCCGTCGCGGTAGTTCTGCTCGATCCCCTCGTGCAGGTCGTCGACGGGCACCAGGCGCTCGGCGTCGTCGTCGGTGCCGAGACCGGCGTGCAGCTGCACGTGGTCCGACCACATCTGGCTCGCCCGGGGCAGCGTGCCCGGCTCGATGTGCCGGTCCCGGTCCCACAGCACCGCCGCGTCGATCGCCGGATCGAGGCGCAGCGCGACCCGGTCGGCTCGCAGCACGACCGCCGCGAGCGGCACCTTGGTGTTCACCTCGAGCCCTGCCCGCAGCACCTCGTCGTCGGTCACCGTCGCCGTGCCGGACACCTCGAGCACGTGCCGTGAGCCCGGCACCAGGGCGACCAGGCTGAGCTCGGGGCGGTCCATCAGGTTGTGCAGCGTGTCGGTGCGCAGGTTGCCGGGACGATCCGGCACGACGAGTCGCCCGTCGTCGAGCACGTGCACGAAGCCGACCGGGTCGCCCTTCGGGCTCACGTCCGCGCCGCCGTCGCCGTCGACCGAGGCGAGCGTGCAGAACGGGCTCGCCGCCAGGAAGGCACGAACGGCTGGCAGTTCCAGGCACTCCGCTCCCCCGTGGATCGACGCTCCCCCGGTCGATCCCGAGGCGACCAGCTCGGCGCCGACCCAGGACTCCTCGCCCACGGGCTCGGCGCTCCAGAGCTTCGAGCGGATGATCGCCTTGGCGCAGTGCACGAACGCCTCTTCGACCTGCACCGTCGGCACCGGGCCGTCGAGCGACAGACGCCCGTTGACCCGCAGGGTCTCGCCGTAACCGGGAACGAGACTCAGCAGTCCGGCGGCGGCACCGTGCACCAGCTCGGAGCGGTCGGCCACCGAGCCCAGCGTGAGCTCGGTCGGTCCGGTCGGCTCGGCGTGACCGGGCGCCCCTCCGACCAGTGACGTGCCGAGCGTGCCGTCGGCCCGGACGTGCCCGAGGAACGACAGCGGCGAACGGGCCAACAGCGCCCGGCAGTGCTCGTCGAGGAACGGGATCGACTTGTACTCGCCCGCCGGTGTGCGCGCTCCGACCACGGCCTCGAGCTCGGCGACGGTGGTCAGGGCGGCGCTGCCGTGGGTCGAGGTCATGAGCGCCGAGGCTACCGGCGGCCCGGCGATCCGCTCCGATCCGGAGTGAGGTCCCATCCGTTCACGACCCCACCTCGCAGAGGTGTCATCGTGGTGGCCATGACCAGCGATCTCCAACCGGCGCCCACCGGTCGCACCATCGTGCTCGGCCCCGACGAGGGCCGCTCCTATCCGTGCGGCGACATGCGTGCGGTGTTCAAGTCCGACGGCGACGAGACCGACCGCACCTACTCGATCTCGGAGTGGATCCTCGAGCCCGGGTGCCAGGGGCCGGGCTCGCACCGCCACGAGGCGAACGACGACGTGTTCTTCGTGCTCGAGGGCAGCGTGACCTTCGTGCTCGACGGCCGGGTCCACGTCGCCGCGCCGGGCGCCTTCGTGCGCGTCCCGCCGGGAGTCGAGCACGGCTTCGCCAACGACGGCGACGTGCCGGCGCGCTTCCTCAACATCTACGTCCCCGGCGGCTTCGAGGACGACATGCCGTCGATCGTCGAGTGGTTCGCCCAACACCCGACGCCTGCGGCGCACCCGAGCTGACACGCACCCCAGCTGACCGAACCCCCGAGCTGACCGAGCACCTGCGCTGACCGACGACCTGCTGACGATCCTTCCGGCGCTGCTCTTCCTGTGCACCGCCGTGCCCCTCGCCGCGCTGCTGGACCGGCTGGGGTTCTTCGCCGCGTGCGCGGACGCGATCGCCCGCGACCGCGACGAGGTCCCCGTGCTCGCACTGTGGGTCCTCGCCGCGGCGACCACCGCGGTGTTGAACCTGGACACCACGATCGTGCTGCTGACCCCGCTCTACGTCCGCCTGGCTCGCAACGCCCACCTGCCCCAAGCGGGACACGACGCCGACCGTGCCGAGCTCGTGCTCGGCGTCGCGGTCGTCCCGCTGCTGCTCGCGGCGTTCGCGTCGTCGTTCCTGCCCGTGTCGAACCTGACGACGATCATCCTGGCCGAACGCACCGAGCTGAGCAGCGGCGACGTGCTCGTGCACCTGGGTCCGGCGAGCCTGGCGGCGTGCACCGTCGGTTGGCTGCTGCACCGGCGCCGCCACCCGATCGTGCTGCGGGAGCTGCCCGCCACTGCACTCGACGCCGCGGCGTTGCGTGTCGGCGGCGCGGTCGTGGCGTTCCTGCTCGTCGGCTTCGTCGCCGGCCCCTACGTCGGGATCGACGCATGGGTCGTCGCCCTGGTCGCGGACATCGCGCTGGCGCTGCGGCTCCGCCACCTGCCGTGGCGTCGGGTGCCCGTCGTGACCGCAGCAGCAATCGCGGCCCTCTCGCTCGTCGTGTCGCTGCTGCCGGATGACCTGCTCGATCCGCTGTGGGACACCGCCGGCACTCCGGGCGTGCTCGCCGCTGGCGGTGTGGGCACGGCGCTCGCGAACGCCGTGAACAACCTGCCCGCCGCCCTCGTCGCCGCCAACGGCGTCGAGCAGCAGAGCTGGGCGCTGTGGTCGTACCTGCTGGCGATCAACGTCGGCGCCGTCCTGTTGCCGATCGGGGCGGTGGCCAACCTGCTGTGGTGGCGCATCCTGCGCGACGAAGGTGTGCACATCGGTCTGCACAGCTACCTGCGACTCGTCGTGCCGGTCGCCGCGCCGGCGCTGGCGGTCGCCGTCGCCGTGCTCGCGCTGCAGCAGGCGCTCGTCCGAGTGGGGTGATCCACGCTGGCTACGGTGGGTCGATCTCGACCCCGGGGGGACCGGATGGACTTCGAACTGCCCGACGCGCTGCAGCAGTACCTGCACGAGCTCGACCGCTTCATCGACGACGAGATCCGGCCGTTGGAGCAGGTCGACGACAACATCCGCTTCTTCGACCACCGCCGTGAGCACGCCCGCACCGACTGGGACCGAGGCGGTGTCCCCCGTGAGGACTGGGGCGAGCTGCTCGCCGAGGTCCGACGCCGAGCGGACGCGGCCGGCCACTTCCGGTTCGCGCTGCCCGAGTCGCTCGGCGGACGCGACGGGTCGAACCTGTGGATGGCGGTCATCCGGGAGCACCTGGCCGCCAAGGGCCTCGGGCTGCACAACGACCTGCAGAACGAGCACTCGATCGTCGCCAACAACGTCGGCGCGCTGTTGATGCTCGCCCACGGCTCCGACGAGCAGCGCGACGAGTGGCTCGAGGACCTCGCCGCGGGCCGTCGCGGCTTCGCCTTCGCGATCACCGAACCGGCGCACGGCTCCGACGCCACCCACATGGAGACCACGGCGCGTCGCGTCGCCGACGGCTGGGTCATCGACGGCGAGAAGACGTGGAACTCAGGCGTGCACGACGCGGCAGCCGACCTGATCTTCGCCCGGACCAGCGGCGAGGCGGGCGACGCCCACGGCATCTCGGCGTTCCTCGTGCCGACCGACGCCGAGGGGTTCGTCGTCGAGGAGTACCTCTGGACGTTCAACATGCCGACCGACCACGCCCACGTCACGCTGCGCGGCGTGCACGTGCCCGACAGCGCCCTCTTCGGCGAGGAGGGCCGCGGCCTCGAGGTCGCACAGCGCTTCTTCAACGAGAACCGCATCCGCCAGGCGGCGTCGAGCGCCGGTGCGGCCAGGTTCTGCATCGACGCCTCGGTCGAGTACGCCAAGGAGCGGGCCCCCTTCGGCGCGGCGCTGTCGCGCAACCAGGGCATCCAGTTCCCCCTGGTCGAGCTGCGCAGCACCTACGAGATGCTCAACGTGTTCATCCAGCGCACCGCGTGGCTGATGGACCGCGACGGCGCGTTCTCGCAGTCCGGGCAGGTGTCGATGTGCAACTACGTCGCGAACCGCCTGTGCTGCGATGCCGCCGACCGTGCGATGCAGGTGCACGGCGGGCTCGGCTACTCGCGGCACAAGCCCTTCGAGCACATCTACCGGCACCACCGCCGCTACCGCATCACCGAAGGCGCCGAGGAGATCCAGATGCGCCGGGTCGCGGGCTACATGTTCGGCTTCATGGGCGGCTCGGCTCCCAAGGGCGTCGGCTGACACCGACGATGGTGAGCGCGCTCACTTGGTGAGCGAGCCGGCCACCGCGCCGGCGACACGCTCGACCATCGGCACACCTTCGCCGAGGGACCGCCAGCCGTCCGACAGGATCGCGATGGAGTAGCCGCCGCCGTCGGGATCCGCGACGTACCCGACGGAGTTGACCCGCCAGCCGCAGCACGTCGAGCCGAAGAAGCCGTTCTTGTGGCCGACCGTCCAGTCCTCGGGCACGCCGGCGCGGATGCCCCAGCGCTGGTCCTCGCGGATGTTGAGCATCTGCCACCAGGCCCGCCCGCGGTTCACCGGCGTGAGCAGGTCACCCTGCAGGAGCCGGTGCACGAAGGCGGCCTGGTCCTCGGCGGTGGTCGTCGTGAGCCCCCAGGTCGGGCTCGTCTCGACCGTGGCGTGCAGGCCGAGCCGCTCGCCGTAGGCCGACATCGCCGGCCCGCCCCCGAGGTTCACCCACAGCGCCGACGCGGCGGGGTCGTCCGAGGAGTGCATCATCGGGGTGACCTTCGAGAACTCCCAGTTCGACAGGTCACGTCCCTGGTCCTGCGCCCGCAGGAACGTGGCGGCCATGATCTCGAGCTTCACCACCGACGCCGTCGTGACCCGCTGACCTCGCCGCAGGTGGTACCAGCAGCCGGTCCGGTCGTCGTACACGGACGCCGTGAGGTGGTGCGCGGCGGCACCCATCGCGTCGAGGTCGCGTTGCAGCTCCGCGGTGAAGGGATCCGGCTTGCACTCACCGGTCGGCGGACCGGGCGGTGGCGCAGGGGGCTCGCACGCGGAGGCGACCAGCACCGCGGCCACCAGCAGCACGAGGACGGCGAGGGGTCGCGTCCGGGACATCACCGCACAGTAGCGAGCAGGTCGAGCAGATCGTCGACGCCCCGGATGGCGTTCGGCCACGGCGGTTCGACGCGGGCGACGCCCATCGAGAAGACGACCTCGGCGCGCGCCCGGGCCTCGTTGGTGTCGCAGCCGAGCTCGCAGAAGATCTCGGCGATGAAGTCGAGCAGCACGTGATCCAAGGCGCGCACCGCCGCCGCAGCGGCGGCGTTGGAGGTGGCCCACTCGCGCATCGCGGCGTGCAGCGGGCCCATCTCCTGGTCGACGAACACCTCCTGCAACCCCAGCAGCCGGTCGCGCGGCGACAGCGGCGCGAGCCGGTACAGCACCGCCCGCGGCTGGACGTCACCGAAGTAGGCAGCGAGCTCGTCGCGGTACTGCTCCATGCCGCGGAAGTGGTGGTAGAAGCTGCCCGTCGTGCGGCGCAGCCGATGGGTCAGCTCGGCGAGCTTGACCGCCGAGAAGCCGCCCTCGCGCAGCAGATCCTGGCCGGCGTCGAGCCATGCGGTACGTCGCACGTCGCTGGCGCTCACGGCACTGCGGGCGAGGCGGCGTCGGGCGCGAGGTCGTGCTCGGAGAGCCACAGGCCGACGACACCGGCGGCCTCCTCGAGCCGGGGCGGCTGGTCGGGGCCGATGTAGTAGTGGTTCGCACCCTCGACGCAGTGCAGCGCCTTGTCGTCGTGGGCGACCGCGTCGTACATCGAGATCGCGAGCTGCGGGTAGCAGACGTTGTCCGCGCCGTTGTAGACGACCAACGTCGGCACGGTGATCGCCGCGGCGGCACGCAGCCCGTCCGCGAGCGCGTCGTCGTGGCTCCACTGGCTCAACCAGCTGCGCAGCGTGCAGAACCGTGCGAGGCCGACCGGGCCGTTGTTCACCAGGCGCGGGTCGCCCAGATACGACTCTCCCGCGACCCGGTCGTTCGGGTCGATCGTGACGTCGAGGACCGCCGGATCGGCCATGGTGCCGTGCACCACGAAGCCACGCTCCTCGTGCGGTCGGTCCTGGTCGCGCAGCCGGTCGAGCTCGGCGTGCACCCAGCGCGTGATGCGACGGTTCCGCTCGACCTGTGCGTCGCGGTATCGGGCCAACCAGTCACGGTCGTACGGCGCCTCACGTCCCGCCGCGTACAGGTCGAGCTCGGCGTCGCGCAGGTCCGGATCCTCCTCGTCGACCACGGCGGGGTCGAGGGAGTCGGTGAGCACGCCGTGGCGGCTCGGGTGCGCGGCGATCAGCACGACCGCGTCCGCCGGGATCAGATCGGCGGCGGTCAGGTCGGGGCGACCGCCGCCCGGGGGCGCGGTGACCGTCGGACGCTCGGCCTGCTCCTGGTAGTACAGCGACAGCGAACCGCCGCCGCTCCACCCGGCGAGCACGACCTTGTCGTAGCCCAGGCGTTCCTTGGCGTCGCGCACCGCGGCGCCCAGGTCGAGCACGACCTTCTCCATGATGAGCGCGACGTCGCTGCGGTAGCGGCTGTTGCAGTAGATGACGTGGTGGCCGTCGCGGGCCAGGCGACGCACCATCGGCAGGTACGCGCCGCCACCGACGGGGTGCATGAACACCAGCACCGTGTCCGAGGGGACCCCGCGGGGTCGCAGCAGGTAGGACTCGCACACGACGATGCCCTCGGGGCCGCCGTAGGTGTCCTTGAAGTCGGCCTGCTCGGCGTAGACGAGCGGGTACGGGATCTCCTCGACGTCGTGGCGCACGTTCAGCCCTCCCCACCCGCGGCGGCGCGCGCTCGCAGGACCCGCGGCGAGTCGGGCACGCTGGCGACGCGGGCCACGACGTCGTCGGGCAGCGACGCCATCAACGCCATCTCGTCGGGCGGATACGCCATGAGCGGCATGCCGGTGTCGAGCGACGGTTGGGCCACGGGCTCGTCACCGGGCACGAAGGGCGCCGGGTCTCGGAAGCGGGCGACGTCCGCCGCGCTGATGCCCGCAGCGGCACACACCTCCGGGTCGATCCAGTCGTCGCCGTCGATGGCCGCGGGCGACCACGCGACCTCGAGGGTGAGCCCTTCGGGGCCGGCGAAGTACAGCGACTTGCACATGCCGTGGTCCAACGGCCCGAGCGCGACGACCCCCGCAGCGCGCAGGCGGTCGCGGATCGCGAGCAGGCCCTCTTCGGTCGAGACGGCGAACGCGACGTGCTGCATGGTGCCCGGCGCGCTCACACCGGCGCCGGTGCCGGCGTGGGTGACCCCGAGCGTGGGCTCGACGTCCTCGACGCCGGGCACCATGCAGAACGCCAGGTACGTCGTGGGGTTCAGCTCGACGAACCCGTGCCACGCGCCGTCCACGCCGTGCATGTCGTAGAGCGCGACCAGCGGCAGGCCGAGCACCTGGGTGAAGAACTCGAGCTGGCCCTTCATGTCGTTGGTCATCACCGCCAGGTGGTGCACACTGTCTGGCGAGGTGGGAGTGGCCGGCGAGGTGGGAGTGGTCGTCATGGGGAGCTCCTTCAGATCCGGTCGGCAGGTCGCAGGGGCAGGCCGAGCTCGATGCGCCCGGCGAGCTCGGTGGTGCGGTCCCAGTCGAACACGACGTGCCCCTTGAGCACCTCGACATCGCGCTGCAGACGCTGCAGCGGTTGGGACAGCTGGTAGACGCTCGCCCCTGCGCCGGCGCACACGAGCGAGATCACCTCGTTGCAGAGGCGCACGACGTTGGCGGCGGCGAGGCGCACGTCCATGCGCACGTCCAGCCCGATGCTCCCGCCCGACGCGCTGTCGTTCGCGGTGACCGCGTCGAGCAGCTGGTCGGCGGCGGCCTCGAACAGCACGCGCGCGGCACGGACCTGCGCGAGCGCGTGGCCGAGGCGCACCTGCGCGGCGGGCTGGTCGATGGCCTTGTCGCCCAACGTGTAGGCCAGCACGCGTTCGCGGATGCGGTCGGCGTAGTGCTCGACGGCTGCCTCGGCCGCGCCGAGCGCGGGCGCCGACGCGACGAGCGACAGGACCGCCATGACCGGCAGCGCCGCCATCTCGCTGTTGCCGGGCTCGGGCGCACGGTCCTCGAGCAGGTCCTCGGACGGCAGGGTGCGGTGGTCGGGGACGAAGACGCCGTCGACGCGCACGGTGTTGCTGCCCGTCGCCCGCATGCCCGAGGTGTGCCAGACGTCGTCGACCTCGACGTCACCGATCGGCAGCACCGCGAAGCGCAGGGCGAACGCGTCGTCGCGCGCCTCGAGGCCGTGGACCATCACCCAGTCGGCGTGGTTGACCCCCGTCGCCCACTCCCAGCGACCGCTGACCTCCCAGCCGCCGTCGACCTCTCGGAGCTGACCCGTCGGAGCGAGCGGGGCCGGCACGAGCCCGTAGCCACAGGGACCGAACACCTCGGCCTGCAGCTGCTCGGGGAAGCGGGTGAGCAGCCAGTTGTGCAGCACGAAGAACGACAAGGTCCACGCCGAGGCCGGACAGGCGGCCGCGATCGTGCGGGTCGTGTCGAGCAGCTCTCGAAGGCCTGCACCCTCGCCGCCGTATGCCACCGGCACCGCCATCGAGAACAGCCCCGACTCCGCGGCGGCGGCCATGACGGGGTCGGTGAGCCGCCGGTCGCGCTCGGCTTGTTCCGCCTCGACGGCGACCAGCGCCGCGAGTCGATCCGCGCGTGCTTCGACTCCGTCACCGTCGACCACGACACCCCCATGCCCAGCTCGATCCCCCGAGGGCTGATGCCCTCGACCCGCACCATAGGTCAACTTATGGCGCGCTGGCTCGCTCCCCGAAATCCTTCCCTTCCCCGAAATCCGTCGCCGTTTCGAGGTGATGACTGCGAATCCGAGTCGGATGTCACGAGGTGACCGGCGTTATATCGTGACACGATGTAGTGGTGAGTCCACTCGTGCAGCGCTTCGTCACCACCGCCTCGGTCCGCCTGCGCAGCGGCCTCGGCGTGCCGACCGTCGCCGTGGGCGTGGCCGGCGGTCTGCTCGGCGCCGCGTACGTGGCGGTGCTCCATCTGCTCGAACGGGGCCTCGGACCCGAGCACCACGCCCGTGTCACCCAGCTGGCGATCCTCGTCGCGGTCGGCGCCGCGGTCGCCCTGATCACTCGGCTCGGCGGTGAGACCGGCAACGTCGAGCTGCTGGTCGACAACATCCACGTCTCGGGCGGGGCCGCCGACGTGCGCGCCCTGCGATCCCTCCTGCCGGCGTCGCTGTTGTGCGTCGCCGCCGGCTCGACGATGGGACCCGAGGCGCCGCTGGTGCAGTCGACCGGCACGATCGGCACGGCGATCGCCACACGCCTGCGCCGACCGGCACCCGACGTCCGGATCCTGACGATCACCGGGATGGCGGCGGGCTTCACCGTGCTGTTCGGCGCGCCGCTCGGCGCTGCGTTCTTCGCGCTCGAGATCCTGCACCGGCGAGGGCTGCAGTACTACGAGGCGCTCGTTCCCGCGGTCGTCGGGTCGCTGTGCGGCTACGCGGTCTACTTCAGCCTGGCGGGACTCGGGATCGAGCCGGTCTGGCGCTTCCCCGAAGTCGGCACGCTGCACACTCCCGACCTGGCACTCGCCGCGCTGATCGGACTGGTCGGCGCGCTGGGCGCATGGTTGTTCGCCGCGACCGTGACCGTCGTGCGCCGCGGGTTCGCCGCGGTGCCGACCTCGGCTCGCTACGTGCTCGGCGGCGCGGCGCTCGGCCTGCTCGGCATCTGGTCGCCGTACGCACTCACCTTCGGCGAGCACCAGCTCTCGGAGCTGCTCGACGCGCGTGTCGCGGTCGGTGCGCTCGCCGTCGCGTTGCTCGCCAAGTTCGCGGGCACCGTGGTGGCGCTCGCGTCGGGCTGGAAGGGCGGCTTCATCATCCCGCTGTTCTTCGTCGGCGCCGTCGCCGGGCAGATCGTGCACCAGCTGGTGCCGGGCACCAACGAGTCGGTGCTGATGGCGTGCGCCATGGTGGCGTTGTGCGTGGGCGTGACGAAGACGCCGATCGGCACCACGCTGGTGGTCACCGAGATGGCAGGCCTGCTGCTCCTGCCCGTCACCCTGATCGCCGCCGTCGTCGCCCTGCTCGTCAGCGAACGCGTCTCGGTGATCGAGACCCAACGTCCCCGACCGTCGCAGGAACCCGAATGAGCGAACCGACGTGACCGAACCGCCCAACGCGGCCGAGCCGCTCGGCCGGGACGCCCCGCCCGGCGACACGCGGCCGCTCAGCGACACGCGGCCGCTCAGCGACAGGGACTACCGCTCGCTCGCGCAGTTCCGCCACGCGCTGCGCGTGTTCCTGCGCTTCTCCGAGGACGCGGCGCGGACCGCGGGGGTCACGCCCGCGCAGCACCAGCTGATGCTGGCGGTGAAGGGATGGAGCGGTGACGGCGCGCCGACCATCTCGGACCTGGCCGAGTTCCTGCAGCTCAAGCACCACTCGACCGTCGAGCTCGTGCAGCGAGCGACGACCGCAGGTCTGGTGACCACCTCGACCGACCCCGCCGACCATCGCCGACAGCTGGTCGAGCTCACCGCCGAGGGCGACGACACGCTCGCGTCGCTGTCGTCGCTGCACCGCGACGAGCTCCGCCGTTTCCGTGCCGAGATGGTCGACATCCTCGACGAGCTCGACTGACGCTCCAGGCCCTGTGCCCGAATGCGTCGCGGTGTTCAGTCGAAGCGCGTCGCGGTGATCCGGCCCAGATCGGACGTGCACACGAACCGGACGGACTCGGTGATGCCGTCGGCCGACTGCACCTCGGCAGCGAAGAGCAGCACGTCGTCGTCGCCCACGCTGGACGTGGCGGTCTTCTGAAACCTGACGTCCACCGCACCCGGGTCGAGGAGCTCGACGGCTTGCCGCGCGCACTCGTCCGCGTGTGCGCGGGTGAATCCCGAGCCTGCCCACGGGTCACTGCGGTGACCGATCGCCAGACCGAGGTAGAAGCTCGCGAACCCCCAGCCGGCGAGGACGACACAGAGCACCCACCGGAGTCCACCGGCCGATGCCGGCACGGTCGCACCGGGTCGAGCGGTCCGCTCGACCGGTGGGGTCGGTGTCCCGTCGGGGTTCAGCTCGGTGATGCCCGCCAGGCGGAGCGACGCCCGCAGGCCCTCCAGGGAACCGCCGCCGATCGCGAGCGCGTCGGTCGAACCGTCGGAGAAGTGGAGGCGAAGGAGCGTCCCTCGCCGAGGCATGAGCAGGAACGACGTGTGTTGGAGCGAGATGCCGACGAGCTGGTCGCTCGGTCGGTCGCGGATGGCCACGGCACCGGACGGTCCCTCGTCGGAGGCCCGGATCACACGCCGAGACGTGACCGACACGGCGATCGCAGCGTCGGCTGGCAGACCCCGCTGTCGACGCCACAGGTTCTGGAGGCCCCTGACCGCCCGGAACGTCACCAGTCCGCCGACGATCATGACGAGCAGACCGACCCAGAGCCCGAGGCGAGCCAGCCAGGCGCCGCAAAGTCCTGGACCGACTGTGAAGGCGGCGAGCAGGGCGACCAGCTGGTGTCGAGCGGCCTCGGGAGAGAATCCCAGCACGCGCAGGAGCGCGGGCTCGAGCGACTCCGTGGTCGACTCGATGTGGAGCGGAACGGCGTCGGCGACGGCCTGCTGGTTCACCGTTCCACGCTATCGGCGGTCGAGCCCGACACCTCCGTCCGGCTGCGCTCCGAGACGTGCCGTGAGACTTCTTCTCGAGCGGGAACCTGACGCCAGATGTCGACTGCCGGTGGGGCCGGTCAGAAGGCGGCGAGGGCCGTGAGCCCCTTGAGGGTGAACACGACTGCGGCGATCGACAGCACGCCCAGGCCGAGACCGATCAGCACCATGGCAGTGCGGTCGGTGCTGGGCGGTGGCGCGTCGTGATGCCGTACGTCGACAGGCACGCGGACCCGTGCGTTCGCCGCTCGCACCGACAGCAGCACGCCAACGGCGATCACGGCCAGTCCCAGCGCGGCGATGGATCCCTCGACCGACATGCGTCCCCCCTTCCGGCCGCGGCGACTGTAGGCCTGCGCGGTGTCCGAGCAGCCGAGATCCGTCTCAGAATCGGTGCGATCGCACCGATTCCGAGACGGATTTCGGGAACGGGGACGGATTTCGTGAAGGGTGCCTGGTCAGGCCTCGAGGACGCCGTCGGTGATCTTGACCGTGCGATCCGCGTAGTGGGTGATGCGGTCGTCGTGGGTGACGATGACCGCCGCGGTCCCCCGCTCCTTCATCTCGGAGCAGATCAACTCCATCACCTGCTCGCCGAGCTTGGTGTCGAGTGCCGAGGTCGGCTCGTCGAAGAGCACCAGGCTCGGTTCGTTCATGAGCGCTCGACCGATCGCGACACGCTGCTTCTGCCCGCCCGAGAGCTGGCCGGGCAGGTTCTTCGCGCGGTCGGCGAGGCCGAGCTCCTCGAGCAGCTGGTCCGCGCGCTCCCGCGCGGCCTTGCCGGTGCGGCGACCCATCTCGTCGACGACGAGCAGGTTCTCGCGCGCCGTCAGGAACGGGACCAGGTTGACCGCCTGGAACACGAAGCCGACGGTCTCGCTGCGGAACCGGGTGAGCTGCTTCGAGGAGTAGTCGCTGATGTCCTGGCCGTCGACGACGACGCTGCCCGACGTGGGTGAGAGCAACCCGCCGGCGATCGAGCACAACGTGGTCTTCCCCGAGCCCGACGGACCCACCAGCGCGACCATCTCGTCCGAGGCGACCGTGATCGAGGCGTGGTCGAGCGCCACGACCTCTTCACCGCCGACCTCGTAGGTCTTGCGGACGTCGCGCAGCTCCAGCGCTGCGCCCGACTTCGATGGCGTGCTCATCGTGCTCCGATCTCGTGCAGGCACTCGCTGGTCATCCGATCGCCTCGGCGGGGTCGATGCGCAGCACCCGTCGCAGCGAGAAGACGCTGCCGAGCGCGGCGGCGACCACCAGGAAGACGCCGCTGACGGCGAGCCGTGCGGGACTGATGGTGAACGGGATGGACCCGACGGGGATCACCAGGTCCAGGATCAATGCCAGCACCGCGCCGATGCTCCAGGCGATCAGGCAGACGACCAACGCCTGCAGCAGCACCCCTGCGAAGAGCGTGCGCGACCGCGCGCCGATCGCCTTCAGCACCCCGTACATCGACATGCGTTCGACCGTGAGCAGCACGAAGAACAGTGCGACGACCACCACGGCGATCAGCACCGTCACGCCGATGATCTGGTTGAAGGTGCTGCGCTGCTCCTTCACGCCGCCGATCGCCTCGGACGCGTCGACGGTGGTGAGGGTGACCGTCGCGTCGTCGGTGGCGTCGTCGATGCGCCCGGCCACGACCTCGGGATCGGCCGAACCGGTGTCGACCACCATCGCCTGGAACGCGCCGTCGGGCAGCACCGAGCCGGGGCGGTTCGCGTTGAGCGCCTCTCGCCAGGTGGCCGGCGACGCCCAGAGGGTGCCCTGCCCCGAGTACTGCAGGTCGCGGTCGATGAAGCCGGCGATCTCGACGGGCGTGCGGGCCTGGCCCAACTCGATCGTCATGCCCTCTTCGAGGCCCTCGGCCTTCAGCGTGGTGTCGGCGTAGACCGTGCCGTCGGCGGGCGCATCCGGCACTCCCTCGGGTGGGAGCTCGAAGCCGAACACCACGACGTCGAGCAGGTCGCGCTCGTCACGCCCGGGCACCCGGGCACCGAGCTGCACGACGCCGAGCCCGCCGACGTCGTCGACGCCGTCGACCCCGCGCACGGTCTCGATCGTCCCGGCGTCGACCCGGCTGCGGGGGAACGACTCCTCGGAGCCCGACGAGTACACGATCAGCTCACCGGGCTGGGCGAGCACGGCCGACGTCGCACCGTTCAACAGGCCGTCGAGCAGACCGCCGAGCAGCATCAGCAGCGATGCGATGAGCGCCAGGATCGCGGTCGCGGTCATGAAGCGACCCGGCCGTCGACGCAGCTCCCTCCACGCGAGCTTCATCGTCCGCCTCCGGTGCCCTTGGTTGCCTCGATCGGGTCGATGGCCAGCACCCGGCGAGCGGCGAACAGCGAGCTGAGCACGCCGAGCACCAACAGCAGCACCGCCCAGAACACCACTGCGCCGCCCTGGAAGCTCAGGGGCACGCCGCCGAGCTGCTGGTTCGACAACGGCAGGTACATGGCGATGCCGATCGCGATGCCCAGGCCCATCACCATCAACACCTGTGCGACCAGCGAGCGGACCAGACGCGGTGCGGGCACGCCGACAGCCCGCAGCAGCGTGAGCGCACCGGCCTTCTGCAGGGTGACGATCAGGAAGAACAGCCCGGTGACGAGCGGGACGACGAGTCCGTAGAGCAGGAAGATGATCTGGAACGACTGCTGCACCTGCGCGACGCCGGGGGTCTCGGCGGCAGCGTCGGCCCGGGTGTAGGCATCCGCGTCGGGCACCTGGTCGTTGACCCGCTCGACGAGCTGCTGGGCGCTGACGCCATCCGCGGGCGCGAGCCCGATCGCCGCGGGTGGCGCCGAGGTCGCGTCGGGGTTCGTTCCCGTCACGACGGACTCGAAGGTCTCGTACGTGGTGAACAGCGTCGTGCTGGCCTGCAGGCCGATCTCATCGGCCAGGCCGACGACCTCGAGCTCGACGTCGCCGGGCAGGACCTTGACGGTGTCGCCGATGTCGAAGCCGTCGCCGGCAGACGACGCGAGCGCCACCACCTCGCCCGAGGACTCGGGCAGTCGCCCCTCGGACATCGTGTCGGGCGCCCCGACCCGTGGGTCGTCGTAGCCGAGGATGGCGACGGACTGCTCGGCGTTCTCGCCGGGGGCGTCGGTGCGGACGCTGTAGGTGCCCTGTCCGATCCGACCGGCCACGGCGACGCCGTCGACGGACTCGATCTGCTGCTGCAGCTGCGGAACCACGACGCTGCCCTGGAGGTTGACCCGACCGTCGATCGGGTAGACGAGGACCGGCGCGCTCTGGTTCTGGATCGCCCCGACGAACGAGGTGATCAGCCCGACCTGGATGGTCTGCTGGAACAGGATCAGGAAGACCAGCAGCCCGATCGCCCCGGAGAGCAGGGCGAACCGGACGAGCGCCCGACGGATCTCACGCAGTGCGAGTGCCACGGACACTGTGTTTATACCAGGACACTATGTCTCGCAAGTCGGTGCTGCGTTGCGGCAGAATGGGTGACGTGGCATCCACCTGGGACGACACCGTCTCCGATCACCGGGACCGACGACGGCAGTCGATCGTCGACGCGACCATGGCCTTGGTCGCCGAACGCGGCATGACCGACGTCTCGATGGCCGACGTCGCGAAGGCTGCGGGCATCGGTCGGGCGACGCTCTACCGATACTTCCCCGGCGTCGAGGAGATCGTGGCCGAGCGGGTGCTCGGCACGGTGCGCTCGCACCACGCGACGCTCGAATCCGCGATCGAGGAGCAGGACGACCCCGTCGAGGCGATCCGGGTCTCGTTGCTGATCCTGCTCGAGTACTTCGCCTCGGAGTCGCACCGCAACGTCTCGGCCCGGGTGAACCCGGACCAGTTCTCGCCCGAGGTCGGCAAAGAGGTGCACGACGCGTTCGCCCGGATGCACGGCCTGCTCACCCAGCTCGTGGTCGACGCACAACAGGCCGGCAGCCTTCGCCCCGACGTCGACGCGCCGTTCACCGCGGAGCTGCTCTACCAGATGTTGTCCGCGGGGCGGGCCGCCGTGGTGAAGGGCCGCCTCACCCCGAGCGACGCCCTCGACCAGATCATGCGTCAGTTCCTGCACGGAGCCGGCGCAGCCGAGTCACCGCGTCGCCCCAGTCGCCGTTGAGCGCGTCGAGCGCGGCGTCGACCATCGGGAAGGTGACCATGCCACCGCTGAGCAGCACGAGGGCGCGCACCGGCCCCTCGCGCAGTGCGGTGGACACCATCTTCAACGTGGCCTCGTCGGGGTCGGGGAACTCCTGGGCCGAGCGCTTGAGGCCTTCGCGCAGCACCTGAGCGGCGACGACCCTGCCGATCCTGGTCGTCTCGATCTCACCGAGGGTCGAGTTGCGGTGGAAGGGCCGCGCCGCGGGGATCGGCGGGAGCCGTCGACCGAGCATCGCGGTGAACTCCTCGTCGGTCGCGACGACACCTCGTGGCGACGCTGCGGGCGCGAGCTCGTCCGCGGACTCGACGTGGTGCGCGAGCGTCGCCGCGGCGTCGACCGACGACCGGGCGACGACGATCTCGAAGTCGCCCGCTTCCACCAGCCAGTCGTGGGCGGCGACGTCCCACACCGCGAACGAGCGGCGGTCGAGCGCCACGGCGACGTCGGCCGACTCCCCCGGCGCCAGGTGCACCTTCGCGAAGCCCTTGAGCTCCTTGTCGGGGCGGTGCACCGACGACTCGACGTCGCGCACGTACAC
>JAEWED010000165.1 GCA_023389745.1 Actinomycetes bacterium
GGCTGGATCGACGTCGGCCACATGCCGCTGAGCCGCATGACCGTCGCGTCGCTCGCGGACCTCGGACTGCAGGTCGACCTCGACGCCGCCGACATCTTCGTGCTGCCCGCGCTGCGGCCGGCCGCCCGAGCGGCGGGCGACACCGACGAGATCGACCCGATCAGCGACGGACGCTTCGTCCGTCCGCCGCTGCGTCGGGTCTGATCGTCCGCGGCGGACGCCGCGTCATCGTTCACCTGACACGCTCGCGTCACTACGCTGGGTCGACGACAGGCCCGCAACCTGCGGCCCGTCGCCGGAGGAAGGAAGCGCAGTGGCCGGAAACCTGGAGCAGGAGTTCAGCGCCTTCGTCAAGGAGGGCATCGACGAGATCCGCAAGCTCGTCGGTTCCGTCGAGACGGAGTTCCGCAAGGCGGTCGAGCAGCTCGAGATCGCGGTGTCGACGCTCGCGTCGAAGGCACCCGACACCTCGCCGGTCACCGAGTCGGTCGCCAACGCGGCCGACACCGTGTCGTCCGCGGCGAGCAACGCTGCCGACACGGTGACCTCTGCCGCGAGCAACGCGGCCGACACCATGAGCCGCACCGCGAGCACTGCAGCGGCGACCGCGGCTGCGACCGCCGCCGGCGTCGTGGACACGGTGAAGGCCCAGGTCCCGACGAAGCGCGCCGCGAAGAAGGCTCCCGCGAAGAAGGCCGTCGCGAAGAAGGCACCGGCCAGGAAGGCGCCAGCCAAGAAGGCACCGGCCAAGAAGGCACCCGCCAAGAAGGCACCGGCCAAGCGCGCCGCTGCGAAGAAGGCACCCGCCAAGCGCGCCGCTGCGAAGAAGGCACCCGCCAAGAAGGCACCCGCGAAGAAGGCACCCGCGAAGAAGGCACCGCCGAGCGCCTGACACGGCGACCCTCGTGCCCCCTCGGTGGAGCACGCCCCGACACGCGGACTGGCCCCGGACGATCGTCCGGGGCCAGTCGCGTTGCCGAGCTGATCAGGCCGAAGGGGTGACCTGACCAGCTCCGATCCTCGAGTCGCTCAGAGGTGGCTCTTGAGCTCGTCGAACTCCTTCTTGGTGTCGTCCCAGAGACGCTTGAGCTCGTCGCTGATGTCGTCGCCGTACTGCTTGATGTGCTCGTCGATGTCGTCGGCGCCCTTCTTGGCGTCGTCCCAGGCAGCGGTGGCGTCCGAGCTGGCGTCGTCACCGATCTCGTCGAGGCCGGCGCGGAAGTCCTCGGCCAGCTTCTTGAACTCGTCCGCGGTGTCGTGGCCGGCCTTGTCGGCTTCGGCCTTGAAGTCGTCCGCGCCCTTCTTGGTGTCGGCCCAGGCGGTCTCGAAGCCCTGCTTGGTGTCGTCCGCCGCGTCCTTCACGTCCTTCTTCACGTCGTCGGCGGCGTTGTCGACCTTGTCCTTGGCGCTGTCCTCGTCGCTGCTCGAGCAGGCACCGAGCGCGACGGTGGCGCCGAGCAGACCGACGAGGCCGAGGCGGATCAAACGGGAACTGGGCATGTGTTGGGTCCTTGCTGGTGAGGGCGGCCGACACGTGTCGACCGTGCGTTCCACTCCATCGACAAAAATTCGTTCGGCCTGAGGAATCTGTCGGGAGATCCACCCCGAAGGGTGTGCTCCGAGTGCCCCCACTCCCGCGTTCGGCCTACGGTTCGACGGCATCGTCCGGTTACGGTGGACGGTCCGGGTCGGCAGCGACGGGTGCTGGCGACGTCGCAGAGGGGAACGTCATGGATCTCACGGTGCTCGCCATTCCCGGGTTCTTCGGGTCGATGGCCTACGAGGCGAAGTGGCTCGCCCGACGCGCCGAGGCCGAGGGACCCTCGCCGGTCGACTACGAGCGCAACGACACGATTGCCAGCCTCACGATGGGCACCGGCAGCCTGGTCATCCCCTACGTCGCACGCAGGGTCTCGAGGAACTTCGCGGCCGGCTCCGGCCGCTGGGCGAAGCCGCTCGCCGGCGTCGCCGCCGCGGGAGCGCTGACCGCGATCGTCGCCGACGCCGTGGCGCGCCGGTACGACCAGGAGCCCGGCGAGCTGCCGGCGCTCGACCCGTCCGACGCCCCGCACCTGGTGTCCGATCCTCCACAGGAGACCTCGCGGCGTTGGCGCCGAGTGGCGAAGAAGGTCGCGGGCAGCGGCGCGGTCACCGCGATCGCCGCAGCGGGCCTCGGCGCGGCGTCGACATGGGCGGTGCAGACCACCTCGAAGAAGTTCTTCGAGCGGCGGGTCCTGCCCGACATGGGCTCGGGCGCGGTGCCGCTCGCCGCCGCGATCCTCGGCTGGGACTTCATCTACTACTGGAGCCATCGGCTCCAGCACGAGAGCCGGATCATGTGGGCGATCCACGTCGTGCACCACTCGAGCGAGCGCTACAACCTGTCGACCGCGCTGCGTCAGGCCTGGGCCGACTCGCTCGGCATCTTCCCGCCGTACGGGGTGATGTCGCTGTTCGGGATCCGCCCGGAGCACGTCGAGACCGCCCGCCAGGTCAACCTGCTCTACCAGTACTGGATCCACACCGACGCGATCCGCACGCTCGGCCCGCTCGAGAAGGTCCTCAACACGGCGTCGCACCACCGGGTGCACCACGGCGTCAACAAGCAGTACATCGACCGCAACCACGGCAGCATCTTCATCGTGTGGGACAAGCTCTTCGGCACGTTCCAGGTCGAGGACCCCGACGACCCCGTGCGCTACGGGCTCACCAAGAACATCGACACGTTCAACCCGCTGAAGATCGTCTCCCACGAGTACGCCGACATCGTGCGCGACGTGGTCGAGGCCGACGGCTGGCACGACCGCCTGTCGTTCGTCTTCCGCGGTCCGGGCTGGGCCTACGAGCGGCACCCGGGTCGCCCCGGCGGCGAGGCCCCGCCGCTGCCCCACGGCGAGCACGCCGACACCCCGGCCCTCGCCGGCGCCTGAGCGCGACCCTCGCCGCAGCTCGACCCTTCAGCGCAGCCCGGCACTTCACGCAGCCTGACCCTTCGGCGCTGCTCGTGCCTCGGCGCGCCCTCGGCCCTTCAGCTGGGAAGCAACCATCGGCTGGTGGCACACTTCTGACGACCTATCAGCTCTCAGGGGGAACCAATGCCCACCGATGTCGTCATCGTCTCCGGGGCCCGCACGCCCATCGCCACCGCCTACAAGGGCTCCCTCGCCGGGGTCGACGCGTTCGCGCTGTCCGAGGTCGCCATGGGCGCCGCGGTCGAGCGCTCCGGCGTGCCGGTCGAGCTGCTCGAGGACATCGGCTGGGGCGAGTCGTTCCAGGGCGGCGGCAACATCGGCCGCTACGCCGCCAACCAGCTCGGCATGTCGGTGCCCGGCGTCGCCACGCAGCGCTGGTGCGCCTCGGGCATGGCCGGCACCCAGTGGGTCGCCGCGAGCATCGCGGCCGGCATGATCGACGCCGGCATCGGCGGCGGCGTCGAGTCGATGACGACGGCGCCCATGGGCACCAAGGGCGGCGAGTTCTGGCTCTCGCCGGCGAACCTCGAGACCGAGGACGCCCCGCCGTTCAACACCGCGAAGGGCGTCGGCGACAACGCGGCGCGCATGGCCGGCGTGACCCGTGAAGAGGCCGACGCCTGGGCGTACCGCTCCCACATGAACGCGATCCGTGCCATCGACGAGGGCCGCTTCAAGAACGAGATCGTCCCGGTCACCCTGCCCGACGGCTCGCTGTTCGAGGTCGACGAGCACCCGCGCCGCGGCTCCACGCTCGAGAAGCTCGCCAGCCTGCCGCTGCTCAACCCCGACGACGCCGGCGCGACCACCACCGCCGGCAACGCCTCGGGCCTCAACGACGCCGCCGCCGCGCTCGTGCTGGTGTCCCGTGACTTCGCCGAGCAGCACGGCCTGACGCCGTTGGCCGTCATCCGCGGCTGGGGCTCGGTGTCGCTGACGCCCGCCGAGACCGGCCTCACCCCGGCGCACGCGATCCGCCGGGCGCTCGCCAAGTCCGACGTCGCGCTCGACCAGGTCGACTCCTTCGAGATCAACGAGGCGTTCGCGTCGGTCACCGTCGCCGCGGTCAAGGCGCTCGGCATCGACGAGGACAAGGTCAACGTGAACGGCTCCGGCTGCTCGCTCGGCCACCCGATCGGCTGCACCGGCGCCCGCATGATCGTCACGATGATGAACGAGCTCGAGCGCACCGACGGCCGCTACGGCGTCGTCGCCATGTGCGCCGCGGGCGGCATGGGCTCCGCCACGGTCATCGAGCGCGTCTGACCGACCAGGTCGAAAATATAGGGGTCGTCATCGACATCCCGTGTCGATGACGACCCCGCTCCCAGGCCTCGGCGGTGGGAGTGGGGTCCTCGTCGACATCCCGTGTCGATGAGGACCCCTATTTTTTCGAGCCCGTGCTCAGAGCACGCGTGACCAGTACTCGCCCTCGAGCATCTGCTCGAGCGTGGCGCGGTGCATGATCAGGTCGTCGATGTCCTCGGGCATCTCCGCCGCGCCGAACTTGATCGCCCGGCGCTGCACCTGGCTCATGACCACGGCGTGCCGCAGCGCGGCGTACATCGTGTAGAAGTCCAGGTCCTGCGGAGCGTGACCCGAACGCTGCTCGTAGAGCTCGACGACCCGGTCGCGGTGCATGAAGTGCGGCATGCCGTCCAGGCCCATCGAGGTCGCGATGTCCTCGAAGAACCGGTGGATGAAGATCATCCAGGCCAGGTCGACCTCACGCGGCGCCAAGCCGGCCATCTCCCAGTCGAGCACCGCGACGGGTTCGAAGTCCCGGTACATCGTGTTGCCGATGCGGGCGTCGCCCCAGCTGAGCACCGTCTCGCCCTCGTCGGCCGGCCAGTGCTCGTCCATCCAGTCGAAGCAGCGCTCGATGAGCGGTGAGCGGTTGCCGTCGGACGAGACCCACTCGTAGTAAGCGCGCAGGTCGGCGACGTGACGCCGCAGCGGCGTGTCGCCCTCGGCGTCGGACGCGAGGAAGTCGAAGTGCGTCGTCGGATCCTCGATCCCGTGCAGACGGGCGAGCACGTCGACCGACGCCTCCTCGAGGCGCTGCTGGTCCTCGAGCGACGCGTCGAAGAGCCAGTTGTCGCCGAAGTCGTAGGGCAGCACGTCGGGCGGCACCTCGCCGGTGATGCGACTCATCACGAAGAACGGCGCGCCGATCGCGGCGGGGTCCTCCTCGAGCCAGTGCACCTCGGGCACCGGCACGTCGGAGAGCTCTCGCACCTTGGCCATCACCCGGAACTGCGCGTCGAAGTCGTAGGTCTCGAACACCGGCACCGCGGACGGGTCCGGGGCGATGCGGAACACCAGCGGGTGCTCGACCCGCTCGCCGTCGGTCAGCCACGACGCGTCGACCAGCACGGTCTCGCTCGACATGCCGTTCGACTCCGGCACCGTGACCGTGCTCACCACGGGCTCGGCCGACGCGCCGAGCGTCGTGGTCAGCCACGCCTCGAGGTCGACCCGCGTGCGCTCGGGATCACGCCGTGACTCGTCGGGCCGTGCAGCCGCCGACGAGATCTCCTCGCCCTTGTCGTCCTCCATCGAATGCCCCCCTGAGTTGTGAACGTGGACTGCTGCCGGTGACTCAGCCGGCCGTCAGGCTGCCGGTGACCCAGCCGGCCGTCAGGCTGCTGATGACTCAGCCGGCCGTCAGGCCGAGATCGCTCGAGATGATGCTGCCGTGCATGTTGCGCCCGTCGTCGGATGCCACGAACGCGAACAGCCCCGCGATGTCCGAGGGGTCCGCTCCCCCGCGGTAGCCCATGATCGGCTGCAGCAGGTCCATGTCGACGTTGTCGGGCATGTGGAAGTTCCGGGTCAGGCCCGTCGTCACGAACCCCGGCGCGATCGCGTTCACGCGCAGCTTGGTCTTCGAGAACTCCATCGCCATCGACCGGGTCAGCTGCACGATCGCGCCCTTGGTCATCGAGTAGGCGACCGTGTACGAGGTGCCCATGAGGCCCGCGTTCGAGGCGATGTTGACGATGTTGCCCTCGGCCTCGAGCAGGTGCGGCAGCGCCGCCTGCGACAGGAAGTAGGGACCGTCGACGTTGACCGCCATCATCGCCCGGTAGTGGTCCTCCTCGAGGTCCCCGAAGTGCTCGGCGCGGGAGATGCCCGCGATGTTGCCCAGCACGTCGAGACGCCCGAACTCCGCCACGCACTGCTCGACCGCGGCGACGCACTCGGCGCGCTCGGTGATGCTGCCGGTGCGCACGATCAGCCGTGCAGCGCCGTCACCGGAACCGACCTCGTCGATGAGCGACTTGAGGCCGTCCTCGTTCACGTCGACGGCCAGCACCCGGGCACCTTCTGCGACCAGCTGGATCACGGTCGAGCGTCCGATCCCGGATGCCGCGCCCGTGAGCAGCGCCACCTTCCCGTCGAACCTGCCTGGAACGAAATGCGTCATCGTCGGTGCTCCCGTGGGTGTGCGCGGATGGACCGCGATGGGGTGTCGTCTAGTCTGCACGCTGGTTTCCGTCAAAGCTGACGGGTCGTCAGATCGAAGCACACGGCGCACCACCACGGGGGAAAAATGAGCGAGAGCACGCAGGGGACCGATCGCGACATCGCAGCGGACGCCGAATTCACCCTGGCCGGGGTGAACGAACTGGTCGCGGCGACCGTGCCCGACCGAGAGGCACTCATCGTCGGCGACCGCCGCTTCACCTTCGGCGAGCTCGCCGAGCGCAGCCGCCGGCTCGCGTCGTACCTGCACGGCCGCGGCCTCGGCTGCCACACCGAGCGCTCCGAGCTCGCGCCGCACGAGTCCGGGCAGGACCACGTCGGCCAGTACCTCTACAACGGCAACGAGTACATCGAGTCGATGCTCGGCTGCTTCAAGGCCCGCGTCGCGCCGTTCAACGTGAACTACCGCTACGTCGACGAGGAGCTGCGCTACCTGCTGTCCAACTCCGCGTGCCGTGGCCTCGTGTACCACGCGCAGTTCGCGCCGACCCTGGCCCGGGTCCTGCCCGAGCTGCCCGAGCTCACGGTGCTCATCCAGGTCGCGGACGACTCCGGCGAGCCGCTGCTGCCCGGCGCGGTCGACTACGAGGACGCACTCGCCCAGGGCGACCCGGCCGGCCCGCCCGTCGAGGCGTCGCCCGACGACCTGTACGTGCTCTACACCGGCGGCACGACCGGCATGCCCAAGGGCGTGCTGTGGCGCCAGCACGACATCTTCATGAACGCGATGGGCGGCAAGGAGGTGGGCACCTGGATCGAGGTCCGCTCCGACGAGGAGATCGTCGAGCGGGTGCGCAACAACGCCGGCTTCCGACTCATGACGCTGCCGCCGCTGATGCACGGCGCCGCGCAGTGGGCCGGTTTCATGATGCTCAACGCCGGGTCGACCCTGCTGATGCCGACGTCGCAGAACCTGAACCCCGCCGAGGTCTGGGAGATGGTCGAGCGTGAGGGCGCCCAGTCGATCACCGTCGTCGGCGATGCGATGGCCCGCCCGCTGCTCGAGGAGCTCAAGGCCGGCGACTACGACGCGAGCACGCTGTTCGTGGTCGGCAACGGCGGCGCGGCGCTCAGCGCGGCGATCAAGGAGGAGTACCTCGAGCTGCTGCCGAACCTGCTGATCAACGACGCGCTCGGTTCGTCCGAGACGGGCGCGCAGGCGTCGCACCTGTCGACCAAGGACTCGGTGCAGACCGGCAAGTTCAACCCCGGCCCCGGAGCGACGGTGGTGAGCGAGTCGCTCGACGCCGTGCTCGAGCCGGGTCACGACGGCATCGGTTGGGTCGCTCAGTCCGGGCCGGTGCCGCTGGGCTACCTGGGTGACGCGGAGAAGACCGCCCGCACGTTCCCGACGATCGACGGGGTGCGCTACTCGGTGCCCGGCGACCGTGCGATCCGCAAGGCCGACGGCGAGATCGACCTGCTCGGTCGCGACTCGCAGTGCATCAACTCCGGCGGCGAGAAGATCTTCGTCGAGGAGGTCGAGCAGGCGATCATCTCGCACCCGGGTGTCACCGACGTGCTGGTCACCGGTCGTCCGAGCGAGCGCTGGGGCAGCGAGGTCGTCGCGATCGTGCAGTTCACCGACGGGTCGAGCGTCGACGACGCCGCCCTCGAAGCACACGCCGGCAACTTCATCGCTCGCTACAAGCTGCCCAAGGCCTGGATCGCCGTCGACGAGGTCGTGCGGTCGCCGTCGGGCAAGGCCGACTACCGCTGGGCCAAGGAGCTCGCCGCGTCCACCGTCGCCTGACCGGCGCCCCGCGGCGCCCGCGTCGGCGGGTTGTCGGCAGCGAGCACCGCACCCGTTCGCGATCGACGCGCCAGACCGTCGCAGAGCGACCGCCACACGCGCAGATGGTGATCGACGCGCCGGGGCGTCGCAGAGCGACCGCCCCACGCGCAGATCGCCGAAGGCGGCACCGGTCTCCGGGGACCGCGACCCGCTGACAACGCACCCGCGGTGGCAGAAGCTCGTCGCCCATGGGACGACATCACGATGCGCTTGCTGCGCTCCATGCGATCGCAGCGGCGCACCACGGCGTGGTCACTCGCGACGACGTCCTCGGCGTCGGCCTGACGCCGGGCGCACTGCGCGCAGCGATCCAGCGGGGCTCGTTCCGCCGAGCACACCGTGGCGTCTTCGTGTCGACCGCTGCACCGGAGAGCTGGCGACAGCAGGCGATGATCGCGGTGCGCATCGGGGGAGGGGTCGCGTCGCACCGCTGCGCGGCTCGTCTGCACCAGTGCGACGGCTTCTCGGAGGCGCCGGTCGAGGTCCTCGTCGCCAGGAACGGTCCTCGCGAGATCGAGGGCGCGATCGTGCACCGCACCTCGCGGCTCGATTCGATCCTGACGCTGCTCGTCGACAGGATCCCGACGACGTCGATCGCCGAGACCCTGGTCGATCTCGGTGCGGTGGTGGAGGACGACGACGTCGAGAAGGCCCTCGATGACATGCTGCGGCGCGGCTACAACCTGCGCTGGATGAACCAGACGCTCGCAGCAGCGGTGCGGCCGGGGCCGACAGGAGTCGGCGCGCTGCAGCGAGTGCTCGCCCGACCCGATCGACGTGGCCCGCTGCCCGACTCGACCTTCGAACGTCTGCTCGAACGTGTCGTCGCCGACGCTCGACTTCCTGCGCCCGAGCGCCAGTTCGTGGTCGGCGACGAGCGCGGGACGTTCGCCCGGATCGACGCCGCATGGCCGGAGCAGCGGGTCGGGCTGGAGGCCGACAGCGAGCTCTGGCACTGGGGACCACGTCGTGGTCGCATCGCACGCAAGCGGCACAATCGGCTGACCGCCGCCGGCTGGAACATGTTCTACGCCAGCTGGCAGGACGTCGATGATCCGAGCGACCTCATCGAGCAGCTCCGCTCGGCGCTCGGGTTGGACTGAGTGCCCCGGCGATCAACGCGTCAGGACGTCGCAATGCGACGCCTGCACGCGCAGATCGCGGTCGACGCGCCGGAGCGTCGTGGGACGACGCTCCGACGCGCAGTTGCGAACAGGCGGGTGGTCGGGCCGGGTGGACCGCTCGGCGAGCAGCAGCGAAGCGGTCGGCTCAGAGGAAGAAGTCGATGAGGTACCGGGGCTCGATGGGCGGCGGGTCGGGGTCCTTGGTCCAGTCGCCCGCGTCGGGCACGTCGACGTCGGTCACCGATGCCATCAGCAGCCGGTAGAAGCGGTGGTCCCAGCTCGGCCGGAAGAGGTCGACGTCGCCGATCGGGTCGACGAAGAGGTCGGCCGGCAGGCCCATGCGCACCACGACGATGTCGAGGCTCGGCACGGCGACGACGTGCTGGTCGAACATGCCCGTCAGACCGAAGGCGTCCGCCGGCAGCGAACGGATCCAGCGTCGCTCGCGGCGCTGCAGCGCCGGGCCGGTGTCGATGTGGCGCTCACCCCGGTTGGTCATCCAGAGGAACCCGTAGCCGGGGTTCGCCGCGGTGCCCGTCCTGCCCTCGGCGAAGTACGACGCAGCGATCAGCTCACTGCCGCGCCACGTGCCCTGCTCGAGCATGAGCGAGCCGATGCGACCGAACGAACGCGGGCTCATCTCGAGGAAGGCGAAGCCCTGCGTGCGCCCTGCGCTGTCGCGCTGCCAGGTCCACTCGGTGTCCGGGATGCCGATCGGCCTGAACAGCTCCCGCGCCGCGAACGCCTGGAAGTCCTCACCGACCGCCGCCTCGACGACGGACACGAGGGCGGTCACGGTCGTCTGCGCGTAGACGAACTGCGAACCGGGCGTCGCCTCGAAGGGTCGACGCAGCGCCAGTGCCGCGGAGTCGCCGGTGCCGGCATCGTTCAGGTCGTTGGCCCACGCGAAGCGCAGGCCCGAGGTCTGGGTCAGCAGCTGACGCACGGTGATCGCCCCGTGCGCCACGTCCAGGCCGGCGACGTGTCGCCCGATCGGATCGTCGAGCGACAGGTGCCCCATCGTGATCGCACGGCCGGTGACCAGCGCGACGACACCCTTGGTCATGCTCCACGCCGGCAGCGGCACCCAGTCGGCCATCGGGTCGTTCGCGCTGCGGGCGATCAGGCACCCGTGGCGGTACACGCGCAGCGACTGCGCACCCCGGGCGGACCCGTAGTCCATGGCCTCGACGAGCGCCTCGGCCACCAGGCCGACGGCCTCGGGCTCGGCCTGCTCGAACTCGGTACCGGCAGCGGGCTGCGCGCACTCGGCGTCCGGGAGCTGCACCGCCGGCGGTTGGCTCGTCGGCGGTTGGGCCGGTATCACCGGGCCGACCTTCGGGACCCCGATCAGCGGGGGTGCGCACGCGGCGCTCAACGCCACCGCCACGACCCCGATCGCCAGCCATCCGGCCCGTCCGCCTGCCCGTCGGAACCCTGCCCCCATCGCCACACCCCACGCTCGCCGACCGCAATTCAGTGCCGCTCACAGCCTGCCCGAGCCCTCAGGGACCGGCAAGAAGAGTGACCTGTCACCTTGATCCACTTGCGGATGCATAGGACAGTCTTGTGATGACCCAGTCACTGGATCACCCCTTCGACGCCGACAACCACTACTACGAGGCCCTCGACGCCTTCACCCGACACCTCGACCCTGCGTGGGGTCCACGCACCTTCCAGTGGGCCGAGATCAACGGTCGCCAGTACAACGTGCTGGGCGGACGTGTGTCACGTGCGGTCGTGAACCCGACGTTCGACCCCGTCGCCAGCCCCGGTGTGCTCAAGGACTACTTCCGCGGCAACCCGAACGGCGACAACCCCCTCGACCTACTCAAGGCGCGGGACCGGATCAAGCCGGAGTACCGCGACCGTGACGCTCGCCTCGCCACGATGGACGCCCACGGCCTGGACAAGGTCTGGATGTTCCCCACGCTCGGCATGGTCTACGAGGAGGAGCTGCGCCACGACCCCGAGGCCGTCGCCGTCCTGTTCCGGGCCTTCAACCGCTGGGTCGCCGAGGACTGGGGCTTCGACTACCAGGACCGCATCTTCGCCGCGCCGTACGTCACCCTCGCCGACCTGGAGTTCGCGTGCAGCGAGCTCGAGTGGGCGCTCGACAAGGGCGCCCGCACGATCGTGATGCGCCCCGCCGCGCCGACCACGGTGCTGGGGCAGCGCCCGCCGACCGACCCGCAGTTCGATCCGTTCTGGGCCCGGGTCAACGAAGCGGGCATCACCGTCGTGGTGCACGCGGGTGACTCCGGCTACTCCTCGAACGGCTACGCCACCGACGGGTTCACGTCGAACTTCAGCGGCGGCGTGCCGCAGCCCATCAAGATGCTGCAGCTCGAACGCCCGATCGAGGACTTCCTGGCGTCGCTGATCTCGGATCAGCTGTTCCACCGCTTCCCGAACCTGCGCGTCGCGTCGGTCGAGAACGGCTCGGGCTTCCTGCGCGGGTTGTTCCACCGTCTCGACGCGCTGGGCAAGAAGATGGCCGGCTGGTTCCCCGAGGATCCCGTCGAGACGTTCCGGCGTCACATCTGGATCAATCCGTTCTGGGAGGACGACGTGCACGAGCTGCTCGACCTCATGGGACCGGAGCGGATCCTGTTCGGGAGCGACTGGCCGCACATCGAGGGCATGCCGCTGCCGCTCGACTACCTCGAGGAGCTCACCGGGCTCGAGCAGAAGGTGCTCGACCTGGTCATGCGCGACAACGTCGCCGAGCTCAACGAGCTGCGGCCGGCCTGACACGCGTCACCGGCCGGGTGCTGCCCGGTCGGTGTCGTCCATTTCGCGCGCCCCGACACCGGGTGGCGGCCCCGGTCCTCGACCGGGTGGCACACCCACCGAGACGTGCGAACCAACGAAATGCGTCCGCTGTCACACCCGGCGGGGTGGATCGGCCTCATCGGCCGGAATTCCCGCGTCGAGAGGTAAAGCGAACGAGAACTTCTGACGACCATCAAGGCCATGAGGGCCATGGAGACACTGTGCAGCTGAGGAACAAGGTTCGAACGACTACCGCGGCGCGTCGGCGTCGGGTCTCGATCGGGATGATCGCGGCGGTGGCGACGCTCGGAGCCGCGTGCGCGCCGGGCCCGTCGGGCGACGCGCTGAACGACGAGACGACCACCGTGCCACGCAACCCTGCGGCGGTGGTCCGTCCCGGCCCGGCCACTCCCGGGGCGCCGGCCCCGAGCACCACCTTGCAGCCCCCGGCGGTCACGTCCCCGGCGATCACGGTGCCGAGCGGCCCGGTCAGCTTCAAGGCGGCGGCCACCACGTCGAACATCGGCGGGTGCGACCTCTTCCCCGCCGACCACTACCTGAACGCCACGAACATCGACCGCCTGCCGGTCCACCCGAGCTCGGACCAGTGGCTCAGCGGCCACCGGAGCCGCGGCACGAAGCTCTCGACGCCGAGCTCGACGGTGTGGGAGGGCTCCTCGACGGGCATCCCGATCAACGTGGTCGACTCGCGCACGACGTCGTTCAAGAACGTCGCCTACACCATGAGCGTGAGCCCCCACGAGTACCGGGGCCGCATGCCGATCCCGTCGTCCCCGCGACTCGAGGGCTACCCGGGCGCGGCGTGGGACCGCCACCTGCTGATCCTCGACGTCGCGGACTGCACCGCCTACGAGCTCATCCAGTACGACCCGACGCTCGGCAGCCTCGGGGTGCACACCGCGAACTCGGGCGCCAAGTACAAGCTCGACTCGACCGCACGGCTGAAGTTCACGACCAACTCGCCCAACACGCCGATGATCGGTCAGGCGTTCCGGGTCGACGAGGTCAACGCCGGAGCGGTGCGTCACGTCACCGCGTTCTGCAGCAACACGATCGCCTCGTCGCACGTGTGGCCGGCGAGCAGCTCCGACGGCCGCCAGCCCCCGGGCGGCGAGCTGCCGATGGGCGCGTGGGCACGCCTCAAGTCGTCGGTCGACCTGAACCGCTTCAGCGGCCAGGCGCGGGCCATGGTCGACGCGCTGCGCACCCACGGCGCGGTGCTCACCGACACCTGCAGCCAGGGCATGCACCTGACTGGCGAGAACTCCTCCGGTTGGAAGTCCACCGACCTGGCGCAGCTGAAGCAGCTCACCGCGAACGACTTCGAGATCGTCGACACGACGTCGCTCAAGGTCTCCGACGACAGCTTCGCCATCCGGTGAGCGGTGGTGGTCCGACGGGCGGTGCCAGTCGTCGCGCCGGCACCTACCCTGTCGCAACATGACGAATCGCTCCAGCCTCGGCACCCGCGTCGCGACCCGACTGCTCGGACTGCCCGACCCGGTGATCGACCGGATGATCGGGGCCCCGCCGGTGGTGCTCGACGGTCGGGTCCTCAACCGGCGGGTGCAGGCGATGCTCGCCGCCAGTGCCCGGCTGGGGCTCGACACCGACCCCGAGGCGACCGCGGCGGAGCGCCGAGCGTCGCTGCGACGCTCCACGAGCCTCGGCATGCCGCTGCGCCAGGGCATCTACGTCACCGACCGACGGGTGCCCGGACCGGCCGGATGGATCCCGCTGCGGGTCTACCGCCGGTTCGGGCTGCCCGACGGGTCGCCCGCGATCGTCTACCTGCACGGTGGCGGCTGGTGCGCGGGTGATCTCGACACCCACGAGGGCACCTGCCGGCTGCTCGCCGATGCGAGCGAGTGCGTCGTCATCTCGGTCGACTACCGCCTCGCCCCCGAGCACGTCTTCCCCGCCGCGGTCGACGACGCCGTGGCCGCCTACCGCTGGGTGCACGACCACGCCGGCGAGCTGTCGATCGAGCCGGGCCGTGTCGGGGTGATGGGTGACAGCGCGGGCGCCAACCTCGCCGCGGTGATCGCCCAGGTCACCCGCGACACCGACGTGCCGGCGCCGGTCGCGCAGTGCCTGGTCTATCCGGTGACCGACGCCCGGATGCGCGAGCAGTCCCACCGCACCTTCGCCGAGGGCTTCTTCCTGACCAGGTCCTCGATCGAGTGGTACCGAGCGCAGTACCTGCCCGACGCCGCGGACTGGGACTCGCCGCTGGCGTCGCCGCTCGAGCAGGCGGACCTGACCGGCGTCGCGCCGGCCATCGTCGTGACCGCCGGCTTCGACCCGCTGCGCGACGAGGGCCTGCGCTACGCCGAACGCCTCGTGGACGCCGGGGTGCCGGTGCGCTACCGCTGCTACGACGACATGGTGCACGGGTTCTTCGGCATGGGCGTGCTGCCCGACGGCATGGAGCTCGCCACCGAGATCTCCTTCGGCATGGGCGAGCTCATGCACGACGTGCCCTGAGCACTCCCGTCCCCGGGGGCCGAGCCGGTTCGCGGCGTTCCGTGGTGCCGTCGGCGCTACCGTGACGACGAGAACCTGTTCTCGTTTCCGACACGCCCCGACGGGGCGACGACGCCGGGGGGCCCACATGACGATGACGACCGATGCCGCGACCGCGACCGGGACGGCGAGCGGGGCCGCCGGGTCGACCGACTCCGGCCGCTACACGATCATCTCGTCCGACTGCCACGCGGGTGCCAGCCACGAGATGTACCGCGAGTACCTCGACCCGGCGTACCTCGACGACTTCGACGCCTGGCGGGCGAAGTACCGCAACCCCTTCCGCGACCTGCAGGAGGCCGACGGCGGACGGGTGCGCAACTGGGACGACGAGCGCCGCATCGGCGACCTCGAGGCCGACGGCATCGTCGGTGAGGTCGTCTTCCCCAACACCGTGCCGCCGTTCTTCCCGAGCTTCGTGCTCTTCGCACGGCCGCCCCGCCCCGAGGAGTTCGAGCACCGCCTCGCCGGCATCCGTGCCCACAACCGCTGGATGGCCGACTGGTGCTCGCGGTACCCGGAGCGGCGTGCCGGCATCGGTCAGGTCTTCCTGAACGACGTCGACGAGGCGATCAAGGACGTCCGCTGGATCAAGGAGAACGGTCTGCGCGGCGGCATCCTGCTGGGCTCGGTCCCGCCCGACGTCGACTACGTGAAGCCGCTCTACGACCCGATCTACGACCCGCTGTGGGCCGTGTGCGAAGAGCTCGAGGTGCCGATCAACAGCCACGGCGGCACCGGTTCACCCGACTACGGCCGCTACCACGCCTCTGCCCTGCTGTTCATCGCCGAGGTGAGCTTCTACTCGCAGCGACCGTTCGTGCAGCTGCTGCTCTCGGGTGTCTTCGAACGGTTCCCTCGGCTCAAGTTCGTGATGACCGAGCTGGGCACGTCGTGGATCCCCCCGATGCTCGAACAGCTCGACCGGCACCTGGGCCAGATCCGCGACACCGGACGCATCGGCGAGCTGCGCTTCGACCCGGAGCACATCCTGCCGCTGAGCGCGACCGAGTACTTCCGCCGGAACTGCTGGGTCGGCGCGAGCATGCCGAGCGCGGAGGACGCCGCCGCCCGCGAGCTGATCGGCGCGGACCGCATGATGTGGGGCAGCGACTACCCCCACAACGAGGGCACGTTCCCCCACACCCGTGAGGCGATCCGACAGCGCTTCAGCGACGTGGACGAGACCTCGATGCGCGCCCTGCTCGGCGGGAACGCCGCCGATCTCTACGGGTTCGACCTGGACGCGCTCGCACCGATCGCGCAGCGGGTGGGGCCGACGGTCGAGGAGCTGCGGGTGCCCCTGACCGAGCTGCCCGACGACCCCAGCGAGGCGCTGCTGCGATGATCCCGGCGGCGGCACTCCTTCGGGACTCCCCGCCGGACCGTCCCGAAAAACTGGACGCTTGACCCAAGGTCAGCAGAAGTGTCCTGTTTTCCGGGACGGTGTCGGGAGCGTCTGGGCAGGGGTGTCGACGTGCTGGGCTCAGCTGCCCGCAGTCGGTGCCGGGTCGGCCGCCGCGATCGGCGGAGCGGCAGCAGCGGTATCGTCGGCGTGCTCCGCCACGTTGGCCAGCTCGTCCTCGGGCAGGTCGAGCTCCATCGGCAGGT
>JAEWED010000177.1 GCA_023389745.1 Actinomycetes bacterium
CGTGGCCCACCTCGCCGTACTTCGACGCCGACGACCGTGCGGTGCTCGAGGTGACCGAGCAGTTCGTCATCGACGTCGCCGGCACCGGCGACGAGCTGCGCCGACGCTGCTTCGGGCAGCTCGGCGACCGGGCGTTCCCGCTCGTCCAGGCCATCTACGTCTTCGACCAGGGCCTGCGGATGCGGGCGGCACTCCGACAGCTGTTCGGCGCCGTCGACGGTGCTGCTCGGCCGGCGACCGGCGGGGCCGACCTGTGGTCGGCGCTCGAGGAGTGGATGCAGGCCGTCGCCCGTCTCGACGCCCTCGACCCCGTGACCGCCGAGCTCGTCCGACTCCGCGTGGCCCGGGTGCACGACTGCCGCCTCTGCCGATCGCGGCGCCACGTGGCGGCGCTGGCCGACGGCGCCGGCGAGTCGGTGTTCGACCAGATCGACGACTACGAGCGCAGCGACCTCGCCGAGCACCAGAAGGTCGCGCTGCGCCTCGTCGACTCGATGCTGTGGCGGCCCGCTCGACTCCCGGAAGGCCTGGCCGCAGAGGTGCTCGGCCTGCTCGGCCCCGCGGCGACGCTCGAGGTGGTGCTCGACGTCGGCCGCAACGCAGCGAACAAGATCGCCGTCGTGCTCGGCGCCGATGCCGCCGAGGTCCGCGAGGGGTTGCAGCTCTTCGAGGTGGACGAACGGGGCATCGTGACCACAGAGGTGACCGGGTCGAGCGTTTCGGTCCGGGCCTCAGTGGGAACCGGAACCCCTGATCACCCCGGGGGGTGAGTTTCCCGCCTTTCGGCCCTTCTCGCTCCCCCACCCGGGCGATCCCGGGGGAAGATGTCATCGGCGCACACACCGGGTGCAGAACGCAGAGGTCACGGTGACGGCAGCAGAGACCAGTGCGATCTTGCAGACCGACGACGACTGGCTGGCTGCGGTCGCCGGTGACAGCGAGATGGGCCGGACCGTGCTCGAGCACGACTGGTCGTCGACGCCGCTCGGGCCCCCGTCGACGTGGCCCGAGGGCCTCCGCACGGCGGTGTCGATCTGCTTGACCACCAAGTTCCCGACGTTGATCGTCTGGGGGCCCGACCTCATCAAGATCTACAACGACGGCTACCGCCCGATGCTGGGCACACGGAAGCACCCCGGAGCGCTCGGGGCCTCGGCGCCGACGGTGTGGCCCGAGGTCTGGGACGACATCGGGCCGCGCTTCGAGTCGGTGCTGCAGACCGGACGATCGTCGTGGGACGAGGACTACCCGCTGCTCATCGAGCGGAACGGCTTCGCCGAGGAGTGCTTCTTCACGTTCTCCTACAGCCCGCTGTTCGACGAGGGCCGTGTCGGCGGGGTGCTCGACCTGTCCGTCGAGACGACGCACCACGTCGTGCAACAGCGCCGGCTCGAGTGCCTGACCGACCTGAACGCCGCACTCGCGGATGCCACCCAGGTGACCGACACCTGCGTCGCCGCCGTCAAGGCGCTCGGCGCACACCCCTCCGAGGTCCCGACCGTCGACCTGTTCCTGCACGTCGAGCACGAGACCGTGCTGATGGCCTCGAACCGGCGTGACCAGGTGTCGCCCAGGCATCGCATCGACCTCGACGCGGTCCTCGCGGGCACGACGCTGACGATGGGCGGCGACGGGGTCGTCGGCCATCCGGTCGATCTGGTCGCCACTTCTGTCGGTGGCCAGCGCAGCGACGTGTCCGGTGCGCTCGTCATCGCACCGAACCCGCACCGTCCCTTCGACGCCGAGCACGGGCGATTCGTGCTCGCCATCGCGGAGCGCATCAGCAACGCCCTCGACACCGCCTACCGCCGCAGCGTCGAGCTCGGTGAGTACCGCCACATCAGCGACACGCTCCAGGCGGCGATGCTGCCCTCGGCGAGCGACCTGCCGACCATCGCCGCTCGCTACCTGCCCGCTGCAGGCGCCCTCGCGGTGGGCGGCGACTGGTACGACGTCATCGACCTGGACGACCACCGACGTGCGCTCGTCGTGGGCGACTGCGTCGGCCACGGGCTCGAAGCGGCGACGGTGATGTCGCAGCTCCGATCGGCGGCGCGGGCCATGCTGCTCGAGGGTCGGCGGCCGGCAGAGGTCGTCGAGGGTCTCGACACCTTCGCCGGTGCGCTCGACGGCGCGCTGGGCACCACGATGGTGTGCGTCGTCTACGACCGCGCGGCGCGGCGGATGACGTACGCCCGTGCGGGACACCCGCCGCCGCTCGTCGCCGACGCGTCGGGCTGCCGGTGGCTCGACGCCAACGGAGGACCCCCGCTGGCGGCCGTGCCAGGCGTGGCGCGCACCGAGGCCTCCGAGGACGTGAGCGACGACGGCATCATCGTCCTGTACTCCGACGGGCTCATCGAGCGTCGCCGTGAGCACCTCGACGTCGGCATGGCTCGCCTGGCCGACTCGGTCGCCCAGCTCAACGGGCTCGCGGTGCAGGCGATCGCGGATGGCCTCATCCGGGACCTGCAGCCGGAGAACACCAGGGACGACGTCGTCCTCGTCATCAAGCGCTTCGGAATCACCGCCCCTTGACCCCATGAGAGAATGAGACGACTATTCTCTCATGAGTACGACGTCGACACCGCTCGACCTGCTGGACCTCGTCCAGGTCCGGAGCACCGACGAACCGACGGCGGACGACGCGAGCGGACCGGCGCTCGACGGGGCGCTCGCGGCGTTCCTCGACTTCGGGATCCGGCGCACCAGCGTCAACGAGATCGCCCGGCGCAGCGGCATCAGTCCCGCGACGCTCTACCGCTGGTACGGCTCGAAGGACGGGATCGTCGCTGCGGTCGCCCTGCGGGAGACGCGGCGCTTCCTCGCCGAGGTCGAGGCCCTCGTCGACGCGGCCGACACACCCGAGGACCAGCTGGCAGAGGTCACCGTCGTCGTCGCCCGGCGCCTCCGCGAGCAGCCGCTGCTGCGGCGGCTCATCGAGACCGAGCCCGATGACATCCTCCCCCGCCTCACCACCCACGGCTGGCCGATCATCCGGGCGGGCGCCGAGTACCTGACCGGTCACATCGAGCGCCTGATGGACGAGGGACTGATCGACCGGTTCGACCCGGCGCCACTCGCCGAGATGCTCGCCCGTGTGACGCACTCGATGCTGCTCACCCCGACCACGACGCTCCGGCTCGACGACGACGACACCATCCGAGCGGAGGCCCGGGACACGTTCCGGTGGCTGCTGCGACTCCCACCGAGGACGACGACATGACCCGCCTGCTCCAGTTGCCGACCCTGCTCCGGCCGTCCGCACTGCCCCATCCGTCCGCACTCCCCCATCTGGCCGTCCCGCAGGTCCCCCGCGTGGAGCTGCCGACGCCCAACTCGGTGGTCGCCCGGGTCCTTCCCCACGGCATCCCCCCGTTGCGCAACGAGCTGCTCGAGCGGACCGGGATGTTCACCAGCACGCTCGACCCGAACGCCACCCCGGGGGACCCCGGGCTGTTCGGTCCCGGATCGGCCACCTGGGAGGTCGTCGGCCAGCCCGCGCAGGCACTCGCCGGACTGCGAGCCGCGCTCCTGCAGACCCTGTCGGTACCGATCCCGACGGCCACCGACAGCACCGGCAAGTTCTACGAGGACTTCCTGGGCCGCGTCGGTCGCACCGGGGCGTACGTCCAGGCGCAGAACCTCGGCTCGATGGACGAGGTGTTCCGCTCGGCGCGCCGGGTCCGGGCCATGCACCGCACCGTCCAGGGCGTGGGGGCCGACGGCACTCGCTTCGACGCGACCGACCTGCACCAGACGGCCTGGGTCTCGATGACGCTGACCGAGTCGTTCCTGGTGATGACCCGGCGCTTCGGCCGCGGGCGTCTGTCCCGGTCCCGGGCCGACGCCTTCGTCCGCGAGCAGTCGACCCACGCCGCCCTGCTCGACCACCGCATCGACCTCGACGAGATCTTCTCGGATCCCGACCAGCGCGCGGCGCTGCAGGCCGGCACCCTCCCCCTGCCGCTCATCGAGGACGGCGAGCTCCCCACCACGATGTCGGAGCTGCGGGCCCGCATGGACGACTGGACCTCAGAGCTGTCGGTCTCGCCGCTGACCCGCCGACTGCTCGACGCCACGGTGCAGCTCGAGGGGCTCGACGAGCGTGCGCGGAGCATCGGCCGGCCGTTCATGCTCGCGACGCTGTCGACCATGCCCGACGCCTGGCACGACCTGGTCGCTCCGGGTTCCAACCGCCTCGTCGAGCGCCTCGCTGCCGAGGCCGTGCAGTACCCGCTCGCCATGATGCTGGGGGTGCTGGGCGAGCTGCCCGTCGTCGACGCCGCCCGAGCGCGCGTCGGCTGAGCGGGGAGTCGGCTGAGTGGGAGTCGCCTGCGGGCGCGTCGGCTGATCCGGAGTCGGGCCTGCTACGAGCGTTCCGCGATGTCGTCGGCCATCTCGGCGTCCCGGGAGCCAAGCGGACGCTCCGGCCCGCGGGTGCTGTCCCGTCCGGTCTGGTGCTCGAGCTCCGCGTTGAGCTCGGCGCCGACCATCACCACGAACGCGGACAGGTACATCCAGAACAGCAGGATCACGATCGACGCGAGGGATCCGTAGGTCTCGTCGTAGGAGCCGAAGTTCGACACGTAGATGCTGAACCCGATGGTGATCACCAGCCAGCCGACCAGCGCGAGCACCGCGCCGGGGCTGACCCAGCGCCACCTCGGTTGGTCACGGTCGGCGCCGTGGCGGTAGAGCACCGCCAGCACACCGATGAACAGCGCTGCGGCCACCACCCATGTCACCAGGCGGACGACCAGGCGCAGTGCCTCGTTCGAGTCGCCGAGCGAGGATGCGGCGGCGAACCCTGCGATCGCGACACCGAGCACCACCAGCACGCCGACCGTCATCAGGAGCGCGGCGCCTCGGCGGGCGACGGGGCCGCGGTCGTCGTCCTCGCCGTAGGCGATGTTGATCGCCTCGAGCAGGTGCGCCATGCCGCTCGAGGCGGACCAGAGGGCGATCGCGACGCTGATGACCAGACCCAGCCCCAACGACGAGCTGGAGCTCTCGGTCAGCCGGGTGATCTGATCGGTGAGCAGCCGACGGGCATCGTCGGGCAGCGCGGTGAGCAGCTCCGCCATCTGCGAACGCACGTCCGCGGGGTCGGCCACCAGGCCGTACACGCTGATCACGGCGGCCAGGGCCGGGATGAACGCCAGGAAGCCGAAGAACGCGACGCCCGCCGCGGACAACGAGATGTGGTCGTCGCGGACCTCGTCCTTCACCCGCATCGCCACGTCCTTCCAACCCCGCGGCGGGATCTCGGTCGGCGCGTCGGCGTCGAGCCCGTGTCCGTCGTCGTGCCGTGCCCTCGACTGCTCTGTCACCACGCTCGTCTTCGCCATCGCTGCTCCTCCTGACGCTCCGTCGGCGGCGACCGGACGCCGTCGTCGCCTCCATACCCCGAACCGGACCGCAGCGACCCACCATCGACGGGCGCACAGTGGTGCCAGGTCGCCGGTTCACCGCTCGGCGCGGTGCTCCATGGCGACGTAGACGAAGTGCAGCATGTCGGCGAGGCCGACCGACGCAAGGGTCGACAGGGCGACCCGGGTCGGGCCGGGGGCCAGGCGCAGCGCGACCGTCGACCCGCTCGCGATCCACACGTCCAGGCAGAACGGGCAGCTCAGCAACTCACCGACCGAGCGTCGCCAGCCCGTCCCGACGGGGTGCACGTTCACCTCGCCCGGTCCGCCCGGACCCGTGAACTCCGTGAACGGCGCTCGCAGCGGTGAGGTCACGGCCTGCTTCGTCAGGAGTCGTGAGGCCTTGAACGTCGCGAGCGAGACGAGCGCCACGTCGCTCCACTCCTGGACCGGCGAGCGGGGTGTCCCTGCCGCACCTCGGCGGGCCAGCCCCACACCGGCGACCAGGGCGCCGCCCAGGTAGACCGCGGAGACGGCGCGGTAACCCGCGAGCCGCTCGGGGTCGTGCGGATCCCGGGGCTCGTCCTCGGGCGAGGGCGTCGGGGTTTCGACGGCGCGACTGGCGTGCATCGCAGCCACCTACCCAGCCTCGGGCGTTCGGAACCCAGGGGGCGGACGGTCTACGAGCACCGCCGGCGGGTAGGTGCACCCCCGATGGCATCCCGCTGCGCCCGTGGTCGTCGCACCATCGGTTCCCTCGCGCCCGCCGCCGTGGCCTGCCTCGTCGCGGCCGTGGCACTCCTCGGCTGCGGGAGCGCCGGCATGCCCGAACCGGCGAGCGACGAGGCCGACGTGGTGCTGACCGAGTGGAAGATCCTGCTCGCCCTCGCGACCGGACTCGGCGCACTCGTGATCGGCCTCCTGCTGCTGGCCGTCGTCACGGCGGTCCGCCGTCAACGAAGCGGCAGGGACCCGTCGGCGAACAGCGGGAGCACCGCGTGGGAGCTGACCTACACCGGCATCCCGGTGCTGCTGGTCGCCGGCGTGTTCGCGATGTCGCTGTTCGCCGGGGAACGCATGCTCAGCGACGACCCCGATCCGGTGGTGGTCGAGGTGACGGCGTTCCAGTGGGGCTGGAGCTTCGACTACGGCGACGACGTCGAGGTGCTCGGCCAGGCCGGCGCCGACCCGGTGATGATCCTCCCCGAGGGGCGGACCGTCCGCCTCGAGCTGCGAAGCCCGGACGTGATCCACTCCTTCTTCGTGCCCCGGTTCGCCACGAAGCGCGACCTGGTGCCGGGCCGGACGAACCACCTCGAGATCACCCCGAGCGAACGTGGGATCTACCAGGGCCACTGCGCCGAGTTCTGCGGGCTCGACCACTCGCGCATGAACTTCGTCGTCGAGGTCGTACCCGCCGACGACTTCGACCAGTGGCTCCGGGAGCAACGTCCGTGACGACCGTCGAGCGCACCGGGGAGCCGGTCGACGCTGTGCACGCACACGGGGCGTCGTCCGCGGACGTCGCCCGAGCGGGTCTCGTCGGCTGGCTGACGACGACCGACCACAAGCGCATCGGGCTGCTCTACATCGGCAGCGCGTTCGCGTTCTTCGTGATCGGTGGGCTCATGGCGTCGATCATGCGACTGGAGCTCGCGGAACCAGGGCTGCAGGTCGTGTCCCAGCAGCGGTACTCCGAGCTGTTCACGATGCACGGCACGGTGATGATGTTCCTGTTCGCCGTGCCGATGGCCGCGGGGCTCGCCAACTACCTGGTGCCGCTGCAGGTCGGGGCCCCCGACATGGCGTTCCCGCGGCTCAACGCCCTGTCGTACTGGCTCTTCGTCGGCGGTGGACTCGTGGTGCTGTCGGGCTTCGCCACCGAGGGCGGCGCAGCGGACTTCGGCTGGACCGCCTACACCCCGCTGTCGGACGGCCTCTACTCCCCTGGCGCAGGTCCGGATCTCTGGGTGACGGGGCTCGCGCTGCTCGGTGTGGCGACCACGCTGACCGGGCTGAACATCATCGCGACCGTGCTGACGCTGCGAGCGCCGGGCATGACGATGTTCCGCCTGCCGATCTTCACCTGGACGATGTTCGTCGTCGCCGTGCTGATCCTGCTCACGTTCCCCGTGATCACCGCTGCGCTCGCCATGTTGTTCGTCGACCGGCAGTTCGGCGGGGCGTTCTTCGACCCGGCGCGTGGCGGCGACCCCATCGTGTGGCAGCACCTGTTCTGGTTCTTCGGCCACCCCGAGGTGTACATCGTCGCCCTGCCGTTCTTCGGCGTGATCAGCGAGGTGATCCCGGTGTTCTCGCGCCGGCCGCTGTTCGGGTACAAGGCGTTCGTGCTCGCCACGTTGGCGATCGGCGCCTACTCGGTCGCCACCTGGGCGCACCACATGTACACGACCGGCGCCGTCTACGGAGCCTTCTTCGCGGCGACGACGCTGATCATCGCGGTGCCGACCGGGGTCAAGATCTTCAACTGGATCGGCACGATGCTCGGAGGACACCTGCGTGCGGACAGCGCCATGCTCTTCGCGATCAGCTTCATCGTGGTCTTCCTGATCGGCGGCCTCACCGGACCGATGCTCGCGGTGCCGTCGTTCGACTACCACGTGCACGACACGTACTTCGTCGTCGCCCACATGCACTACGTGCTGCTCGGCTCGTCGGTGTTCGCGATGTTCGCCGGGCTGTTCTTCTGGTGGCCGAAGTTCTTCGGCCACCGCCTCCGTGAAGGGCTCGGGCGGGTCCAGGCCCTGGTGCTCTTCGTGGGGTTCAACCTCACGTTCTTCCCGCAGCACATCCTCGGTCTGCGCGGCATGCCGAGGCGCTTCGCCGACTACCCCGAGACGGCGGGGCTGACCTACCTCAACGCGATGTCGACCGTGGGTTCGGTCATGGTCGCGCTCGCCGTGGGGTTGTTCCTGGTCAACATCTGGGTGTCGCGACACGACCCGCCGGCAGGCGACGACCCGTGGGAGGCGAACTCCCTCGAGTGGGCGACGACGAGCCCACCACCGCCGCACAACTTCGAGACCGTTCCACCCGTGGGATCGGAGCGCCCGACCCACGATCTGCGCGAGGCCGTTCGGGCCGCGGCGGCAACGGACGCCGCAGCGGGCAGCTCACCGACCGGATCGGCGACCGAGCCGTGAAGGCGGAGTGGCGGATCTACGCGGGGTTGGCCGCCCTGGTGCTCGTGTTCGCCGTCGCCTACGTGGCGCTGTCCCGAGAGCCCGTCGGCTCGCTGCTGCTGTTCGCGTGCGCGGTGTCGCTGGCAGCGCTGGCGGTGTACCTCTGGGGCATCCACCGCCGCGAGGGTGACCGACCCGAGGACATGACCGATCCCGACCGGCCAGCCGAGACCGACCGGTCCGAGGTCGAGGTCGAGGTCGGCGAGTTCCCCTCCGGCAGCGTCTGGCCGCTGTTCATGGGCCTGGCCTGCGTCGGGATCGCGTGGGGCCTGGCGTTCACCGCCTGGATCACGTACCCGGCCGTGGCTGCGTTGTTGATCTCGGTCGTTGGCTATGCCCACGAGGTGGAGACGGGCTGAGCGCATCGGTGTCGAGCTCGGCGTCGTCGAGCTCGTCCTCCTCCACCAGGTGACCTGCCGGGTCCCTGTCGATCTCGTGGGTGGCCATCCCGCGGATCGGGTGCAGGCCGCTGTCGCGCAGATCACGACAGAGCCTCCTGGTCACCAGGAAGGTGAGGGCCGGCACCAGGAACACCGCGATCCGGAAGACGTTGGTCAGGGTCTCGGGCGCCACCCCCACGAGACCGGACAGCACGTCGTTGCTGCCGGCGAGGAAGAGCACCCCGAAGAACACGAACGTCGCAGATCCCAGCGCGGTCCGCAGGGGAACGTCCCGGGGGCGGTCGAGCAGGTGGTGCGTGGCCCGGTCCCCCGTGACCCGCGCCTCGAGGAACGGCCACGCGTAGAGCAGCCCGAACGCGATCGTCGGCAACAGCACGCCGGGGAAGAACGCGCTCGGCACCGAGAACCCGAAGGCCCGGATCTCCCAGGCGGGGAACAACCGCAAGGCACCGTCGAGCCACCCCATGTACCAGTCCGGCTGCGAGGCCGAGGTGACCGCGGTGGCCGTCGGGCTGAACGGGCCGTAGACCCAGATGGGATTGATCTGCGCCAAGCCGCCCAGACCGCAGAGGACCGCAGCGGTCAGGAGGAACAGCCCGAGCGAGCGCGACGCGAACGCCGGCCAGAGCCGCCGGCCCACGACGTTGTCCTCACGCCGATCACCGCCCGGGTACTGCGTGTGCTTCTGACGCCAGACCAGGCCGAGGTGCACACCGAGCAACGCCACGATCAACGCCGGCACGATGAGCACGTGCAGCGTGTAGAAGCGCGGGATCGTCGCCGCTGCGGGGAACTCGCCGCCGAACAGGCCGACGGCGAGTGCGGTGCCGACGACCGGCACGGACAACGCGATCGACCATGCGACGCGCATGCCGGTGCCCGAGAGCAGGTCGTCGAGCAGCGAGTAGCCGAAGAAGCCGTTGCCGATCGCGAGCACCAGCAACGACACCCCCACGACCCAGTTGAGCTCGCGTGGCCGACGAAAGGCGCCGGTGAAGAAGACCCGGCCGAGGTGCACGACGATCACACCGACGAACACCAACGCCGCCCAGTGGTGGATCTGTCGCATGACCAGTCCGGCTCGCACCTCGAAGCTCAGCTCGAGCGCCGAGTGGTAGGCGGCGGACATCTCCCGGCCCCGCAGCGGCTCGTAGGGCCCGTCGTAGACGACCTCACGGGTCGACGGCTCGAAGAAGAACGTGAGGAAGATCCCCGTCACGACCAGCACGACGAAGCTGTACATCGCGGTCTCGCCCAGCAGGAACGACCAGTGGTCGGGGAACACCCGTCGCAGCGCTTTGCGCCCGACCGGCGCGCCGCCGACGCGGTCGTCCAACCAGCGCAGCGCGGAGCGCAACGTCGGTCGTGCGCTCATCCGCCACCGTCGCGGTCGCGAGTCCAGAAGATCGGTCCGACAGGCTCGGTGTAGCCCTCGCGAGCGATCAGGTAGCCGTCGCCGTCGATCGCGAGGGGCAGCTGCGGCAGCGGTCGAGTCGCCGGACCGAAGGTCACCGCGGCACCGCGCAGCACGTCGAAGGTGCTCTGGTGGCACGGGCAGAGCAGCTCGTGGGTGGTCTCTCGGTAGAGCCCGACCGGACACCCGACGTGCGTGCACAGCTTGGAGTAGGCGACGTGACCCCCGGGCGACCAGTCCGCCCTGCCGGGGTCGGGCTCGAGCTCGTCGGCGTCGACGCGGATCAACACCGTGGCGGCATCGTCCTCGTGCTCGTGGCCGGCGGGGAACACCGTCAGGATGCTGCCGATCTCCATCTCGGAGGCCGGGACCGGTCGGCCGTCGCTCGTGACGACCCTGGAGCCGCGCCGCCACGACGTCTCGAAGAGGGCGCGGCCCGGCGTCGGACCGAGCGAGCGAAGGGGGAACAGCGCCGCGAGTCCGAGCGAGCCGGCGGCCACACCGAGCAGCTGCAGCAGACGGCGTCGCCCCGTGAACCCCTCGGCCCCTTCGAGCAACGTGGAGTAGAACTCGCGCCGTGGCTCCTCGCTCGACGCGATCGTCGGCCGTGGCTCCACGGCCTCCTCGTCGGGCATGAGCCGCGTCGCCCACCAGACCACGGCGATCCCGAGCGAGCCGAGCGCGACCAGCAGCAGGGCACCTTCGAGCTGGGGTTGTCCTCCGCGCACGTACACCACGGCCAGGGCGAGTGCGGCGGCGGTCGTCGCCAGGAGCAGGCC
>JAEWED010000179.1 GCA_023389745.1 Actinomycetes bacterium
GGCCCGCGGGCCGGACGGTCAGATGGCCAGCTGGAGAGATGGCCGGACGGTCAGGCGACCGGGGCGGGTGCGGACTCCACGCTCGATGTGGTGCCCGACGAGCGCTCGGCCGCACGCTCCAGCTTCTTCGAGCGACGGCTCGACTGCAGGCTCGACAGCGCCACCGCGACGATCAGCGCCACACCGTTGAACAGGTCCGGCACCCAGAAGTCGGCGCCCATGTAGACGAGGCCCTTCACGCCGGTGGCGAGCAGGTAGACCGCGAGCAGCGTGCCCCAGATGTTGAAGCGTCCCGGACGGAACTGCGTGGCACCGAGGAAGCAGGCGGCGAACGCGGGCAGCAGGTAGGTCGGGCCGACGTCGGGCGAGCCCGTGCCGAGTCGCGACGTCACGATGATGCCCGCGGCGCCGGCGATCACCGCCGCCATGACGAAGGCCAGCGACATGTAGCGGGAGGTGCGCACGCCGGCCAGGCGGGCCACCTCCTCGCCCCCACCGGTGGCGTAGAGACGACGGCCGAAGGGCGTCCACTCGAGCAGGTACCAGAGCACCATCGCGACGACGAGGACGTACACGGTCGGGATCGGGAACGAGAAGATCTGGCGGTCGGCGATGGACCGGAAGCCCTGCGGCAGCCCGATGATGTTCTGGTTGTCGGACACCACGAAGGTGGCGGCCGCCAGGATCGATCCCATGCCCAACGTCGCGATGATCGGCGTGACCTTGGCCTTGACCACGATCACGGCGTTGATCCCGCCGACGATGCCCATCACGAGCAGCGCGAGGACCACCGCGAACACCGGCGAGAGCTCGGCGTCGACCATCAGCCGGGCGACGACCACCCCCGCGAAGCCCATGCCGGCGCCGACCGAGAGGTCGAACGCGCCCGCAGCCAGGGCGATGGTCAGGCCCATGGCCAGCAGCGCGGTCACCGCCTGCTCGCTCGCGACGGTCCGCAGGGTCGTGGCGGTCAGGAACTGGTCGGTGGTCAGGCTGAAGAAGACGATCAGCAGGATCCAGATGTAGATCCCGCTGGCCTTCTGCGGTGACAGCGCCGAGCGGACCCGAGCCCGCCAGTCACCCCTCGCCGCGTTCTGGTTGTCGGTCGGATCGGTCACGGTACTCCTGCTTCGTTCCCCACTCCGTGGGTCTCTACGATGACTCGGTGTTCGGTCAGGTCGTCGCCCGACACGGAGACGGCGACGCGGCCGTCACGCACGACGATCACGCGATCGCAGAGCCGTGCCAGGTCGCCCGCCTCGGCCGAACAGATGACGACCGCGCAGCCGCGGCCGGCACGCTCGAGGAGGATCGCCTCGATCGATGCCTTCGCGCCGACGTCGACGGCCTGGGTCGGCTCCTCGACGACGAGCGCCTTCGGCTCCGTGCGGAGCCACTTGGCGATCAGCACCTTCTGCTGGTTGCCGCCGCTCAGCTCGTCGAGTCGGCGCCGCGGGTCACGCGTGTTCGCCGAGACCTCCTCGAGCCAACCGGCGACCTGCTGGTCCTCGACTCGGCGCCGCAGCCGGCCGCCCTTCCAGAGGTCCTTGAGGCGCGGCAGGGTCATGTTCTCGGCGATCGAGAAGTCGGCGAGCAGCCCGAGGCGCCGGCGGTCGACGGGGACGACGGCCAGGCCGACCGCCACCGCGTCGCTGGGCGACGGATCGTTCAGCGTGGTGCCGTCGACCGACACCGAGCCGGCGCGCCAGGGCTCCAGGCCCAGCAGCGCCCGGCCGAGGGTCTCGTAGCCCGAGCCGAGCAGCCCGGTGACGCCGAGGACCTCACCCGAGCGGACCTGGAACGACACGTCGTCGAGGTCGCGGGTGCTGAGGCCGGCGACGTCGAGCACGACCGCGCCGTGGGTCACCTCCGCCGCACGCCGTGTCGATTCGACCGAGGCCCCGAGCATCGCGGCGACCAGCGTCTCGGTGGTCGCCTCGCTGGTGGTGAGCTGATCGACGACCTGGCCGTCGCGCAGCACCGTGATCGCGTCGCTCAGCTCGAGCACCTCCTCGAGGAAGTGCGAGACGTAGAGCACGCCGATGCCCCGGGCCTGGACCCGGCGGACCGCGGCGAAGAGCTTGAGCACCTCGTCACGTCCGAGGGACGCGGTCGGTTCGTCGAGCACCAGCACCGCGGTCTCGTCGTCGACCTGCGCGAGCGCCCGGGCGATCGCGATCGACGCCCGCTCGTGCGGTCCGAGCTGCTCGACCGGGACGTCGATGTCGACCGAGATCCCGAAGTCGTCGAGCGTGCGCAGGATCTCGGCACGCTCGGTGCGCCGGTCGATCGGGCTGACCACGCCGGTCTGGTTGCCGCTGGTCAGGCTCAGGTTCTCGCGCGCCGACAGCGTCGGCACCAGCGCGTGGTCCTGGTGCACGAAGCGGATGCGGTCGCGGTGCTCGGCGGCCACCCGCTCGAAGTCACCGGCATCGCCCGCGATCTCGAGGCGAGCGCCCGGATCCGGCGAGTGGTAGCCCGAGAGCACCTTGATCAGCGTCGACTTCCCGGAGCCGTTCTCGCCGATCAGCGCGTGCACCTGGCCCGGTTCGATCCTGAGTGCGACGTCGTCCAACGCGGTCTGACCCGGGAAGGTCTTCGACAACCCCGTGATCTCCAGCGCCGGCGAGCGCGACTCACCTGCGGCCAGGTCCACCTGGCCCGTTGCGTTCATCCCTCGATGCCCCCTCGTCCTGCTCCGACGGCCTGTGGTTGGGTGGGGTGGGGGGCGTCTCCGCCCGCCACCCGACCCTTCCCACTCAGATGGTGGAGCCGCTCAGATGGTGGGGCGGTCGTAGGTGTCGCCGCCCTCCCACTGCACGTCGATCGGACCCGTGGACACGAGCACGAACTCGCAACCCTCGGGACCGGCCTCTTCGGGGCCGTACATCGTGTTGGCCCGCACCCAGCGGACGTCACCCGGCTCGTACCAGCCGGTGCCGTCGTTGAAGGTCAGCGAGCCCTTGGTCACGACGTAGATCGTGTCGTAGTTGTGGGCGTGCGGGTCGGCCTTGCAGTTCGGTGGGAAGCGGTTCGGGACGATCCACGGACCCTTCTCCCAGGACTCGCCCATGAACAGGGTCTCGATCATCCCGTTCTGCATGTGGGACTTCCACGCCTCGAACTGCTCCTCGCCGACGGTCTCGTCGACGAAGTAGCCCCACTCGGCGCCGTTCATGGTCGCACGGCCGATGTTGCCGTTCACCTCTGCACAGGACTCCATTGGATTCTCCTCTTGGTCGGTCCCGACGTCGTAGCCGTCAGGACGGTCGTGTGACTGTGTTCTGCTGTGCGCTGTTCTGCTGTGCGCTGTTCTGGTCACCGCTGACGGGCGGGGTGGGCGCTGCTCGACGATGAGCAGCGCCCACCCGCCGG
>JAEWED010000209.1 GCA_023389745.1 Actinomycetes bacterium
CCCCCGGCCCCGCCCCCAGCTCGTCCGAGCCGTGGGTCCCTTCGGCGATCAGCCGAGCAGACGGAGGACCGACTGCGGCAACTGGTTCGCCTGGCCGAGCATCGCCGTGCCGGCCTGGGTGAGCACCTGGTGCCGGGTGAACGACACCATCTCGAGGGCCATGTCGGTGTCCCGGATGCGGGACTCCGAAGCGGCCAGGTTCTCGGTGGTGACCTGCAGGTTGTTGATGGTGGACTCGAAGCGGTTCTGGACCGCACCGAGCTTGCCTCGAGCCGTCGAGACGTCCTTGATGGCGGTGTCCATCGAGCTGATGAACGCCGTGGCCGAGGCCTCGCTGGTCACGTCGCCGGTGATGGACGCAGCGACCGCAGCGAGGTCGAAGCCCGCGACGTCGATGGTCTCGTTGGCGTTCGCACCGACCTGGAACTTCGCAGCGGTGCCCGACGAGGCGGTCGCTGCGGAGAAGGTCACGGCGCCGGTCAGCGCGGCGTTGCCCGCCGCGGCCGGGGTGCCGGTGATGTCGAAGCCGCCGCCCTGCTCCACCTTGAGGGTGAAGCCGGCACCCGCGGACTCCGCGGTCACCGAGAAGCCCTCGGCCAGGTCGGAACGACCCGCGCCGAGCAGTCCGGCACGAACCTCGTTCTGGATGAACGACGCCAGGTCGGCGCCCGAGTAGGCACCCGCCTCGCCGGCCGTCACCGCCGCGGTCGTGACCGCGACGCCGTCGACGGTGAACGAGAAGGTGTCACCGGCGGTCAGCGTGACCGTCGCTGCCGCCACGTTCGCACCGGTCTTCGAGTTCGTCAGGCCGAAGCTGCCGTCGAGGAGCGCCTGGCTGCCGAACTTCGTCTGCTGGGCGATACGACCGATCTCACCCTTGAGCTCGGTGATCTCGTTGTTCGCCGCGCCTCGTGCCTCGGCGTCGTTGGACGCGTTGACCGACTGCACCGCCAGGTCACGCATGCGGTTGAGCATGTTGTGGACCTCGTTCAGGGCGCCTTCTGCGGTCTGCACGACCGAGATGCCGTCCTGGGCGTTGCGGGTGGCCTGACGCAGACCCGAGACCTGCGCACGCAAGCCCTGGGAGATGACGAGCCCGGCAGCGTCGTCGGCTGCACGGTTGATCCGGAAGCCGGAGGACAGCTTCTCGAGACTCTTGCCCATCTGGGTGTTGGTGGTGGACAGGTTCCGGTAGGCGTTGAACGCCTGGATGTTCTGGTTGATGCGCATTGGGTGCCCTTCTCTTCCGTGATTGGGGTGGTGTCGTCGCCCGGTTCTCGGGTGACGGCGCACTGGTGGGTCGGCCTGCTGACGCCATCGGTGAGGGTTGGGCCGAGATCGCGCTCGCAATGAGCCGTCCGACCCAGATCCCAATGGTTGAGCGGCATTCAGTGCCCGAAATTTATTCTTGTCGGATCCAGGGTTTCCCTCATACAGCCCTCCGAGGAACCGAGTGAAGACATATGAGGCCGAACGATTCCGACGATGCCGCTCCCGCCACGTCGTTGGTCCCCACATCTCCGCAGCTGTCGTCCCCTCAGCTGGTCGACGGGATCCTGACCGAGCTCGGCCACGTCCTGTGGCGCCAGCGCGACCTGATCCTGCGGCTCATCTACCGGCTCGAGGTCCAGCGGCTCGTGCTGGCCAGCGGGCAGACGCAGTGGATCGCCCTGGCGACCGAGGACGTCGACGACGCGATCGAGGACGTGCAGCGCCAGGAGGTGGTGCGCGCCGCGCTGGTCGAGGACCTCGCCCGGCCGCTCGGCACCGCCGCCGATGCCAGCCTGCGCGAGCTGATCGAGGCGGCCCCCACGCCGTGGGACCTGGTGCTCGCGGAGCACCACACCGAGTTCCTGCGCCTGGCCAACGAGGCCGAGGAGGCTGCGCGCAACAACCGCGACATCCTCCAGCAGGGGCTGGTCGACGTGCGCGACCTGCTCGAGTCCTACGGCAGCAGCCCCGAGTCCGCCTACGGCGATCGCACCACCGGCGCCATCGCTCCCCCGACCACCTCGGTCCTGGTCGATCGCGAGGCCTGACATGTCCAGCTTCTCCTCGATCTCCACCGCGCTCAGCGGCCTGCTGTCGCACCGCCGGGCGCTCGACGTCATCGGCCACAACATCGCGAACGCGTCGACCGAGGGCTTCAGCCGTCGACGCGTCGAGCTCAGCCCCGCCGGCAGCTGGTCCGTGCCGTCGCTGTACTCGCGGTCCACGACGACGGGCAACGGCGTCAAGGTCGACGGCATCCTCCGCATCCGCGACGAGTTCCTCGAGGCCCGGGCGCTGCGCGAGCACGGCACGCTCGGCCGTCAGACGACCGAGGCGGCGACGCTCGCCCGGCTGGAGATGACGGTCCCCGAGCCCTCCGACGTCGGGCTCGCCGCCCAGCTCGGCGACCTGTACGCCGCGTGGGACGACCTGGCCAACTCGCCGGGCGACTCCGCGGGCCGCATCGCCGTGCTGCAGCAGGCATCGACGGTCGCGTCGAGCCTGCAGCGCATCTCCGCCGAGATGCGCACCATGCGCGCCTCGTCGTTGTCCGAGGCCGTCACCGTGGTCGCCCAGATCAACGAGACCGCCGCCCGCATCGCGGAGCTGAACTCGGCGGTGTCCCGTGCGAACTCCGCGGGGCTCGACCCCCACGACCTGGCCGACCAGCGCGACCGGCTGGTCATGTCGCTGTCCGAGGTCGCCGGCATCGAGGTGCGACACGGCGAGCACGGGTCGCTGGACGTGACCCTCGGCGGCACGTCGCTGGTTCGGGGCGGCAAGTACGAGCAGCTGCGGGTCACCGAGACCGGACCGCTGCCGGGCGGCACCGGTCTGGACGCGGTCCAGATCCAGTGGGCCGCGGACGGCTACCCGGCGACCGTCGGCGGCGGCAGCCTCGGCGGCCTGCTGAACAACCTGAACGAGCACATCCCCCGGGCTCTCGGTGAGCTCGACGCCGTCGCCGGCGCGCTCGTCTCGTCGGTCAACGCGTTGCACGTCACCGGCCAGGGGCTGGACCCGGCGACCGACGTGGGCCTGAACTTCTGGGACCCCGCCGGCACGACCGCGGCGACCATCCGGCTGTCGGCCGACGTCGCGAACGACCCGTCGCGCATCGCCGCGGCCGCCGTCGGCTCCGGCGACCTGGACGCCTCGATCGCGCAGCAGATCGCCGCGCTGCACAACTCCCCCGGCGGCGCCGACTCGCTCTACCAGGACATGATCGGCCGCCTCGCGGTCGAGACCCAGGCGGCGACCCGACGGGTGGACATCCAACAGGAGGTCACCTACCAGGCCGACGACGCCCGCCTGGGCGTCTCCGGGGTGAACCTCGACGAGGAGCTCGCCTCGCTCATCACGACGCAGCGGTCCTACGAGGCCGCGGCCCGCCTGTTGACCACCGTCGACGAGGCGCTGGACACACTCATCAACCGCACAGGATTGGTCGGCCGATGACACGCATCACCCACACCACCGGCACGCGGACCATGCTCGCCGACATCATGCAGGCGAACCGGGGCATGGTCCGTGCCCAGGAGCGCCTCAGCTCGCAGAAGGAGCTGTCACGCGCCTCGGACGGCCCGTCCCGGGCGCTCTCGGCCCTCGACCACCGTGCGGTCCTGCGTCGCTCGGCGCAGTTCCAGCGCAACGCGACCGACGCCCGCGGCTGGATGGTCGCCGGCGACACCGCGCTGACCTCGGGTGTCGAGCTGATGACCCACGTGCGGTCGTTGATCGTCAGCGCCCGCTCGGGAGCGACCGACCCCAACGCGCTCAAGGCGATCGCCGCCGAGGTCGCCGGCGCACGCGAGGCGATGCTGTCGCTCGCCAACTCCCAGCACCAGGGACGCCCGATCTTCTCCGGCACCGCGAACACCACGAACGCGTTCGACGTCTCGGGCGCCTACCTAGGCGACCAGGGCGTCGTCATGCGCCCCGTCGCGCCGTCGGTCACGCTGCAGGTCAACCGCAGCGGCGACGAGGTGTTCGGCACCGTCGACGCGGCCGACCCCATGAACGGCAACGTGTTCCAGGTGCTCGACTCGATCGTCGCGGCGATCGACGCCGGCGACGACGACCAGATGGCGCTCGGACTCGAGCGCCTCGACGTCGCCATGGACCGCATCGAGTCCGCCCAGGTGGCACTCGGCGCCCGAGCTCGACAGGTCGAGGACGTGATGGCCCGCAACGAGATCTCCGACATCGACCGACGCACGGCGCTCTCCGAGGCCGAGGACGTCGACATGGCCCAGGCGCTCATCGACATGCGCGCCAAGGAGTTCAGCTACCAGGCTGCGCTCGGCGCCTCGGCGAAGGTCCTCCAGACCTCGCTGCTCGACTTCCTGCGCTGACCCCGGAGACGTCCGCCGCCTGCGCCCGGCACGGGCCTGCACTGCCCTTCGGCACAGGCCCGCACTGCCCTTCGGCACAGGTCTGCACTGCCCTTCGGCACGTGTCGGTGCGGCGCGCCGGCGTGCCGGGCACTGAGCCGTTCGGGCCGTCCGCGGTGGGCCCGCAGGGGCCGTTCGACCCGGCCGGTTGGGGCAAAGGGATCAATCTGAAGGCAACTCATTAAGTAATCGGAGATCCTCGCCGAAAGGCATGTCGCAGCCGCAGTGCGGTTCGCACCTGGGACCTCTTCGGAGATCAGGGGCTTCGAAGGGACGATGTTGACGATGGAACTCGGAGATCTTTCGCGCATGGACGCCGCTACCGCCGCACTGGTCGAACAGCACCTGCCGCTCGTGGAGCAGGTCGTCCTCCGGGTCTCGAGCTCGTTCCCCCGCTTCGTGGATCGCGGCGACCTGATCTCCGCCGGCACGCTCGGCCTGGTCGAGGCGGCGCTCCGCTACGACGCCGAGCGAGGCATCCCCTTCGGCGGCTTCGCCGTGCAGCGCATCCGAGGCGCCGTGCTCGACGTCGCCCGCTCTGCCGACTGGGTCCCCCGCTCGACGCGTGAGCTCGCCCGTGACGCCGAGCAGGCGACGCACGAACTGGCCGTCGAGCACCGTGAGATGCCCGACGAGCGCCAGGTCGCCGAACGCCTGGGCGTCGATCCCGGCGACCTGCGTCGCATGCAGGAGCGCATCACCCTCGGCGTGACCCGATCGCTGGATCGCGGCGGCGACCTGGACCACGGCGAGGATGCGGACCAGATGGTCGACCGCACCGCCCCGTCGATCGAGGAGCTGCTCGAGAACACCGAGCTGCACGGCTACCTGCGCGCCGCGCTCGACTCGCTGCCCGAGCGGCTTCGGATCATCACCGTGGGCCTCTACCTCGAGAACCGGACCTTCGACGAGCTGGCCGAGCTGCTCGGCGTGACGCCGTCGAGGATCTCGCAGCTGCGCTCCGACGCGATCGACATGATCCGCCACGGCATGGAGAGCCAGTTCCGACCGTCGACCGACGAGCGGCCCAAGGGGCGTGTCGCGATCCGCCAGGCCCGCTATGCGAGCGACATCGCCATGCACTCCGACATGGTCGCCCGGCTCTCGAGCGGCGCCCAGTCGACCCGCAAGGAGATGGCGTGGCACGAGGAGTCGATGCCAACGGCGAACGTGCCCGACACTGCGGCCGAGTGGGCCGGCGACGCGGTCCGCATCGCCTGATCGCTCCGGCCGAGCGCCGGCGGCGCCGGCACGGGGATGATCCCGCGCCGACGCCGATGACGTGTCGGCCCTGCTGTCAGACGCTCCGGGTCACACCGGAGGGGCCGCGTCAGGGCAGTTGACGAGGTAGTCCCATGCCGTTCCGCCGATGCCGGTCACCACGACCGTCACTGCGGTCGAAGTGCCAGCGGGAACGGCGATCATCGCTGTTCCCATCCCCGGGCCGGTCGGCGTGATCGGGTTGCCGTCCGGGTCGACGTAGCCGCTCTCGCCGCGCCATCCGGAGTCATAGATCGACGCTCCCTCGTAGAAGACCTCGAACCGGTCCGGCACGCTGTAGGCATCGAAGTCGAAGACGAACGACGTGGGACCTGCCACGCCCAGGTTGTGCACGGTCGAGGTCACCCCTTCGCCGCCGGACGTCGTCGTGGTGTCGCACTCCTCGGGCGGCGTGGTCGGGCACTCCTCGTCGACGACCTTCGCCGTCGCCGTGCCGTTCTCCGGCAGCGCCGGGCACGGTTCGGGGCACGTGGTGGTCACCTTGGCCATGGCGTCACCGGGTGTGGTGGGACACGGCTCGGGGCAGTTGCTGGTCGTGTTCGCCGACGCCGCCCCCATCGCCGTCGGACACGGGGTCGGACAGCTGTCGGTGACCTTCGCGTTCACGTCACCGCTGGCCTTCGCCGTCGGACACGGCGTCGGACAGCTGTCCGTGACCTTCGCAGTCACGTCACCGCTGGCCTTCGCCGTCGGACACGGCGTCGGACAGCTGTCCGTGACGTCTGCCGTCGCGCCTTGCACGGACTGCGTCGGGCACGGGTCGGGGGGTTCTCCGCTGGGTGTGTCCGGCACACACCCGATGCCCAGGCCGGCGATCGCCAACACTGCGAGCACCACGCCGAGTCGGCGTCGCGAGGTTCTGTTTCCCATGAGTTGCTCCCACTGGTCGCGTGGGCGGGGCGGTTCCCCGCCCCGCCGGCGACCGTAACCAATGAGGTCAACTCGATGCGGTGCGAATGGTTGCGATAGAGAGAAACGATGATCAGCGGCTCGCGACGAGCGCTGCGGTCGCCTCGAGACACGCGAGGTCGGTGCTGCCGGGCACGAGGATGAACTCGTCGACGCCGGCTTCCTCGGCCTCGTCGAGGGCCTGCAGCAGACGGTCCGCGTGCCACACCGGCGCGTCCGCGGCCATGGCCCGTGCGAACTTCTCGCCGAAGATGCGCAGGTACTCGTAGGTGAACTGCTCGAGCGTCGCCTCGGACTCGTCGATGCCGAGCGTGTAGAAGCAACCGGTGACGACTCGGGGTGCGCTGGACCGCCCTGCAGCGGACCACGCGTCACGCGCAGCAGATGCCGCGGCCGCCATGTCGAATCCGCTCGCGTTGATCGAGAAGCCCGACACTCCGTCGGCCCACTCGGCTGCTCGGGCGAGTGCCTTGGGACCCATCGCTCCCGCGAGGATCGGCGGGCCGCCCGGCTGGACGCACGCCGGTCCGACCGGGTCGGCACCCTCGAACGGTGCGTCACCCGCCCACAGGCGACGCAGCTCGGCGACCCCCTCGTCGAGGCGCTGGTGGCGGCGTTCCATCGACGAGCCGGCCGCGAGGTAGTCGTGCTCGCGTCCGCCGATGCCGACACCCAGGGTCACCCGACCGCCGCTCAGCACGTCGAGGGTGGCGAGCTCCTTGGCGACCACCGGGATGGGGTGCATCGGCAGCACGACCAGGTTGACGAACACCCGCACCCGCTCGGTCAGCGCGGCGGCCGCGGCGTTGGTGACGGTCATCTCCTGGTTGTGGAACGTGATGCGCTCACCGCAGGAGATGCTCGAGAACGGCCCGGCATCGATGCCGCGGCTCCAGTCGAGCGTGGTGGCACGGGTGTAACCACGCGCCATGGTCGGCAGTGCCACTCCGACGTCCATCGTTCCGCGGTCGCTTCCGTTGCCCATGGCCGGCGATGGTAGACCGCAGATCTGACGACCCGTCAGGCAGGCCGGCCGATCACGGTGGAGCGTTGGGGTTCGTGTCGGACTCGCTCAGCACCGAGGCGCACGCGCCCTGGCAGTTGAGCCACCGCAGCACGTCGACCGTCGCCCTGCCGTCGGGGGCCGGCACGGCGTCGTCGAAGTGCACCCGGGCGACCATGCGATCGACGCCGTCGATCGACGCGGTCAGCTCGACGGTGCGAGACGTCGGAGGGTTGCAGCAGACGGTGCCCATGGCGGCGCCCGTGAACATGCGGCTGCCGAGGCCGTTGAGCACCAGGTCGTTCCCGAACAGCGGGGCGGTCGTCGCCGGACCCCGCCAGGCGATGTCGAGGTCGGTGAGCGGCATCCAGGTCATGCCATGCACGTTGAACGTGGCGCCGGCGGCCCCGGTGACCGCGTTGCTCGTCACCGTCGAGGTGGACCGCTCGGTGAACGTGTCGCTCACGGCGCTCAGATGGATGCTCTCGATGTCCGGCGGGCGCATCTGCCACACCGGTGCAGAGTCGTTCGGGTCGAACAGCACGCTGCGCAGGCACTCCCACGGCACGCTGTGCAGCCAGTCGGGGACGCACGGCATCTCGAAGCGCAACCGCAGCGTCAGGTCGTCCAGGTCGCTCGCGCTGTCGAACAGGACGGTATTGCAGCCGGCCGGGGCCGGGTCGGGTTCGAGGTTCGGGTCGAGCAGGTCGAAGGCGATCTCCTGGTCGGAGTTCATGCCGTCACCCTGCACGATGCAGCGGCGGCCCGACGGCGACTCGAGCTCGAGGTAACTCGTCGTGGGCATTCGGAAGCTGGCCGAGTTGATGAGGTTCCCGAACAGCGACGTCCACGACGACGGCAGCGTCGCGGCCGAGGGACGCACTCGGACGACCACTCGCAGCCCGGTGATCAGCGGATCTTGGTCCGGCGTGCTCACCAACGATGGGAAGTCGAAGTCGTCGATCTCGAGCGAGTGGTTGAACGGCGTCGCCACCATGATCGTGTGGCCGGGGTCCGCGACCGGACAGACGAAGTCGTTGCACGGCATGACGGGCGACGCCGTCGAGTTGTCGGGCCGAGCAACGGCACCTGGGTCGTCCCAGTCCGAACTCGACACGTCGGCGCTGTCCGCCCAGCCCTGATGCGCGTTGACCTCGACGGCCGCGTCGTCGACCCGCAGTCGCTGACTGGTGCCGGGGCAGCAGCTGAACAGGATGCGGTGCTGGACCCGGATGCGGGCGCCGTTGAGCTGTTGCTGGTCGATGTTCGTCGACGCACAGGTGCCCGGCATCGTCTTCAGATCGAACGAGCTGGTCAGCTCGCCGTTGGGCATGCCGTCGGTCCACTCGGTGTCGCAGAGCAGCGCGTTGTTCTGCCGGTACACCACGAAACGGGTCTCACGGTCGGTAATCAGGTTGTTCGGGGTGCCGGGCTCGGTGCCGGTCAACATGACCCGCAGCGAGCTCACTGGTGCCGCGCCGCCTGTCTGCAAATTCAGGTCGTACTGCCGCACCGGGAAGCAACGACCGTAGGCGTCGTAGTCCGAGGTGAACGCCTGGCACGTGAAGTTCAGGGACGGGAGATCGCCGACCACCGGCGGACCCGTGATGGTGACCTCGCTGGGCACCGACGTCTGCTGGAAGATCGCCGGATGGGCGTTGTCGGGGTCACTGGCGGGGCGAGCCGGGCAGATGGCCACGCGGCCCAGCCGGTGTGTCAGCCGGGTCCAGCCGGCGGTGATGATCGACGTGCCCGAGACGTCGGGGTCGCACAGCACCGACGACGGGTCGTTCACCAGCGCCGCGTTGCCCTGGACCCCGGTGGCCGGGTCCCAACCCTGCGGCACGCCGAAGACGTAGTACGAGCCAGGGCTCGAGAAGCGCAGCTCACGGCCCTGGAAGGAGTAGATGCCCGGTTGGAACCAGAACGTCTTGTTCTGGCAGCCGGCGATCGGGACGGTGAAGTCGTTCGTCGCTGCAGAGAACCGGTTCGCTGCGGTCAGCTCGCTGAGGCGCAGGGTCTGCTCGGCGTTGTAGACACCGGGCTGGATGGCCACCACCGGGCTGAGCGGTGAGCAACCCGAAGGAACCGACACCGGGGTGATGGGCGGTACGAGCCCTGCGACGTTGGTGGGGCCCGCCTGCAGATTGGCCGCCTCGGGTGACCCGCAGGTCGGTGCCCCGGAGCTGTCGACGATGCGGGCGGCGGGCAGGCTCGCCAGGATCCCGCAGTCGGTGCCGCTCGTTACTCCGATGCCGGGGCGACCCTGGTTGTACTCGCCACCGAGCTCGATCGCCGGGGTGCCGCTCGTCGGGTTGCGCAGTGCCACGGCGCCGCGTCGCACGGTCACCCCGGAGTCGAAGCGCAGCGCGTCGTTTCCGGAGTGCACCAGCGACACGTCGGCAACGGTCGCTCCCGCTGGGCTGGTTCCTGCGTCGTTCCACGGCAGGCAGCCCGGCGCTGTGGCGTTCGAGGCGCAGTCGACCGACCAGCCGCGGTACGCGCCGTTGTACCCCTGCGGGCCGACCAGCCGCACCTGATCGGTGGTCGACACACCCGAGGTCGACGAGGTGCACGTGACGTCGACGGTGCGGGTGCCGATCTGCTGGTCATCGAGGTAGGGCTGTGCGAGCGGGTTGCACGGCACGTCGCGCATCTTCTCGATGGCGTTCTCGATCGCGCCGTCGGCGGCGCGTCGGTCCTGTGCCGCCTCTTCCTGCGAGCGGGTGACGCGCATGGTCGTCAGCATCATGCCGAGCAGCGCCGCGATCGTGATGCCGGTGAAGGCGATGACGGCGAGCACCGCGGCGAGGGCAAAGCCGCCCTGGTCGGTCGCCGCCTGGCGGCGCCGGGCGTGCAGGAGCGTCGAGAGCCGGATCACTTGACCACCACCGGGACGTCGATCCAGCCGCTCCAGGCGACGGGGCCACCGGCGGATGCCTCGACACCGACCCGGGCCCGGGCCGTCGTGCCTTCCCCTGTGCACGGGTTCGGTGGCAGCGCTCGCTGCGGGGCGGCCGACGCAGGCACGGGCTGGTTGGTGACACCCCGGGCGCAGCCGTTGTTCGACGCCTCGAGGTCGACCAGGTAGCGCCGGGCGCCGGCCCGTGGGTCCCAGAAGAGCACGTTGTCGACCACTCGCACGTTCGTCGGGGCGGCCGGCGTGCCGGGCACGATGATCTCGACGGTGCGACGGGCGGTCCGGCCTTGGTCGTCGGTGACCGTCAGCGTGGCGGTGTACGTGCCCGGTCCCGGGTACGTGTACTGCAGCGGCGAGCCGCTGCCGTTGCCGGCCAGCAGACCGAACTGCCAGGCGTAGGTCAGCCCCGCGCCGTCGGACTCGCTGGCGTCGAACGAGTACGTGGTGCCCGACACCCTGGTGGCGACGAACCGGGCCACGGGAGCACCGGGTTCGGGTTCCGGCTCTTCTCCCGGATCAGGATCGGGGTTCTCGACCGGCGGCGTGGTGGGGTCGATGACGGTGACGTCGTTGGCCTGGACCGAGGTGGTGCCGTGCCGGTCGGTGACGGTCAGCTCGACGACCAGGTCGCCGATCGCCCAGAGCGGCACCGGGAAGCTCGCGGTCGCAGCGTTCGAGGTCCACTCGTAGCCCGGATTGCTCTCCGGGGGCAGTGCCGAGCTGATCCGCCAGTGGTGCGACACGATCGCGTCGTCGGGGTCGCTCGAGCCCGCGCCGTCGAGCTGCAGCGACTGACCCGCGACGACGGGCCGCGGCGACACGGCGGCGACCGCGGTCGGGGCGCGGTTCGTGACCTCGAGTCGCCGGTACGAGAAGTTCTGCGCGCCGTCGTCGTCGGTCACGGTGAGTCGCACCCAGTAGACGCCGACCTCGTTCAGGGTCCAGTCGACGACCTCGTCGGTCAAGGTGCTCTCGAAGGACGGGTTGGTCCCCTCGGGCCCGTTCGGCAGCTCCCAGCGGTACCCCAGCGCCGAGCCGTCCGGGTCGGACGAGTCGGCCGCGCTCAGCCGCACCGTGGTCGCCGGGGAACCCGGGCCGTTCCAGGTCTGGCTGACCACGGTGATGCGGGCGATCGGCAGGAAGTTGCCACCCGGGTCCGCGGCCAGGGACGCGAGGTCGGTGCGTCGCGTCGCGTTCAGCACGACCGGCTCGTGGGCGTCGCCGTCGGCCTCACGCTGCGTCACGCGGATGGTCAGCTGGCGGCATGCATCGGAGGGGTCGACGGCCACCGAGCACGAGGCGTTGGTCGCCGCTGCAGCACGGTCGATGTCCTCGACCACCTGCGACTGACGCTGCAGCGCTCCCGTGTTGGCACCGCACTGGGTGCGCCAGATGCTGTAGCGGTTCGGCACCACCGAGTTGCCGTCGCGCATCGGGGCGACGGAGTAGAGCGTCTTGACCCGCGACTCGCCCTGCGAGATCAGCACCGCCAGGTGGCGGACCCCGGGGCCTCCCGACGCCGCGCTGCCGGTGCAGGGCTCACGCCAGGTCGCCCACTCGGTGCCGGGCTCGTCGGCCAGGGCGCCGTTGGCGTCGTACGCGCGGGCGGCGCCCGCGACGGTGACGTCGCGCGGGAAGTGGCCACGCAGCAGGCCGGCCTGGGCCGAGATGACCATGCCGTCGCGCTGCACCGGCTGCTGGCGCATGGTCAGGATCATCCAGGCGAACAGCGGACCCAGGATGAGCCCCGAGATGGCGACGACGAGCAGGACCTCGAGCAGGGTGTAGCCGTGCTCGGTGCGATGGCGGGACGCACGCAGGCGCTCCCGGTGGGCGGCGGCGAGCTCGGTGAGGCCGCTCATCGGTTCCTCACCACGATCTGCGCTTCACGGTCGCGGCCGCGCCACTCGCCGCGCACGGTGACGCGCTGGGTGCCGCCATCGGTCGCGCAGGCGGCGTCGTAGGCGTCGGCGTTCGCTGGTGTCGCAGCCGTCGAACGCTCCCTGCACTCGACCTCGATCACCGTCACCGTCGGCTGGCCAGGTGTCGACGGCGGCAGGGCGAGTGCGGTCGTGTACTGCGCGACCCGGTTGCCGCTCGCGACGTACGGCACCGCCTTGAGCTGCTCGGCGACGTTGTCGACCGCGTGATCGATGCGCTGCTGCTCGGCGTTGGCGCGGTTGATCCGCATGAGGGTGATGAAGGCGGTCGCGAGACCCAGCACGACCATCGCGACCAGCGCCACCGCGAGGATGACCTCGATGAGGGTGGAGCCCGTCTGGCCGTCGGGACGATGGGAAGCAACGAACCGGTGGCGGGACGTGAGAGATCGTGCCGCACGCCGGTCGTCGTCCACCATCCCCCTCCGTCTCCCTCTCCGAGGCCCGCCGATGCCTCGAAGTCGCTCGCCCGTACCCGCTGCGACGTCAACTCAAACGACAGTTTGGGCGCGAGCTGCGACGAGGGTCAATGGGCGACAACGCCCAGTGGTCACGACATCTCGGTGCGTGGGAAAAGACCGGGGAGCGGCTCAGCCAGGCCCATCACCGCCCGCTGATCGACACCGTGGCGCTCACCGGACTCGTCGAATCGGTGCAGTCGTCGCGGCAGTAGGACCAGTCCCGAACCGCCACCGAACGGCGGAGCTGCGGCACCAGGGGCGGTCCTCCCCCGCTGCCGGGACGCCCGACGTAGAGCTGCGCTTCGGCGGTCACCACAGCGTCGATCATCGCCTCGAGCAGCAGCGTGGTGACGGGGGGCGGCGTGCAGCACACGACGCCCATCGTGGCGCCGGGCGCCTGCACGCTGCCGAGGGAACGGATGGACATGACCCCACCGAACACCGGCAGGTCGGTGACGCCGCCGCGCCAGCGCACGTCGATGTCGAGATCGGGCGTCAACGTCTCGCCGAAGACGTTGAACGTGGAGCCGGCGGGGACGGCCGTCGCGTCGATCGTGACCTCGGCGCTGGGTGGCCGCTGGATCGATGCGGGCGTCAGATCGAGCTGGACGCGGTCGAACTCGGGCAGGCGCACCTGGTTGCAGTTGCCGGCCAGGTCGGTCGGCGTGCGCTCGAACTGCCCCGACAGCGGGTTGGTCCACCACATGCAGCGCGACCGGATCGAGACCGTTGCCGTCGCACCCTGCAGCTGACCGGCCCGTTCGACCAAGGCCCTGCACGTGCCGCCCGCGGGGAACAGGTCGACGTGCACGGCCCGCACCGAGCGAGAGAAGCCGTTCTGGGTGACCGAACAGGCCTGGGCCGGCTCCGCGCCGTCGGGTGGCAGCGTCAGGTCGACGCGCACCCAGGTGCTGTCGACCTCGTTCGAGGCCCAGCTCCGCCCCGAGGCGACGCTCTCGAGGCGCAGGCCGAGGTCCTCGACGGGATCGTCGGCCCCGATCCCGGCCTCGGCGATGCCGAAGCCCGTGAAGGTGATCGACCGCGTCATGTCGGCACGGTCGTGGCGGCAGCGCTCGTCGGCGACCATGCACTGCACGGATTGCGGGACCTGGGCGGCGACGCCGTCGAACGCGTACGTCGCCGTCGGGTTGGACCAGTGGGCGCTCGTCGCGCTCAGCGGTGCGACACCGACCATGTTGGTGCGCAGCTCGATCTGTCCGATCGTGAAGGTCACCTGGCAGCCCGGCGCCAGCCCGCAGTTCGACCCCAGCCCCCCATGGTTGGGGTCCGGGTCGCTGACGAGCAGCTCGACCCTGATGGTGGCGCCCTCGAAGACCGATTCGGTCCGCCCCGAGAGCAGCGCCCGACAGTCGCCCGGGTTGGTCGGTGACATCAGGTCGAGCGCAGTGAACTGGCGATGGGTGCGGCCAAGTTCGACGTAGCCGGTCAGGCACGCGAAGCCGGGTGCGGTGACGCGCACGTTGACGAGGGACCGGGCCTGGTGCACCGGCGGGTTCTCGGTCGTCTCGAGCAGCAGCACCGCGCTGTCGAGCTGGGCGGTGCCCGTCGCCGCCCACGTCGTCGTGAACGTCCGGGTCCGGGCGCTGGAATCGCAGTACGTCCACACGATGCCGAAGCACATCGTCGAGATCGTCGACAGCCGCCCGTCGGCAGGCAGGCTCGAGCTGACCAGCGCCGGCTGCGACGGCGACGAGTCGGCCTGCACGATCGCGGGCAACGCGGAGTCGGTGCCCGGCGTCCAGTAGGGGCAGATCGCCACCCGCCCAGCGCGGTGCCGGATGCTCGACCGCCCGGTCAGCTGCAGGCTGGCTCCGGAGCGCGCCACGTCACAGGCGCGCGGGAAGTCCCAGGCCTGCGCGCCGGTCGTCGTGCTCCATCCGCTCGACTCGCCGAACACGACCTTCGCGGTCGGGTCGTCCACCACCAGTGCGAAGCGGTCGACCGAGGCGGCGCTCGCGTCGTTCACGTCGAAGAGGTACTTGCCGTCCCGGAACCAGAACGTCCGGTTGGTGCACGAGCCGTCGAGAAGGTTGTTGAGGCGAGCGGTGTCGATCGCGTCGTAGCGACCGGGCAGGAACTCGACCACGGCGCCGGCGGGGCACGTCGCCGGCACCGTCCGGTCGCTCACCGAGTCCGACGCCGAGAACAGGCTGCCGCGGCGCGGCGCCAACGCCGCGGCGGTCGCCACCTCGCACGCCGGGGTCGAGTCGCGGTCGTCGACGGACACCCGCCGATCGCCGCCGGCGGGGTCGAGCGTGCCGCAGCGCGCCGCGCCGGACGCTCCGACGCCCGGGTTGCCCTGCTCGTACTGGCCCAGCGCGATCGCGCCCGAGTTCCCGGCGACGCTCGACTGCAGCGCGGCACCGCGGGCCACGGTCACGTCCGCATCGAAGCGCACCGGATCGGCGCCGGTCGCGACCAGGGTCGCGTCGGCGGCGCCACCCGCGGGTGGGGTGAGACGCCCGCCGTAGGCCGGCCCGACGATCTCGACGCCCGGTCCGCCGAGCACCTCGGGCGACGGCGCCGACGGAGCGCTCATGGTCGGCAGGGGCAGCGGGCGGCAGCGCAGCATCACCTCGAGCGGGTCACCATCGGCGTCGAGCTCGTGGCCGAAGTCGAGCTTGGAGTCGGCGGGCACGTCGGCGCACGGGTTGTTCTCGACGCTGCGTGCGATGCGACCGATCCCGGTCTCGAGCGCGCCGTCCGCTGCCCGTCGCTCGCGGGTGTGGCGATCCTGGGCGGCGGTCAGCCGGGCGCTCGCCATGCTGAGCGAGAGCAGCGCGACCACGACCGTCGCCGTGAGCGCGATCGCCGCGAGCACGAACACGAGCGCCACGCCCTGCTCGTCACGGCGCCGGGTGTGCGGCCACCTGCTCATGGGCGCGTCCCCAGCGCCGAGAGCGGGCTCCACACGTCGCCGGCGAGCAGCTCGTAGCCCGCGGACGCGACCGCCGGCGCGGTGCACGTGCCCGCCGGCAGCGCCAGCGACGGCAGCGGCACGGCCGGCAGCTCGGACCCGGGCACGACGACCGGGGCGCCGCCGCACGTGACGTGCACCCGGTACGCCTCGGCGCCAGGGACCGCGGCGAACACGATCTGGTCGCCCTGCCACGTCGGTGCCGCCGGTACGGGAACCGGTCCGGTGACCTCGACGATCTGGTCCGTCGAGCTGGTCGCGCCGTCGGCGTCGACCACCTCGAGGTGCACCCGGTAGCGCCCGGGCGCGGTGAAGACGTGCGTCGGGGTCACGTCGGTCGAGGTCCACGAGTCGAAGAAGCCGAAGTTCCAGCGCCACGCCACGATCGCGCCCTCGGCGTCGCTCGACCCCGTCGACGAGAACGCCACCGAGCGCGGCGAGTCCGTCGACGCACCGGAGTACGTGAACGCGGCGACGGGCCCCGCGTTCACCCGGAAGACACGGTCCGCGCCGACCTGTTGACCCGTGCCGTCGACGCGGGCGATGCGGTAGAGACCGTGGTCGTTCTGCCCGAACGAGTGCGAGAGCGTCGCGCTGGGTCCGGTCGCGACCACGGCACCGCCGACCCGCGACAGGCTCCACTCGGTGGCGGCCGGATCGCCGTCGACGAGCACGAACTCGACCTCGAGGTCCGGTCGCCCCGGACCGACGGTGCCGACCACGGGCGCACCCGAGGTGATCACCGGCTCCGGGTTCATCAGGATCCCGCCGTCGCCGGCCGCACCGCCGAGACCGATCTGGACCATGACGACGTCCCGGCCGCCGTGGGAGTCGGTGACCGTCAGCGTGATCTGGCGTCGACCCGACGGGGTGCCCTCGGGGAACACGACGTCGATCTCGGCGCCCGTGCGGACCTGGGGCGTGCCGTCGGGCCCCGGACCCAGGTCCCACGAGTAGTCGAGCGAGTCGCCCACGTCGGCCTCGGTGCTCGACGACGCCGAGAAGTGGAACGACGTGACATCCACCTCGCCGGTCTCCGGGCTGACCGTCGCGACCGCGGTCGGGTGCCGGTTGACGACCCGGACGGTGATCGCCGCCAGGTTCACCGCACCCTCGGCGTCGGTCACCTGCAACACCACGGTGTGCTCACCGAGCTCGGAGAACGAGTGGTCGACCTCGACGCCGTTGCGCTCCACGGTCGTGCCGCCAGGGCCGGGAAGCTCCCAGCGGTACGAGGACGGCGCGAGGGGGCCGTCCAGGTCCTCGGACCCAGCACCCGAGAACCTGAACGGCAGACCGATGTAGCCCACGAGCGCGTCGACCTGTATCTGTGCGATCGGCGGACGGTTGCCGCTGCCCGGTATGCCGATCGCGCCCGCGTCGGCGCGCCGCGTCGCCTGCACGACGACGGGCCGCGGCGCGGCCGATGGACCGTCGGGGGTGAGCTGGAGCTGCACCCGTCGGGCGGACGCATGCGCGCAGTTCGAGGGCGCCGGCGTCGGCGACGGTGGGGCGGGCGGTGGCGCTGCCGGCAGCGGGCAGCGGGCGACGACGGAACCGGGTCGGATCGACGGGAACAGCTCGGCAGCGCTCGCGAGCGCGCCGGTGTCGGTGCAGGTGCGGCGCCACAGGCTGGTGCGCATGCCGCTCCCGCTGGCGGGGGCCTCGGTGTAGACGACCTTGGTCGACGTCGATCCCGCGGTCACGAACGACAGGCGCACCGTGCCGAGACCACCCGGTCCACCGCCGGTGCAGTCGCTGGTCACTCCGGCGGTGACGGTGCGGGCTGAGGCGACATCCGAGTCGAACGCCGCGCGGACCCGCCCTGTCGAGGTCGCGTTCGACAGGTGCTCGCCCATCGCCCCCTGCTGGCGCACGATCGTGATCGTCCACGCAGCGAGCGGGCCGACCAGGAGCGCGGTCACCGCGATCGCCAGGAGGAGCTCGAGCAGCGTGAAGCCCGCCTGGTCCTGCCGTCGAGCCTCGAAATGACACCTGTTTTCGATGTGGTCACTTCGAAAACAGGTGTCATTTCGAGGTCGAACGGTCGCGGTCTGGGCGGTCGCGGTCTGGCGCCACGCGTTCCGGCTGTGAGCCGTGCCCCCCGACGACCGGTCGTTCACGGCGTGGGCTCGATCGGCGCCTCGGCGACGACCACGCTGCCGGTGCGAGGTGTCCTGCCGGCGAGGCTGACCCTGACGGTCAGTCGTTGCCGCCCGGCGTCACCGCTGGACGGGCAGGTGTGCGAGTACGTGCCGACGCCGTTCACCATGGTGGTGGTCGGCGAGACCGGTGGCAGGGCCGCCGACGCGGAGGAGAGGAATTCCACGTCGACGACCTCCACCGTGATGCCCGATCCGGCGGCCGGGCGGAAGGCGGCCGGATCCCCGTCGTGGGCGTCCTGCACCTCGACAGCAGTGGGACGGACGACCGGTGGGGATCCGGTCGTTCCACAAGGCTGATAGGTGCCCGCCTTCAGGCTTTCCGTGTACGACTGCAGGGCGGTCTGCATGCGTTGTGCGTCGTTCGTCGCGGATGTCACCGCGATCAGCGTGAGCATCGCCGCGCTGATCGCGGCGAGCACGGTGCCCATCAGCGCGACCGCGATGAGCACCTCGAGCAGCCCGTACCCGCCCTGCCCGCGACTGACCGCAGGACGAGCGAGACCGGTCGCTGGCGTCGGGGCTACGAGCAAGTCCTCGCCTCCCTCCGAGTCGAGTTCGTGCTGCGGGGCGGAACGGATCCGCCGAGATGGGCGTGAGTGAAGAACGCCCGGCCGACGCCCCGACCGGCCGGGCTGGATTCGGTTCGTGGACCGCGGTGTCCTGGGATGCCACGTGCGAACCCGCCGATCGCCTCAACAAGTCTTCCGCGTGCCCGAGGTCCGGTCAACGGGTCATTTGCAGATCAATGACGCCCCATCAGGGGTGCGCGAGCGCGGTGTGCGGCCTCCCCACGCCGCCGTGTGCTGACCCGCCACCCGACCGGCGCCCGAGCACACCGCGCACAGCGCACACTCGCCGCCGCGTGCTGACCCGACGCCCCACCGGCGCCCGAGCACACCGCGCACAGCGCACACTCGGAATCGTTTGGGTCCTGAGCGCGGCCCACCGCGCAGAGCGCACAGACGATTCCGGTTGTGCGCTGTGCGCGGGCACCCGCGGTCGACGACCGGCCGATGGCTCAGGGGCCGTAGCGGTGCTCGTCGACCGCGCGGCCGCGTACGGCGAGCTCGGCGTCGCCGGTGAGCTCCGCGACCGCGCCGGCATAGGCGGCGACCGTCTCCTGCGGCTCGCGCTCACGACCCGCCGCTCGGCCGGCGGCCTCGATGCGGGCCTCCTCGGCGACGTCCCAGCGCTCGCGCACCAGGCGCCGCTGACGCCGACGGGCGCGGATCCGGTCGCCGTGACGCTCGACGAAGCGACGCACCGGTCCGGCCGCGAGCGACACCACACCCACGACCAGCAGCAGCGCACCGACGACCTCACGCCAGTCGACCGCCGCGGCGCCAGGGGTGGCCTCGTCGGTCCCGGCGAGCGGCACCTGCGCGGTCGGGTCGAAGGTCACCCAGCCCGCCTCGGGGAACCAGACCTCGGCCCACGCGTGCGCCTCCTGCTCGCGCACGACGAACCGCCCGCCGACGGCGTCCCACTCCCCCGGGGCGAAGCCCGTGACCAGTCGGGCGGGCACCCCGGCGATGCGTGCCATGACGACCAACGAGCTCGCGATCTGCTCGCACCAACCGAGCCGGCTGTCGAACAGGAAGTGGTCGACCACGTCGACCCCCTTCGGCGACAGCGGCGCGTCGAGGGAGTACTCGGTGTTGTCGTCCATCCACTGCTCGATCGCGCGGACCTTGTCGTAGTTGCCCTCGACGCCGTCGGTGATCTCGCGGACCAGCTCGACGGTCCGTTCGGTGGCCACGGGCTCCTGGGCGTACACCTCGAGGATCGACTCCGGGATGGCCTGCGCGTCGCTCGAGCGGAGCAGTTCGGGGGTGACGGGCAGCTGGCGACTGGTCACCGTGTAGGTCGTGCCGCGGCTGAGGGGCCGCATCGGCGACACCAACGTGCCGTCGGGGCGTTGCGCGAGCTCCTGGTCGCTGTCGACCTGCACCGGAGACGGCGCAGACGGCACGGCGGTCGCGAAGCCGATCTCGATGCGGAACTCCTGGGTGCTGTCGTCGCCGTCGATCGCGGCGAGGTCGTCGGGTGACGGGATCACCTCGCCGTCCTGCAGGTACGAGCCGGAGCGCCCGCCGCTGCGGGACCACGACGAGCCGTCCCACTCGTCGAAGGTCTCGGTCCGCCAGAACGAGGCGATGCGCGACCGCACGGTCATGACGACCCGGTCCGACAGCCGGGGCCGGGTCGTCATGTCGAGGGTGTCGGTCGCGACGAGCGCGTTGTCGCCGCGGTTGTCGCCCAGGTCGACGACGTCGCCGACCCGGCTGCCGACGGGGAACGAGTTCGAGACCCTCGGCCCGATCAGCAGCGACGACGCGCCGATCAGGGCGATCGCCGCGATCACGAGCGCGACGGGCACCCCGCCGCGTGCCCGAGGCGCGGCCGACGAGTCGCCCGCTCGTTCGCCGGTTCGTTCGCCGGGCCGTTCGGGCAGCGCAGCGGACGGCGGCAGGTCCTCGGCGCGGATCACGACCCCGGGAGCCCGCCCGGGGACCGCTCGACTCGACGGCGCGAGTGCCAGGGCCGCGGCGGTCGACCCGAGCCAGAGCAGCACCCGCCACGATCCGCCGAGACCTTCGAGCGCCCCGAACTCACCGAATCGGGCGAGCAGCATGCCGCTGACCAGCGCCAGGCCGCGCACGATCCAGCGGATCGGCACCGACCGCAGTCCGAACATCGCGAGCACCGCGCACAACGCGGCCGCCTCGGCGGCCCAGCGGCGACCGCCGGCACCGTTGGTCGGCAGCGACGACAGTGCGGCCCAGAGCTGCGCTGCGACGAGCGCCGTCAGCAGCCAGACCCGCTGGGTCGAGATCGTGCCCCGGTCCGACGACGGCGACGAGCTCACGGCTCCCCCTTCGCCGCGTCCCCCGAGCTCCCTACCCCCGCTCCCCCGACCCCCGCTCCCCCGAATTCCGTCTCGGATTCGGGGTGGACGCTGCGAGACGGAGTCGGAATTCGAGCGCTTGGTGCAGCGGAGCGTGGGGCGGCGATGCTCGAGGTCGCGGCGACGCGCACGACCGGCCAGTCGTCGGGCGGGCTCGACGGGGTGCCGGCCACGGCCAGGGCGAGTCGACGACGCACGTCGAGCAGGTCGGCCACCTCGGCCACGACGGGACCCGCGGACTCGACGGTGCACAGCATCACCCGCGCGCCGTCGTCGAGTGCGACCTCGGCGATGCCCGCCGCCCTCGACGCCGCCACCTCGACCGGATCCCCGACCCCGCCCTGCACCCCTACTCCGCCCTGCACCCCGAATTCCGTCTCGGAATCGGTGTCATCACCCCGATTCCGCGACGGAATTCGGGGCGCGGGGGCAGCGCTCGAGGGCACGGGGGTGAGATCGACCACGACGGCGATGCCGCGGGTCGCGGGCGGTTCGAGCTCGCGCACGACGAGCGACCCTGCCCGAGCGGTCGAGGGCCAGTGGACCAGGTGCGACGGGTCGCCGATCACGTAGGGCCGCACCGAACGCACGGCCTCGCCGTTCGAGCCGTGACCGGTCGGCGACGGGTCGTGCAGATCGCCGGGCAGATCACCGAGCGGCACGTGCTCACGTCGCGACTCCGGACCGACCAGCAGTTGCCGTGGCAGGGCGACCAGTCGTGTGCGGTTCGCCCAGACGATGCCGAACGGGGCGTCCGAGCCGACGTCGATGCGGATCCAGCGGTATGCACCCCGGGCGCTGATCGACACCGGGATGCGCACCACACCCGGCGACACGGTGTCGACGACCGAGGTGCCCGAGCCGGTGCAGCCGATCGACAGCCCCGACGCCCGCGTGGTGAGCTCGAGCTCGAGCGACGAGAGCTGGCCGACCACCAGGTCCTGCGGTGCCGCGACGATGCGGACCTTGACCATGCGCACCGCGATCGCCGGCCAGACGACGCCGAGCAGCAGCGCGCCGAGCAGGCCCGCCCACACCAGTCCGGTGACCGAGGGATCCGCCACCGACGGTCGCAGCAGCCCAGCGACGAGCAGCAGCGCCGCGACCACGACGCCGAACACCGTCGGACGCAGCTGCGTCCGACTCCGCCGCACCGCCTCACCCACGAAATCCGTCTCCGAGTCGGTGCGATCGCGCCGAATCGAGAGCGGAAGTCGGGACCGGGGCGCCGCGGCCGCAGGGTCCGCGGCCGAGCGCTCCGCGTCCGAGCGCTCCGCGTCCGAGCGCTCCGCGCCCGGGGGCATCGCGTCCGGAGGGAGGGCGTCCGGAGGGAGGGCGTCCGAGGCCATCACGGCCTGGGGACGGGGACCTGGGTCAGCAGCCAGGTGAGCACCTCTCGGGCCGCGGTGGTGTCGATCCGCCCGGCGACCATGACCCGGTGGGCGTACGCGCCGACGAACACCGCCTGCACGTCGTCGGGGGTGACGTAGTCGCGGCCGGCGACGACGGCATGACCGCGGGCGAGGTGCACCAGCGCGGTCGACGCTCGGGGTGACGCTCCCTGGCTGAGCCGCGGGTCGGTCCGTGTCGCGTCGGTGAGGTCGAGCACGTAGTCGACGACCTTGGGGTCGCAGTGCGTCGAGGCGGTGGCCTTGATCGCGACGGCGACCTCACCCGGGTTCGTGACGGCGTGCAGCGCCGGCAGCGCGTCGATGCCACCCGCGCCGGTGACGATCTCGCGTTCTGCCTCGCGGTCGGGCAGTCCGAGCGAGATCGCGAGGGCGAAGCGGTCGAGCTGGCTCTCGGGCAGCGGGAAGGTACCGATCTGGCCGAACGGGTTCTGCGTGGCGATGCAGAAGACCGGTTCGGGAAGCGGCCAGGTCGACCCGTCGACAGTGACCTGGTGCTCCTCCATCGGCTCGAGCAGCGCGGCCTGCGTGCGGGGCGACGCACGGTTCACCTCGTCGACGAGCACCACGTTGGCGAACACCGGTCCGGCACGGAACTGCCACTCGCCGGTGTCGGGACGGAACACCGAGGTGCCGGTGATGTCGGTCGGCAGCAGGTCCGGCGTGCACTGCACACGCCCGAACGTGCCGCCGGCGGCCGCAGCGATGCTCTTGGCCAACAGCGTCTTGCCGGTGCCCGGCAGGTCCTCGACCAGCAGGTGGCCGCCGCCGAGCAGCGTGGCGAGCGCCAGGTCCACCGCGAGCGGCTTGCCGCGCACGGTCGTGCCGACGGCGGATCGGAGCGCTGCAGCGACGTCCTGAGGCGTGGTCATAGGACAGTCATCTTGCCGCACGAACCGCCCGAAGCGGCCCCCGCTCCCCCCACCGAGCCCCGAAATGACACCTGTTTTCGATGTGGTCACATCGAAAACAGGTGTCATTTCGACGGGGGTGCGCGACCCGGTGACAGGAGCGATGGGGTCGGCGACGGTGCTCGTCATGGATCGCACCGACCACCTCGAGCTCGCGGCGAGCCAGCACGGCGCGGTGACGCGGGCGCAGCTGATCGAGCTCGGCTGGAGCTACGGCCAGATCGACTGGCTCGTCCGATCAGGACAGTGGGAGCGCGTCACGTCGACCGTGCTGCGGCGAGTGGGGTCGGCCGACACGAATCGACGCGCCGCCGTCGAGGCGGTCCTCGACGCGGGACCTCGCGCGCTCCTGTCGCACTTCTCCGCCGGGCGAATCTGGGGGCTGAAGGGCTGTTCGCTGCGACCGTTCCAGGCCGTGCGCTCGGCGACGACCACCCGGGTCTCGACGCTCGCGTCCGTTCGGCGCGTGGAGCGCCTGCCGCAGCGATGGCTGACGAACCTCGACGGCATCCCGATCGTGCGACCGGAGCTGCTGGCCATGCAGCTCTTCGACGTCTGCTCGCCCGAACGGGCCTCGACGCTGACCGACCGGCTCTGGTCGTACCGGCTGCTCTCGGGCCGGTCGATCGACGCGCTGCTCGAGGAGTTCGGGCGTCGGGGGCGAAACGGGACCGCCGGGCTCCGGGCCTACTTCGAGATCCGTGGGATCGACTACATCCCGCCTGCCAGCGGTCTCGAGAGCCGGGCGATGCAGCTGCTCGAAGAGGCGGGCATCCCGATGGAGCGTCAGGTCGACACCGGCGACGACGACCGGTGGATCGGGCGGGTCGACTTCCGCCACCCGACGCTGCCGCTGGTGCTCGAGATCCAGAGCGAGCTGCACCACAGCGCGCTCGTCGACAAGGAGGCCGACGAGGCACGGATCAAGGCGCTGCGGGCGGCCGGCTTCGTCGTGTGCGAGGTCACCGACGACACGGTGTGGTCACGTCCCGCCGAGTTCATCGCCGAGGTCCGCGACGGTTTGGAACGCGCCCGGAGACTCCGCCGCTGACGCCACCGTCTGCACCCGCTCGCGGCCCGAAGCCTCTCGAATTCCGATCTCGATTCGGGGCGATCACCTCGAAAGCGCGACGGATTTCGGGAAGGGAGGGGGCGTCGACCGCGCCGACTTCCGATCTCGATTCGGACTCATCACCTCGAAAGAGAGACGAATTTCGAGGGTGTGGGCGTCATCGGTCGCGGATTCGGGGTGATCACCCCGAAAACGAGACGGATTTCGGGAAGGAGGGAAGGCGTCGAGGTGCGGTCAGGGGACGGCGACGCGTCGCAGGAGGTCGGACATCGCCAGGCGGGGCAGGGCGAGGGAGCCCTCGAGCTCGTCCGCGGCCACGGGGCGACCCAGGTGGTAGCCGCTCAGCAGGTCCACGCCGAGCTCGGCCATGCACCGCAGCTGGGCCGGATCCTCGATCCCCTCGGCACAGGACCTCGCACCGATCGCGTGCGCCAGGTCGACGAACGCCTTGACCGTCGGCATGGTCTGACGGCTGAACACGCCGTGCACGAACGCCTGGTCGATCTTCAACATGTCGACGGGGAAGTCGATGAGCCGGGCGAGCGACGAGTAGCCCGTGCCGAAGTCGTCGATCGCGATCGGCACGCCGGCGACGGCCAGCGCACGCAGCGACTCGGCGGTGTCGAGCTCGTCGCGGGCCATGGCGGTCTCGGTCACCTCGATGCCGATCCGTCCGATCAGCTCCGGGGTCGTGAGCCGCTCCCTGAGGCGCTCGGTGAACCCCGGCTCGTCGAGCTGACGCACCGACACGTTCACCCATGCCCGGACCGTCGGGTTGTCGGTCGCGTCGGCGAGCTGGCGCAGGTCTGCGATCGCGAGGTCGATCATCCGGTCGCCGATCGACACGACCTGGCCGGCCTCTTCGGCCACCGGGATGAACTCGCCCGCCGCGAGCAACCCGCGGCGCGGGTGTGCCCAGCGGGCCAGGCTCTCGACCGCGACCGGTCGACCCGTGCGGGAGTCGAACATCGCCTGGTAGTGGGCACGCAGCTCGTCGCGCTCGACCATGCCGAGCAGCTCGCTCTCGGTCTCGAGTCGTGAGGCGAGCAACGAGCGGGCGTGGTCGTCGAAGGTCTCGCAGCGGTTCCGGCCCGCGTCCTTCGCCTGGTAGAGCGCGGCGTCGGCGTCACGCAGCAACGTCTCGGCGGTGGAGTCGTCGGACGAGAACGCCACGCCGACCGAACCGGTGACCACGAGGCGTCGACCGCGACTCGAGATCGGCTCGCGCAGCGCGCAGAGGATGCGGCGCACCAGCTGGTAGGCCGGCTCGGAGCCCTCGGCCTCGATCGCCAGGATGAACTCGTCGCCGCCAAGTCGGGCGACCGCGTCACCCGGGCGCACCAGCGACCGCAGCCGCCGGGCGACCTCGACGAGCAGTGCGTCGCCCTCGGCGTGACCGAGGGTGTCGTTGACCCGCTTGAAGTGATCGAGGTCGACGAACACCACGGCGACCCGTTCGCCACGCAGCACCCGCTCGTTGAGCCACTCCGAGAGCGACCCCCGGTTGTAGAGCCCCGTCAGCGAGTCCCGGGTCGCAGCGTGCACCAACCGGACACGAGCCTGTTCGGCCTGGTGGATCAGCTCGATCCGCTCACGCTCGGCGCGGCGACGTTCGCTCACGTCGGTGAAGTAGGCGACCACGCCCTGGCCCATCGGATGCGCCCGCACCTCGAGCCAGCGGTCGAGCTCGGCGACGTAGCCCTCGAAGCGCACGGACTCGCCGCGCAGCGCCCGCCCGAAGCTCTCCTCGTAGATCGAGCCGCGCAGCGACGAGAAGCGGTCCAGGAACACCTCTCCGACCAGCTCGTCGGACGGCGCCTCGAGCACGTGGGCGGCCGCCCGGTTCACGAACGTGTACCGGGCCTCCGGGTCGAGCACGACGTACGCGTCGCTCATCTCGTCGAGCAGCCGGCTGTGCAGCTCCTCGTTCTGCACGGTGGCGTTCGCGTCGCGGAAGTAGGTGGCGACACCCTCGATCGAACCGTCGTCGCCGACGAGCGGCACGCAGTCGAGGAACGACCAGGACACGGCGTCACCCAGGCGCATCCCCACCAGTTGACCGGTGAGCGCCTCGCCGGTGCGCAGCGCGACCATCGCGGGGAACTCGCTGGGGGCGAGCTCTCGCCCGTCACGGGCGACGATCTGCCACATCTCGTCGGCCTCGCCCTTGCCGTGCAGCTCGGACGCCCCGAGCCCGAGCGCGCGGCGTGCCGGACGGTTGGACGCGACGATCTGCCCCGAGCGGTCCTGCACGATGACACCGGTGGGAATCGAGTCGAAGGCAGCGTCGAGCAAACGCCGGACGCGGTCAGTGGCCATGGAGGTGTATCGACGCCTGAGGCCGCTATATGAATGTTGTTCGCCCGAAAGTTCCCGACGGAGCGGCACTTCCGTCTCGGTTTCGATGTCATGACCCGGAGGGCGAGACGGATTTCGGGAGAGGGAGACGGATTTCGGGAGGGGCGACGGATTTCGGGGATCGGTTCGGTCCCGTGTCCTACCCTGTCTCGACCGAATCCGTGGGGGGCACGGAGTCGGTCGGGCCGGGGTGTGAGGACCCGTGGAGAGGGCATCGATGAACATCACGACGAGGCGACGTCGGCCGCGGGTCGGCGTCGCAGTGACAGCGATCGCGCTGGGCGCCCTGCTGGGGGCGGCGTGCTCCGGCGGCTCCGAGGCGTCGGACGGCGACGACGGCAACGGCGACCGCGGCGACGGGCCGGCGGCGTCGGCCGAGGTCGACGCCGCACGCGGCGACCTGCTCTTCACCGAGGTGGCCGCCGAGGCCGGCATCACCGGTTCCGCGTCGGACCTGAACCTGACGGGCGAAGCGGCCATGAGCTCGGGTGCTGCGGTCGCGGACGTCGACGGCGACGGCGACCTCGACATCTTCCTGCCCCGCATCGGCAAGCCCAACGCGCTCTACCTGAACGACGGCAAGGGCTCCTTCACCGACGAGGCCCGCAGTGCCGGCCTCGCCGGCGCGGCGCAGCGCTTCGGCTCCGCCGCGGCGGCGTTCCTCGACCTCGAGGGCGACGGCGACCTGGACCTGTTCGTCGCCGGATCCGGTCAGGGCGGCAACGACCTGTTCGTCAACGACGGCAACGGCGTGTTCACCGAGGAGTCCGTCAGCCGCGGCCTGGTCTGGCCCGACGTGACCGACGCCGAGGCCGGCTCGCAGCACCACGGGGTGTCGGTCGCCGACGTCGACCACGACGGCGACATGGACCTGCTGGTGCTGCAGTGGTTCGGCGCGATCTACAACGCCGACGCCGTGAGCGCCGCGATCGACCGGGGGCTGCTCGACGACGACAGCGCCGCCGACCCGTGCTCGTCGTCGGCCGCCTTCGCCGAGCTCGGCTTCCCGATCCCCGAGGGCACCCCCGAGAACCGCTCCGGGCTGTTCCTCAACGACGGCGCCGGCAACTTCACCGACGGGACCGATCAGCTCGGGCTGCCGCTGCACGAGCTCGTCGCGTTCACCGGCTCGTTCGGCGACGTCGACGGCGACGGTTGGCAGGACCTGGCCATCACCGGCGACGGCTGCACCAGCCGGTTGTTCCTCAACGTCGACGGCACCCGCTTCGAGGACGTCACCGGCCCCGCTGGCGTCGCGAACGACGAGAACGGCATGGGCTCGGTGCTGCGCGACGTCGACGGCGACGGCCGCCTCGACTGGTTCATCACGTCGATCGCCCACCCCGACGGCGATGCCTGCAAGGGCGGCGGCTTCTTCGGCTGCACCGGCAACCGGCTCTTCCTGAACGCCGGCCCCGGCGACGGCACCCGGGTCACGTTCACCGATGCGACCGACGACTACGGCGTGCGCGACGGGGGCTGGGGCTGGGGCGCAGCGGTCGAGGACTTCTCGAACGACGGCCGCCTCGAGATCACCATGACCAACGGCTACCGCATCAGCGACGACGCAGCCGCCGACCCCGACAGCTTCCACGCACCCTTCTACGAGGACACGACCCGCATGTGGGCGCTGCACGAGGGCCGGTACGTCGACGTGGCGACCGCCGCCGGCATCGACGACACGACGATCGGCCACGCGATGATCGCCTTCGACATGGACGGCGACGGCGACCTGGACCTGCTGATCGTGCCGACCGACGACCCGCCGCTGCTCTACCGCAACGACACCCCGCAGCGTTCGTGGCTGACCGTCGCGCTCGACGACCCGTCCCGGCCGGGCAACCGCTGGGGTGACGGCGCCAAGGTGAGCGTCGTCGCGGCCGAGGGCGACGAGCCCGTCGTCGGTTGGATCACGACGACCGGCTCCTACGAGTCGCAGTCACCGGCGCGGTTCCACGTCGGCCTCGGCGACCACGACGGTCCGGTCGAACGTGTCGAGATCACCTGGCCGGGCGACCCCGAGCCGCAGGTGCTGACCGACGTCGAGGCGAACCAGCTGCTGGTCGTCGAACGCGAGACCTGAGCACCCGACGGCTGGGCACCCGACGGCTGGGCGCGCGTCAGGTGCGCGCCGGAGCGGTCAGCTCCGGTGCTCGGTCCACTCGGTGCCGCTCCACCAGCGCTGCACCGACGCGTCGTCGGGGTCCGGGTACCAGCCCGCGGGCGTGGGCGGCTGCTCGACGACGGGTGACGCCGGCGGCGGCACGATGACGGGTGGATCGACCGGCGGCTGCCAGGCCGGTGGATCGACCGGTGGCTGCCAGGCCGACGGCGGGGCCGTCGGCGGGAGAGACGGGGCCGTCGGTGGAAGGGACGGCGCGGTCGGCGTGAGCGGCGGCGCTGCGGTCGGCGGCAGCGACGGAGCGATCACCGGGAGCTCCTCGGGCCGGTTGCTCTCCGGCGTCGGAGCGGTGCCGACCGGCGGTGCCGCCCAACCGGCGTCGGGCACACCCGACGACGTCTCCGGTGCGCGGCGCGCACGTGAGCGCCGCGGCTGCTTCGTGGACGTGTGCTTGCGGGTCGCGCCCACGATGAACAACACGAGGCCCAGCACCACCGCGAGCCCTGCGCCACCGACGATCAGCTGCATCTGCGTCGGGAACTCGGTGGGGCCGGTGCGCATCGCCAGGGTCGTCGGCGCCTCGGGCTCGTCGAGGTGCCACGTCGCGGTGCCACCGCTGGTCGATGAGGCGTTCGACGACACGATCGTGCCCGGCAGCGAGATCGACAGGTCGAGCCCCGAGCCGGAGTTGCCGATGCCCGCCGCGTCGAGCACGTCGCGCATGGACTCCGGGACCATGCCGGCGTTCGCGCCGGCGATCATCTGGCCGAGCGGGAGGATCGTCGCGTCGAGCTGCCACCCTTCGTCGTCGGGCAGCTCGGTGATCTCCAGCGACGAGAACAGCTGCACCTGCTGGTCGGCCAGCGAACCGCCGTCGACGAGCACCTGCTCGACGTCGCGGTAGTCGTCGAAGGGCACGACGAAGCGGTAGCCGACGCGATCGCCGTCCTCGATCTCTGAGAACTCGAAGCCCTCGACCGACTCGAACGACCCCTCGACGAGGGACTCGATGTCGATCGGCAGATCCTTCAGCTCGTCCTGGACCTTCCGGTTGGGGAACACCTCGACGACGACCTCGCCCGAGCCGTCGCTGTTGACGGTGACGTCGACATCGCCGTGCAGGCACCCGGTCGCGACGATCGAGCACAGTGCGACGACCACCAGCGTGAGTGCGCGCCGTCCCCGGGCGAAGTGCGCAGCTGCCATGTCCGTCCTCTCTCCCTGCGTCGAGTGGTCATGTTGCAGGAGAAGGCCGTCGAAAGCGAGCTTCGCGGGCCCGTTCGCGGCGTCGGGTTCTGGGCAATCTCCCCATAGGCTGAGGTATGCGCCGCGTCGCCCGACTGTTGAGCTACGGGGGGTGTGCGGTCGCGGTGCTGCTGCTGAGCAAGTACCACGCCACCTTCGTCGCCGACACCCCGTACGACTTCACCGGTTCGTTCCGCTTCACGTGGGCGATCGGGTACATCGGCGTGCTGCTCGTCGCCACCTACGCCGTCGGGTTGCCCGACCAGACCCGCAGCCGGCGCCAGGCGTTCTGGCTCGCGGTGATCGCCTCGCTCGGCGCCACCCTGGCGACCTCGGCGGTGCAGTTCGCGCTCGGCGACGCGCTGCTCCCCCGCTTCGTCGTGTTCGGTTCGGCGCTGTTCCTGATCCCGTGGCAGGTCGCCGTCGCCGGCGTGGCCCGAGACGGCCGCGACCGCGACGAGGACCGCGACCGGGTGCTGCTCGTCGCCGCGCCGGCGGAGCACGTCCGCCTCGAGATCGACCTGCACATCGCGCCCGAGCACTCCGCGGCGCTCACCGCGACCCTCACCCCCGAGGCCGCGTCGGGCGGCGAGCCCGGTGAGTGGCCGATCGTCGAGCTGCAACGACGCTGCGGCGCCACCGTCGTGGTGCTCGACCGCTACGCGCAGGCCGAGGACCGCGTCATCGCCCAGGCGGCCAAGCTGCACGAGTCCGGCGTGCGCGTCCGGACCCTGCAGGGCTTCTACGAGGAGTGGCTCGGCAAGCTGCCGCTGTCGGAGCTCGAACGTGCATCGCTGTTCTTCGACATCGGCGAGGTGCACCGGGCCCGCTACAGCCGCCTGAAGCGCGTCATGGACATCGCGCTCGGACTCGTCGGCCTGGTCGCTCTGGTGGTGGTCACACCCTTCGTCGGGCTCGGCGACCTGGTCGCCAACCGCGGTCCGCTCATGTACCGCCAGACCCGTGTCGGCAAGGGTGGCGAGCACTTCACGATCCTCAAGTTCCGCACGATGCGTGAGCTGCGCGCACAGGACGCGCACAGCGACTGGACCGCGCAGAACGACCCGCGCATCACGCCGTTCGGCAACGTGCTGCGCCGCACCCATCTCGACGAGCTGCCCCAGGTGCTCAACATCCTGCGCGGCGACCTGGCGATCGTCGGGCCCCGCCCGGAGCAGCCCCGCTACGTCGAGGAGCTGAGCGACAAGCTGCCGTTCTACGACCTGCGCCACCTGGTCCGTCCCGGTCTGACCGGCTGGGCGCAGGTGAAGTACGGCTACGCCGGCGACGAGCGAGACGCGCTCGAGAAGCTGCAGTACGAGTTCTTCTACCTGCGCCACCAGGACCTCACCTTCGACCAGCGGATCGTGCTCCGCACCCTGCGGTCGATGGTCGGTGGACAGGGAGCCGGTCGATGAGCGCCGACACGCGGACCGTGGGCTCCGGGGCGACCGCGTCGGCGGTCGAGTCTGCCCACTACGAACAGGACGAGCTGTGGGAGCACCAGGACGTGCTCGGCGACAGCACCTACCGACCCCGGCTCGACGCCGCCGCGGCGTTCGTGCCCGACCCCTCGGCGTCGATCCTCGAGGTGGGCGCCGGAGACGGACGCGGCCTGCACCACCTGATCGCCGCCGGCCACGACCCACGTCGACTGATCGCGCTGGACCGCTCGGGCACCGCGCTGCGCCGCAGCGGGCTCACCGCCGTGCAGGGCAGCGCGGACGAGCTGCCGGTCGCGTCGCGTGGTCTCGACGGCGTCATCTGCGCCGAGGTGCTCGAACACCTGCCCGCTCCCGTCTACGACCGCGCCCGAGCCGAGCTGGAACGCGTCGCGGACGACTGGCTGATCGTCTCGGTCCCGAACCGGGAGCGCCGCCACCGCGCCGACATCACCTGCTCGGACTGCGGCTGCCGGTACAACGCGGACCGGCACCTGCGGTCCTTCGCCCCCGAGGACCTGCCCGGACTGTTCGAGCGGTTTCAGGTCGAGGCCGTCGTCGAGGTCGGACCGCACCAGCCCGTCTACCCACGTCGTGCCCGTCTGGCGATGGAGCGCCGGGGCCTGCTCGTGCGCCCCGGCTCACCAAGCTGCCCGCAGTGCGGCAAGCGCTACGAGTTCAGCGCCGGCGCCGCACACGACGACCAGCCACCGGCCGGCGAGCAGCCACCCGCCGATCGACGCGCCGGGGCGTCGTCGAACGACGGTCACACGCGCAGATCGCCGGGCACGGGTGTCGCATCGACGGCGCCGTCACGCACGAGCGCGCTGCGCTCCGGTGTCTACCGCGCCGGACGCAGGTTCCTGCCGCAGGCGAAGCATCCGTACCACCTGGTCGCCTTCTTCCGCAGAGTGGGCTGACGGTCGGCCGCCTCAGGCCGCGATCACACCTGCCGTCAGGCCGCGATCACACCTGCCGTCAGGCAGCGACAACAGCGAGGGCGCACAGGCCCGCGGCGACCACACCACCGACGGCGAGCACCCGGGCGTCGGGTGCGATGCCGCAGCGCCGGCTCGACCACCGGTGCTCGACCGAGATCGTGACGATCGTCGCGGCGGCGACGGCTGCAGCGGCCGGCACCAGCCCACCGATCGTCGCGACGGCGACCGCGGTCGCGGTGACCACCAGCCGCCCGAGCTCGCAGAGCACCAGCTCACGCGCTGCGCCTGCGACCAGCGCCTGGGCGACGGTCGTGCCCAGCAGCAGGCGCCACGGCACCGCGAACGCGAGCACCGCCATGATCGGCGCGACCTCGTCCCAGTCGCCGCCCAGCACCCACGGCAGCACCGGCGCGGCGACCAGCAGCCCCGCTCCCCCGAGCACGCCGAGCAGCGCGATCTGGCGCAACAACGACCGCGACACCGGGGCGCGCTGCGCGGCGGGGGTCGCCGCCAGTTCGAGGAACGCCCGCTGGGTGATCGGCGTCGCCATGAACGCGGGGATCACCGACGCCAGCCGGAAGGCGATCACGTAGATCGACAGGGCGACCGGGCCGAGCAGCCAGCCGATCAGCACGTAGTCGACGTTGGCCACCAGGAAGGTGGTGATCTGACCGAGCCACTCGGCACCGGCGCGGCCCGGCAGACCCGCGTCGGCGAAGACACCCTGCCAGCCGGTGACCGCGGCGACCTCGACGGCCAGCTTCGCCACCAGCGCCAGTGCGACGGCCCAGGTCGGCACGTCGGTGAACAGGATCACGACGATGCAGGCGGCGAACACGGCCGAGGCGCCGATCTCGGCGGACACGACCGAGCGGGTGTGCCCGGACTTCAGCGCTGCGGCCTTGCGGATATACGACTCCCCCGACAGCAGCCACATCGCACCACCCGCGACGACGAGCACGCCGACGGATCCCCCGACGACCGCGCCGAGCGCCGCGCCGACGACGACCATGACGGCCAGGATGCAGGCGTTGACGCGACGCAGGCGGTCGAGCGACGCTCGGGCGAACCGTTCGCCCGGGTCGGTGCGGTAGATCGCGAAGCCCAGGCCGAAGTCCGAGACCTGGATCGCGAGCGAGTTCACCACGAACAACGTGGCGATCGGGGCGAACGCGTCCGGGCCGAGCACCCGTGCGAGCAGCAGCGACGCCAGGCCGAGCACGGCCTGGTCGACCAGCCGGCTCGCGGCGAGTGGCGTGGCCACACCGCCGGCACGGACGCCGAGCTTCATCGCTGCCGTCGGACCAGCCGGGACAGCAGCGCGCCCCAGGCACCGGTGCTCCAACCGAGCGCCACCGCACCCGACGCGGCCACGCCGACGACCCGGGCACGGATCGGGTGCCCACCGGGACGGGTGCCGCGGTCCTCGATCGCGAGCGCTGCCGCGGCCACGGCCACGGCGGTCGTGGCCTTGTGCCGCGGGGTCAGTCGCAGCCACCCGAGCACCGCCAGCGCGGCGGCGGGCAGCGCGGCCAGGAGCAGCAGCTGGCGTGGCCGGGGTGGGTCGTCGGTGATGGTCCAGTAGACGACCTTCCAGCGGCCGAAGCGCCGGTACTGCGCGAAGAGCTCACCGACGCTCCGGCGCGGCAGGTACTCGACGTCGAGCCCGGCCTCGAACCAGACCACGCCGCGGCGCCCCATGCGGCGGTTGAGCTCGAAGTCCTGGTTGGTGGCGAAGCGCTCGTCCCAGCCCCCGGCGTCGCGCAGCTCGCCGGTGCGGAACGCGCCCAGGTACACCGTGTCGGTCGGACCCGAGGGGGCGCCGCTGCGGTACTTGGAGAGGCCCATGCCCCACCGGTTGTTCAGCGCCCGTGCGATGCCGATCGCGTCGGCCGAGCCGTCGCGGGTGACCGCCCGCTGCGCCCCGCCGGTGACCGCCACGTCGGGGCGTGTCTGCAGCAGCTCGACGCAGCGCCGCACGTAGTCGGGCGGGATGATCGCCCGGGCGTCGACGCGGCACAGGTACGTCCCCGTCGCCACTTCGAGACCGGCGTTCAGGTTCGCGGGGGTCGACCCGGGACCGCCGGACAGGATCTCGACCCCGTGGAAACCCGCCCCGTCGAGGATCTCCTTGGCGATCACGGCGGTGTCGTCGCTCGAGTCGACGGTGGCGACGACGACCTGGATCACGTCGTGGTCCAGGTCCTGAGCCACCAGCGCGTCGAGGCATCGACCGACGTCGGCGGATTCGTTGCGGGCCGGCACGAGCACGGTCACCAGCGGTGAGGCGGCGGCTGGATCCATCTGGTTAAGGCTAACGGCGAGACGACGACTTCCCCGCGTGCGTCGCGAGGCTCAGATGGCGGCGAGCACCGCGCCGAGCACCGACAGCATCGCTGCCATGGCGCCGAGCAGCGTGAAGTTGTTGGTCCGCATGTCGTTCTGGAGCTCGGCTCGAAACTCCGAGAAGCGTCGGTCCGTCCGTTCGTCGACCAACTCGAAGCGCACGTCGAGCTGATCGAACCGCCGGTCGATCGCTTCGAACCGCCGGTCGATCTCTTCGAACCGCCGGTCGACCTCTTCGAACCGCCGGTCGACCTGCTCGAAGCGCCGGTCGACCTGCTCGAAGCGCAGCTCCAGACGGTGCTCGACGTGCAGGAGGTCGCTGCGTGTGGCGACATCAGCCCAGCCGATCGGCGGAAGGTGCTCCATGAGCGTGCTCGCCTCCTCCCGTCCGAGGACCTCGTCGAGGCGTTCGTGCAGGCGATGTCGGGAACCTTCAGAGATGGTCACAGGTGTCCTCCGAGCACAGGACGCGTCGCTCGACGCGGGGATCCAGAACGCGGGGAAGACGGAAACCAGCCTACCAACGAGGTCCGACGACCGCCCTGGTCATCAGCCCAGCACGTCCTGGGCGGCGGCGGCGAAGGCGGCGGACTGCTGCTCGGTGAGCTCGAAACCGGCGGCGATCAGGCGTTCCACGGTCTGGTCGTCCGTCAGCGGCTCACACGCCGCGACCCACTCCGCGCCGTGGGCACCTTCGGGAACGAGGATGCCCGCCGCGCCGTGCGCGATCTGCTCGGCCTGCGCGCCGACGTCACGCACGACCGGCACGACACCGAGTCCCAGCGCGACGGCGGTCGTGATGTTGCCCCACGGGCTCGCCGAGGGGATCAACGCCGCCCGGGACTCGCCGACGGTGGACAGCCAGTCGCGCTGCAGCGCGAGCGCGACGGACTTGCTCGGCGGCTCCGCCAGCTCGAGCTGCCACCGGCCATCGGCGCGGAACGCGTCGACGAGCCCCGACAACTCCGACCGGTGCACCCCGTCCAGGTCGACGACGAGCTGGGAGTCCCGCGGCTCGGGAACGGGCGGTTCCTCGGGCGGCGACCCCAGCATGCCGGTCGACATCTCGAAGGGCGGGAACGGGCAGCGCACCAGTCGCTGGCCGCTGCGGGGCTTGAGGCGATCGGCGACGTGGTCGGCGTGGGCGACCAGGACGTCCGCGCTGCGCAGCAGCTTGCGCAGCCCGATCGAGGAGCTCCTCGAGAAGAAGAACGGACGCGGCAGGTACACGACCTGCACCAGTCGCGACCCCACCTCGTGGGCCGCGTCGGCCACCCGCTGCTCCTCGTGGGGCATGACGTAGCCCTGGACGAGCACGACCTTGGGCGAGCTCCGCCGGATGTACTCGACGGCGAGCTGCACCAGATCGACCTGGTGGGTGTAGCCGGTGAGCGAGCGGCCACGCTCCAGTCCGATCACGTCGCTGCCGGCGAGCACCCCGCCGAGCGTGGTGAGCACCGTGCAGTGCCGACCGGCGGCCAGACCCTGGGCGTACCACGAGCGCGTCGCCTCGGCGGTCCCGCCCACGCCCGTCCAGTCGATGATCAGGACCGTCACACGTCGCCCTTGGTGTCGGTGGCGCGTCGCCCGCTACGACGCAGCTGCCAGTGTGCGACAGCCGATGGGTGCCGTCCACCCGAGCGTACCGACCGGTGAACCGTCACCCGGGCGGCGATTCCCTGCGGACCGTGACGAGCTGGTCGGCGGTGACGTCGCGCAGCACCTGCGGTTCGGTCGTGCCCGGCCAGAACACGCGCACCTCGGCCACGGGCGCGTCGAGCGCCCCGAGCCCGACGTGGAACCGTGGGGGTCGCTGCGACTCGTAGGACCCCGACGTCGACACCGTCTCGACGGCCGGCACGGCACCCGGTGTCGCCACGACCTCGATCCTGGCCCCGTCGCCCCACGGGTTGCCGGGCCGTGTCGGGTCCTCGAGGGCGACGGTGAGCCAGGCGCGCGCCGCGTCCAGATCGTTGCGGTACAGCCGCGGTGAGGACTCGCCGCTCGGCACCACGAGCAGGTCCAGGTCGCCGTCGCCGTCCATGTCGAAGGGCACCACGGCGTGCCCGACGGCGGTGTCGGTCAGGCCGACCGAGTCGGCCACCTGCTGGAACTCGCCGCCGGCGTCACGCATCCAGAAGCGGTCGGCGTCCTCGCCGAACGAGAACATGAAGTCGGCCTCGGGGCCGCCACCGTCGCGGTTCGCCGTGTCCGACACCCGGAAGCCGTTGGTCGCCATGACGTCGACGACGCCGCGGTTCGCGAAGTCCTCGGTGGCAGCGCCCCAGCCCCACCCCGCGTCACGCACACCGAGCTCGTCGGTCGCGTCGCGGAAGGTGAAGTCGCCGTTGCCCAGGTAGAGCCGGTTGCCCGAGCACCCGGTGAAGCCGGACACCGGGCAGTCGTCGGTCGGGTACGAGATCGAGGTGACGAACCAGTCGACGAGTCCGTCGCCGTCGATGTCGCGCAGCACCGAGCCCATGCCGTTCTCGTCGGTGCCGACCCCGGCCGCGTCGGTGACGTCGACGAAGCGCTCGCCGCGGTCGTTGCGGAACATGCGGCTCGTGCAGCCGTCGCCGGTGATCGCCAGGTCGATCCATCCGTCGGCGTCGATGTCGGAGAACGAGGCGCTGAACGCGACGACCTCGTCGAGCGGCAGGCCCATCTGCTCGGCGCCGTCGACGAAGTGTCCCGTGCCGTCGTTCAGGAAGAGCCGGGAGCGGGTCTGCGGGGCGTCGTCGGCTCGTGGGAAGTCGGCCTGGGCGAGCAGTGCGCTGGTGGCGCACGTGTCGTCGCCGGCGGTCCGGCCGGTCGCGGCCTCGGCCGCCGCGATCGTGTCGCCGTCGTAGATCGCGGTGTACCACTGCAGCACCAACAGGTCGAGGTACCCGTCGCCGTTCACGTCGGCCACCGCGGCGCCGTGGTGCTGGGCGCCCTGGTCGGGGTCCGCCGCGGGCCACTCCAGGCCGTGGGCGGCGGCCGACTCGACGAAGGAGCCGTCGCCCTGGTTGACGAAGAGCTCGTTGGGGCCTTCGTCGACCCCGGTGGTGAACAGGTCGAGGTCGCCGTCGGCGTCGAGGTCGAAGAACACCGCGGACGACGACCCGAAGCGGTGCCGGGACCCGGCGACGCCGGCCTGTGTCGCGGTGTCGGTGAACCGGCCGTCGCCGTCGTTGATCATCAGCCGGTTGGGCTGACCCGTGCGCGGCAGGAAGACGTCCAGGTCGCCGTCGCCGTCGACGTCCGCGACCGCGGCGCCCGAGCTCATGTCGTCGCGCTCGTGCTGAGGTGTCGCCGAGTGCGGTGCGTCGAAGCCCGCCTCGTCGGTGACGTCGGTGAACGCCAGACCCGCGGCCTCGACGATCGGCTCGATCGGCCCCTTCACGCCGAGCCCGGCGCGGTCGCCGGTCGACGACGGCCCGCTCGGCTCACCGGCGTCGTCGTCCTCGGTCGTGCAGCCGACGAGCGCGGTGGCGACGAGCACGCCGAGCGCAGCCGTCAGCCACCTCCACCTCGGTGGTCCGTCAGGCACCCCGCCGCTCCACGAGCACCTCGCCGGCGGGCACGTCGCGGAGCTCCCGGACGTGTCCGTCGGGCCAGGTCACCCTCACCAGCTCGGCGGTCGTGGCCTCGCCCAGACCGAACGACGCGGGTGTCGAGCCGCCGCCCTGGAACGATCCCTCGGCGGTGACGACACGGGTCTGGGGTGCGTCATCGGCGTCGACGTGGACCTCGATGCGGGTGCCGACGACCAGTGGCGCCGAGGCCTCGGCGGTCACACGGACCGCGAGCGACGTGTTCGACGTCGCGGTCTCGTTGCGGAACAGGCGGGGCCTGCCACCCTGGCCGACGACCAGCAGGTCGACACGACCGTCGCCGTCGTAGTCGAAGGGCACCAACGCCCGACCGTCGACGTCGTCGGGCAGGCCCGCTGACTCGGCCACGTCGGGCCACGCCGTGTCGGCGCCGGCGTTGCGCCACAGCCGCGGCCGGTGGGGATCGGTGCGGCTCCAGAAGGGCCGTTCCTCGGGCGGTGCCAGACGGGCACGAGCCGAGCGCAGCCCGCCGACCTGCGCCAGGTCCTGGGCGCCGTCCGCGTCGACGTCGATCGCGGCGGCACCCCAGGCCCACGCACCGTCGCCCACTCCCAGGGTGCCGGTGCGGTCCTCGAACGTGCCGTCGTCGGAGAGCTGCAGCACCCGGTTGCCGCTGCAGCCGACGATCGGGGTCGACAGCGGGCACTCGCCGGACTCGGTCGGGTACGCGACACCAGAGGTGAACAGGTCGAGCCGGCCGTCGCCGTCGACGTCGAGCAGCTCGACCGCGCCGGCGTGCTCGACGTCGAGCTCGTCGAAGGCCTGCGACGGGGCGAACCCGCCGTTGCCGTCGTTCATCAACACCGTGGTGGTGCAGGTCGCGCCGCCGAGCACCAGGTCCGGGTGGCCGTCGACGTCCAGGTCCACGAACCGGGGAGCGAGGGGCAGCAGCGTCGACACGTCGACGCCGAGCGCCGCGGTGCGGTCCTCGAAGCCGGCGCCCGTGTTGCGCAGCAGTTGGGTCCTCGACGCAGCGGTGCCCCGCCCGGCGCCGAGCGCCTCGACCACGGCCGGGTCGCACGGCCCACCGGTGGCCTCGGCGGCCGCCAGCGCGTCGAGCGCGGTGTTGGGGCCGTCCTCGGTGACCATCAGGTCGAGCCGTCCGTCGCCGTCGTAGTCGGCTGCGGCCAGACCCAGCACCGCGGTGTCCGGGTCGTTCGACGACGCCGTCACCAGACCCCACTGCGCCGCGGACTCGACGAACACCGGACCGCGCCGCAGGTAGAGCTGCAGCGAGGTGCGACCCAGTCCGGCGACGACCAGGTCGGTCGCCAGGTCGCCGTCGACGTCGGCCCACAGCGCCGCGGACGACGACTGCGGGGTGTCGGTGGGCAGGCCGTACTGCTCGGTGACGTCGACGAAGCGGCCGTCGTCGTTGCGCAGCAGCACGTTCGCCGCGCCGTCGCGGGTGACGAACACGTCGCCGTCGCCGTCGCCGTCGACATCCGCGACCGCGGCGCCGCCCTGCAGCGCCGCAGCACCCTCGGGCGGAGCGCCCAGCTCGGCCGGGTCACCTGCGTAGGTGTCCAGGCCGACCTGCGCGGTGACCTCACGGAACGCCACGGCCGTGTCGGCCGCGGACGAGCCCGTCGTCGTGATGTCGACGGGCGCCTCGATCGGCCGGGCGCCGCTCAGGTCGAGCTGCTCGCCGATCGGTTCGCCCTCGGCGTCGAGCTCGGTGACCAACAGGAAGCTGTCGCCGCTGCCGCGCAGCACGAAGGTGCTCTCGAGCGGTCCCGAGGCGCCGTCGCGCACGACCTGGCCCGTCGCACGCAACGCCAGCTCGGGCGGCGACTGCGGGCCCGGCTCCAGGCGCACGAACGTCGCGACGAGTGCGTCGATCGAGTACTCGGCGGGGGCGATGTCACCCGCCGCGATGCCCGCACGGGCCTGCTCCAGGCGCACGCCGGCCAACCCGGCCTGGGCGAGCTCCGCGTCGGCGTCGCGGTACGCGACCCGTTCGATCTCGAGGTCGTGCACCAGGTCGGTCGCCATCTGCTCGGCCTGGGCCTCGGTGATGTCGGTCGCGCTGCCCGCCGAGCCCGCGTCGACCTGCACCGGCGGCACCGTCGGCGGCACCGGGACCTCGTCTCGGCGCTCCAGCTGTGCGCCCTGGGCATCGGCGGCGTCACGACCGCCGAGCACGAACGTCGTGCCGAGGATCGCGAGCACGACCGCGGCGACCGACAGGAACCGGACCGCGGCCCGGTCGGGACGTCGCTGCGGCACGAGCACCGAACGCAGCCACGGACGGATCCGGTCCTGCTCCGAGCCCGGCGCCGGGCACCAGCGCTCGATGAGCTGGGTGAAGATGCACATCACGACCAGGGCGGCGAGCAGGCCGACCTTGGTGCCGTGCTCACGCGGCTGGGTCGCGATGATGATCCCGGCGGTCGTCGCCACCGAGATGCCGAACAGCATCCGACCGACCCGCCCCCGCGGCGTGGTCTTGGGGTCGGTGATCATGAAGAAGGTGAAGACGAGCACCTCGGGCGAGATCACCAGCAGCCAGAAGTAGTCCCAACCGCTGATCGGGCCGACGTGCCAGTTGGCGGTGATGCTGTGGCCGCTCAGCGCGATGACGCCCATCAGCACCGCGAAGGGCACCCAGAAGCCGACCGCCATCGGCCCCTGCCCGACGCGGGTGGTGATGAACACGCTGCCGCCCAGGATCACGACGAAGGCGATGACCAGGCCGGGGGTGACCGGACCCCACCAGAGCACCTGCGGATCCGCCCAGAACTCGCCCAGCACCAGGAACGCGACGACGAGCGCGAAGTTCGACGGGTTGAAGATGTGACGGCCGTTGACGCGGATCAGGTGCTTGCTCGCCATGGCGAACACCGCGGTGCCGGCGAACACCCACCAGCCGTTCATGGACCACCAGTCGCTCCACTCGGTGCCAGGGACCCGCATGATCAGGGCGATGCCGCTGGCGGTCGGCATCGCGCTGGCGGGCCACTGGAAGATCTTGCTGCGGCGGAACGTCGTGCCGATGTCGATCGACATGCAGATGCCGAAGGTGAGCAGGATCTGCGCGATCGAGATGTCGAACTTGAAGACGGTCTGACCCAGGATCTGCAGGGTCGTGGTGACGAAGCTGACGTGCAGCCGTGGGTCGGTCAGCTTGGGCAGCACGACGGGGTACGGCCCGATGTGCAGTCCCTTCGGCCGCTCCGATGCGGCGCCTTCCGGTGCGACCGCCTCGGGTGCCGGATCGACGTGTGGGATCGTCTCGCTCATCGCCTGCGCGCCGCCCACTTCCCCGGACTGGCGCCCCTCCCCTCCAGGAACCGTCGCCGTGAGCGTAGGTGACGCCTCACCGAAGGAAAATAGGCACGCGGTGGGTAGATCTCCACGGCCGTGCGGCGATCAGGTACCAGGCGTTGCGGGGCTCAGCCCCGGGCGGGCACCGAGGAGCCGTACCCGGTGGCGTCGTGGCCCATGTAGCCACCCCACTGCACCGCGTCGAAGGGTCCGGCCGGAGTGAGTGGCGCGACCAGCGACACGATGGAGTGCTCGGCCCCGTCGACCATGTGCAGCGCGCCCCACAGCAGCTGCACGCTGCCATCCGCGGATTCGTGCAGCAGGGGGGTCATCGACTCGCTCGAGAGCACGCCGAGCGACACCGGCGGGGTGCCGGGCCGCCACCAGGCCAGGTCGAGCGATCGCTCGAGCAGCGTGCCCCGCTCACCCGCGTCGATCGGGGCGGCACAGGCGCACACCACGCCCGGCGTGCCGCCCGAGGACACCACGAGCGGGCTGACGACCGCCCCGACCGTGGGGCCGTCGAGTCGGTGCTCGATCCCCCCGTCGGCGCCGTCGTGCACGGTCAGCACCGAGTCGCCGCCGTAGACGTCACCGGAGCGGAGCTGCTCGTCGGTCACGTAGGTGCGCAGCGCCACCACCTCGAGCGAGGCGTCGTCGTCGAGTTGGCCCAGCGCCGGGACCGCCAGGCTCGAGAGCGCCGAGCCGGGCGGGAGCGTGCCGACGACGTCCTGCACGGTCGAGGTCCAGCGGATCTCGCCGCTCAGCGGATCCAGCACGGTCAGCTGACCGTCCATCCGCAGCACCGCGGCGTCGGTGCGGCCGTCGCCGTCGACGTCCCCCAGGCTGACCGGCGCGATGAACGACGACACCCCGTCGCCGTCGACCAGGCGGACGAACGCGTCGCCGTCGCCGTCGGCCACCGAGTCGAGCGGCACCCGCCACAGCGCACCCGGGAGCAGCTCGCCACCGGAGCCGATCAGCACGTGGACCTGGCCGCCGTCGTGCAGCAGCACCGGCGAGTTGTAGGTCTCCTGGGCGTCGGGCAGGTCGAGCTCGGCGAGCACCGAGCCGTCCGCTCCCCCGACCAGCACCAGACGTCCGGGCACCGTCACCGGCTCGCCCGGCGCGCGCAGCCAGTCGCCGCCGGTGGCGACCAGCCAGTCGTCGACGCCGTCGCCGTCACGATCGTCGACGCGCTGCGGGGTGTAGACGTTGCGCCAGTCCCGCTCGAGCGCCTCGACCCGCCACAACGTCGAGCCGTCGCGACCGTCGAACGCGTAGAGCGGACGGTCGTCGACGGGCACGCCACGGCCGCCGATCACGACGTCGGTCGTGCCGTCGCCGTTCACGTCGGCGAAGGTCGCGACGGTGATCATCGTGACGCCGTCACGACTCACCCAGAGCTGCTCCCCCGTCGCGCCGTCGAGCGCGACCACCCGGAACTCGACGTCGCCGTCGACCAGGTTGACGATCGGGTCGGGCACGTCGTCGCCGGTCAGGTCGTGCGCCGAGAACGACGCGGTGACGTTCATCTTCTCGCACTCGCTGACCCACGCCGGTTCTGCGGCACCGAACCCGGCGATCACCTCGGTCGGACCGCACACCGACTCGACGGGTTCGGTGGTGCTCCCGGGGCGGGTCGTCGTCGAGCGGTCGGCCGCGTCGTCGGCGCCGCTGCACGACGCGAGCAGCGCTGCCGTTCCCATGAGGAGCGCGGCCGGGCCCATGACGAGCGCGGTCGCGACCCTGGAGCGTCGTCGCATGTCGGGACTGCTCAGCTGAGGTGGTCGGTCCACTTCCCGCCGTCCCACCAGCGGTGGTCGGCCTCGCCGGCAGGGTCCGGGTACCAGCCCGGTCGGGCCTGGGTGCCGTCGCCGGCGCCCACGGCCTCGAGCTGCGCCACGTCGCTCGCAGCAGCGGCATCCGCGGCGTCGCGCTGCGCGGACGCGTCGAGGGCAGAGGTGCCGCCGGCGGACGACAACGGCGGGATCGGCGCCGCACGTTGCACCGGCACCGGCGGCGGCAGGTGGGCCAGGCGCGACGTGGTGTCGTCGACTACCGGCGCCGCGGCCGTCGAGACGTCCTGGTCCTCGGCTGGTCCGGCCTTCTTCCTACGCCGTCCGATCACGCTGGTCCTCCCGTGCGGTGTCCCCGACATGGTGCCGCAGCCACCCGCCAGAGGCGAGGACTTCTTGTGGCCCGGAGGAAGGATTGCCCATGCCAGGGGCCGTGCGGATCACGTCAGGGCGTACGTGCCGAACGGTTCGATGATCTCGGCCGCCAGCGCGATGCAGATGAACGTGCCGATGACGAGCGACGGCCCGAAGGGCACCTGCGCCTTGCGGCCGCGGGCACCCAGGGCGACGACGCCGATGATCACGCCGAGCAGCGACGCGAGCACCAGGCACAGCAAGGACAGCGTCACCGCGGCCATCGGGCGAGAGCCGGCGTAGAAGCCGAGGTTCAGTCCGAGCAGCACCGCCAGGCGCACGTCGCCGAAGCCCATGCCCTTGGGCACGACGAACCAGATCAGGAACAGCGGCCCGGCGAAGCACGCCAGACCGATGAGGGCGTTGAGCATCCACGACGGCTCGCCCTCGATGAGGGACACCGCGACGATCGCGACGACCGACACGGCGGTCGCCGGCCACACGATGCGGGTCGGCACGATCAGGGTGCGCAGGTCGATCACCGACACCGCGACGCCGACGGGGATCAGCCACAGCGCGGGGATGACCCGCAGGTCGAAGCCGATGGCCCACATGGCGCCCAGGAAGAGCAGCGGGCAGAGCAGCTCGACGATGGGGTGGAACGCGGGGATGCGTTCGCCGCAGCCGCGGCACTTCCCGCGCAGGATCAGCCACGACACGATCGGGATGTTGTCGTACGGGCGCACGGGGGTTCCGCAGCTCGAGCAGCGGCTGTTGCCGCCGAGCACCTCGCCCCAGGGTCGGGTGTCCCAGTGCTCGCCGTAGCTGTTGGGCTCCTCGGAGTACACCGGGAGCCGGTCGATGATGACGCAGATGAACGATCCGATGGCCAGGAAACCCAGGGCGCCGACGACCAGGATCAGGATCTCAGTGGTGCTCACCCGGGCTGACCGGCCTCGACGGGGGCACCGGGTGCGCTGGCTCCGACGACGAAGTGCGCGGGCGGGGGCACCTCGGGGTTGCCGCCGCCGTGGGCGGCGAGCCCGGAGATCTCCTCCGGGTAGACCGAGGCCGCCATGGCGTCCTCGTAGGTGATGATGCCGCCGGCGACGAGCGCCGCGAGCGACTGCTCCATGACCATCATGCCGTCCTTCTGACCGGTGGCGATCAGGTTGCGTAGCTGGCGGACCTTGCCCTCACGGATGATGTTCGAGATGGCCGAGGTGCCCAGCAGGATCTCGTACGCAGCGACCCGGCCGCCGCCGATGCGGGGCACCAGGCGCTGCGCGATGACCGCGGCGAGCGCCATCGAGAACTGCGTGCGGATCTGGTCCTGCTGGTCCGCGGGGAACACGTCGATGATGCGGTCGACGGTCTGCGCGGCGTCGTTGGTGTGCAGCGTGGCGAACACCAGGTGGCCGGTCTCGGCGAGCGTGAGCGTCAACTTGATGGTCTCGAGGTCGCGCATCTCACCCACGAGCACGACGTCGGGGTCCTCGCGCAGGGCGGCCTTGAGGGCCTCTTCGAAGCTGGTGGCGTCCTGGCCGACCTCACGCTGGTTGACCAGGGCGTGCATCGGCGGGTGGATGTACTCGATGGGGTCCTCGATGGTGAGGATGTGCAGGGGCCGGTTGCGGTTGATCCAGCCGATCATCGAGGCGAGGGTCGTCGACTTGCCCGAGCCGGTCGGACCGGTCACCAGCACCAGGCCGTGGGGGCGGGTCAGCAGGCCGGCCGTCGCACCCGGCAGGCCGATCTGCTCGGGGGTGGGGATCTCGGTCGGGATGAGACGCAGCGCGATGGCGGGACGGTCGAGCTGGAAGAACGCGTTGGCGCGGAAGCGGGCGATGTCGCCCCAGCTGAACGCGAAGTCGAGCTGGCGCTCGGCGTGGTAGGTGTCGAGCTCGTCGGGCGACATGAGCCCGTCGAACGCGTAGTTCATGAACTCGGTCGAGACGACCTCTGACCCCGGGATGGCGAAGAGCTTGCCGTCGATGCGGATGCGGGGCTGCGTGCCGGCGCACAGGTGCAGGTCGGTCGCGTTGTTGTCCCAGAGGTACCGCAGCAGCTGTTCGATCGGCGTGGTGTCCTGTTGGTACACGGGTGGTGTCACCTCTCCTCGGCAGGGCTCGAACTGTAGGGCCCCGGTCCCCTCACAAAACGGTATCGGGCGGGACCGCAATGCGGCCCCGCCCGATGAAGTGCACGTGCGTGCGGATCAGATGATCAGACGCACGCGGTTGCCGCGTTGGTGGTCACGACGCCAGCGGTGGTCACCGACACACGAGCGGCGGAGCCAGCGGGCTCCTCGACGAAGCCGTCGAAGAAGGTGTCGCTGCCGTCGTTGTCGGTGATCGCGGCGGCCGGGTTGCCGTTCTCGATGACCGCGGCGTGGGCGGCGGTCTTCAGCGTCTTCGCGTCGACCTCGCACACACGGTTCTCCGCGTTCTCACGCATCGCACCGATGCCGATGATCGCGGCGCCGCCGAGGACGGCGAGGATCGCGATGACGACCAGGAGCTCGATGAGGGTGAAGCCACCCTGCCCTGCCATTGCCTTGCGCTTCTCGATCATGTTCATGGATTGCTCCCTCTCGGATTCGGTGGGCAAGTCCGCCCCCCAACTTGTTGGATTTGCCCGCTGCGGTTGCGCTGGCCGAAGCCGACGGAGCCGCTGTGACTCGGTCAACGTACTGAGCACTGACTCTGATTCAAATGGGTGATTCGACCCAACAGAACGAAGTTCGAACGGGCCGTTCGACCCCTTGCTCAGCGAACGTCACTCAGAGGCCAGCAGCGCGCAGTTCGCTGCCGGTCGCGGCGCACACGACCTCTTCGCCCGGGGTGGTCGTGTGCTCGACCACGACCGTGTCGCCGACCATGATCGAGCACTCGGCGGTGCCGTCGGGGATGCGTGCCGACAGGCGGTAGTCGCTCGGTGCCGGCAGCGTCACCTCGTGGTCGAAGGGCAGCGACACCTCGTCGTGCACGGTCGTGCCGTCGGGTGCCAGGTAGCTCACCTGTGCGGTGCCCGTGCCGGTCACCTGGAGCCGCAGCGTCAGCTCGCTGGCGCCCGTCTGCAGGTCGGTCAGCGGGGCGAGTTGGCCGGGGCACAGGGTGGCAGCCAGCTCGACGATCTCCTCGACGACCTCGGGGCTCGCTTCCCAGGACTCGGCGGTCGTCGCGACGAACTCCTTGTAGGTCGGCGGCTCGGTGCCGTCGATGGTCAGCGCCGAGGCGTACGCACACACACCGTGTGCGAAGCCCAGGCGGCGCTCCGGGTCGAGCTCCTTGACCGCGTCGCTGGCGGACTGCTCGACCGCGACCGAGAACAGCGCGTCGGCACACCGGGGCGGCAGGGTCGTCTGCGTGGTGCGCTCACCCTCTGCTGCCTCGGCAGGTTCCTCCGAGGGTGCCTCGTCGGCCTCGGTGGGCGTGTCCGGAGCCTCGGCCCCGGGGCGCAGCACCTCGTCCGCGAACTCCTCGCACTCGGCGGGCAGCTCCGTCGTGGTGGTCGTCGTCGCCTCGGCGTCGTCGTCCTTCTTCGAGGTGCACCCGGTGAGCGCCAGCAGCGCGATCAGGGCGACGGCGGTCGCCAGTCGGGGCACGGTCGGTCGACGCATCAGGGCTCCTCGTTCTCGGACGGCGCAGGGTTCTCGGACGGCGCAGGGGCGGCGGGGCTGTCGGTGGAGGGACTGTCGGCGGGTGCGGCCGCGTTGGTGGCCTCGACGACCGCTGCACGGGTCAGGTCGCACGAGAACGGCGCGTCGTCGGCGCCCCCCACCGCCGCGGCCGCCCCCCCCGGGCGGTCCCCCGCCGCGCTTCTGCA
>JAEWED010000215.1 GCA_023389745.1 Actinomycetes bacterium
TGGCGGCGGTGGCGGCGGTGGCGGCGCCGGTGGTGGCGGTGGCGGTGCCGGTGGTGGCGCCGGCGGTCCGTCGATCGCCGTCTTCAAGAACGGAGTCGGTTCGCTGACGGTCACCGCCAGCACGCAGAACCGGCCGATCTCGCCGGCCGCCGGCGGCACCGGTGGGTCCTTCTCGGCCCCGGCGACCGCAGGTCTCGGTGGCTTCGGCAACGACACCGGTGGCGACGGCTCGAGCTCGGGTGCGGCGTCGACGGGTCCCTCCGGGGCCAACGGCCCCGCCGGTCTGCTGTTCCGCATCTGGAACAACGGCACGACCACCAGCTGACCGCAGCGATGCGACGAACGGTGCGGACCTCCGAAGGGGGTCCGCACCGTCGCGTCCGGCGTCCGGCACATCGTTCGGTCGGCCGCTCGTTCGACGAGCGGAGCGCTCAGCTCACCAGCACGTTGAGCTCGGTGCGGAGCTCGGTCGGGTCCATGTCGGGCGACGGTTCGGTCAGGTAGACCTCCCACATCGCGGATCCCGGCGTCAGACCGAGGGCGGCGACCTGTCCCGTCAACGTTCCCCAGGCGTCACCCAGGCCGTCGAACGAGCCCGCGTGCACGGTCCGGGCGATCCGGCCGCCGGGGAGCGAGCCGACCACCACGTCGCCGTCGGGCTCGATCGGGTCGCCGGTGACGACGCCGACCTCGAGGTCGACCTCGTCCGTCGGCGCGCCGTGGTAGAGCGCGAACGCCGCGGAGCGCGGCGCGACCCCCTGGTCGGCCAGCACCTGTGCGAGCGCGCCGAACGCTCGGTCGAAGAAGTCCGGGAGCTCGTCCATGCGGGCCACGCCCTTGACCACGGCAGTCACCTGCTCGTCATGGTCGAGGAGCTCCGGTTCGGATCGGTCGGTCATGGTCGTCTCCCGTGTCGAAGTGTGCGGTGTGCGTTGCCCGGCCCGTCGAGCCATCGGTGCCGATCCTGCCGCGGATCACCGGATCCCTGTCGCACGGACCTGCGCTCGTCATGTGGCCGAGCGTCGGGTCGGACGGTCGGCTGGGCGTCGAGTCGGCGGTGAGCGGTCCCATCGGCGCACGAGGTCGCCGCCGTCGGGCAGGGCGCGCCACTCGGCGAGCGTCGCCGCCAGCACGTCGTCCACGGGTGTCGCTCGGCCGTCGCGCCACCGGAAGTACACCTCGTTCACCCGTGTCTCGGCGGCATCGAGCTCGTCGCGGTGCGCGGCGATGACCGCGGTGCCCTGCGGTGTGCGCCGACGGCCGAGGGTCCTGAAGGTGGCGCCCGCCGCGACGCAGCCCCAGAACCCGAACTCGAGCGACAGCGCGTCCTCGATGACGAAGGTGGCGAGATCGTGGGGGAGGTCCCGTCCGACGGCCATCGTCGGGCCCGGGACCTTGGTGCGGGGCGGGCGGACCGCCGACCAACGGCACGCACGGCCGTCGCGCAGCTTGGTGAACGTGATCTCCACGGGTCGCCACGTTAGGGACACCAGCGTCCTCGGGTCGCCCGAGTTCGGGGCACCGAGTTCGGTCACCCGACGACCGATCGCCGACTACCTTGCCCGGGGTGGAGGCGACGGGGGCGGCACGGGGCAGCGACCCCTTCGACGTGGACCTCGGACGCCTCCGCAGGCGGCGCACCGTGAAGTGGTCGCTGTACGGGCCCGACGTGCTCGCCGCATGGGTGGCCGAGATGGACTTCGACGTGGCCCCGGCCGTTCGAGCGGCACTGCTCGACGCGGTCGACCGCGAGGACTTCGGCTACGTCGAGGCCGACCTGAGCGGGCTCACGACGGCGTGCGTCGAGTTCCTGTCCGACACCTCGGGGTGGAGGGTCCCGGCGACGCGTGTCTTCCCGGTCGCCGACGTGTTGACGGGGATCTCGGCGGCGATCGACGTGTTCGCCCCGCCCGGCTCGCCGGTGGTGGTGCCGACCCCTGCCTATCCGCCGTTCTTCGAGGTGGTCGAGCTCACGGGCCGGCCCGTGCTCGACGCGCCGATGGTGCTCGATCGCGGCCGCTGGTGCCTGGATCTCGACCGCATCGACGCGCACCTCGCCGCCGGCGCACGCACGGTGCTGCTCTGCAGCCCGCACAACCCGACCGGGCGGGTGTTCGGCGTCGACGAGCTCTCGTCGCTCGCCGAGATCGTCGAACGCCACGGCGCCCGCGTCGTCGCCGACGAGGTGCACGCACCGCTGGTCGCCACCGACGTCCGCCATGTGCCGTACGCCTCGGTCGCGGCGGCCGCCGGACACACGATGACGATCACGTCGACGTCCAAGGCGTGGAACCTGGCGGGCCTGCGCTGCGCCCAGGTGATCGCGTCGAACCACGACGACGCGGCGACGTGGCGACGGCTGCCGCTGTTCGCGGTGCCCGGCCCGACGCCGCTGGGCGTCGCCGCGTCGACCGCCGCCTATCGCGACGGCACGGACTGGTTGGCGGCGCTGCGAGGCCAGCTCGACGCGAACCGGCTGGCGCTCGACGAGCTGGTGCGCAGCGAGCTGCCGGGGGTGACCTGGCACGGGGCCGAGGCGACCTTCCTCAGCTGGCTCGACTGCACCGCCCTGGGGCTCGAGGACCCGGCGCGGCACTTCCTCGACCACGGTCGTGTGGCGCTCAGCGACGGCGCGTCGTTCGGCGCGGGCTGGGAGCAGTTCGTACGGCTGAACCTCGGCACCTCGGGTGAGCTGCTCGGGCGGATCGTCGCGGCCATGGCGAGGTCGGTGACCGGGTAGCCGCCGTGGCAGTGTGTGCGCCGGAATGCGCCGCGCCGGAATGCATCGCGCCGGAATGCGACGGGCCGGAATGAGACGGACGGAACGTGACGGGCGGGATGCCGCACGGCGGAGGTGAGGGTGACATGCCGGGAGCGTTGTCGGATCTGCGGGTCGTCGAGATGGGGCAGCTGCTCGCGGGGCCGTTCTGCGGCCAGCTCCTGGCCGACTTCGGCGCCGACGTCATCAAGATCGAGCCGCCCGGGCAGGGCGATCCCATGCGCGAGTGGGGTCGTGAGAAGGCGGGCGGTCGGTCGCTGTGGTGGCCGGTGGTCGCACGCGGCAAGCGCTCGGTCACGCTGAACCTCCGTGAGCCCGCGGGGCAGGAGATCGCCCGCCGTCTCATCGCCGAGGCCGATGTGCTCGTCGAGAACTTCCGGCCCGGCACACTCGAGAAGTGGGGGCTCGACCCCGCCGAGCTGATGGCCGCCGACCCGAGCCTGATCGTCGTGCGGGTCTCGGGCTACGGGCAGACCGGTCCGTACGCCGCCCGACCCGGCTACGGCGCGATCGGCGAGGCGATGGGTGGTCTGCGCGCCGTCATCGGTGAACCGGATCGCCCGCCCGCACGCGCCGGCATCTCGATCGGTGACACGTTGGCGGCGACCTTCGCCTGCATCGGCACCCTGGTCGCGCTGCACGCCCGTGAGCGCAGCGGGCGGGGCCAGCTCGTCGACTCGGCGCTGTACGAGGCGGTGCTCGGGGTGATGGAGTCGCTCATCCCCGAGTTCACGATCGCCGGCTACGTCCGTCCGCGGACCGGCTCGATCCTGCCGAACGTGGCACCCGCGAACGCCTATCCGACGACGGACGGCGAGCACCTGATCAGCGGCAACCAGGACACGGTGTGGCGGCGGCTCGCCGAGGCGATGGGACGTCCGGAGCTCGGCGAGGACGAGCGCTTCGCGACCCACAACGCCCGCGGCCAGCACCAGGGCGAGCTCGACGCGCTGATATCGGCGTGGACCGCGACGCTGAGCTCGGAGCAGCTCGAGGCCGTGCTCAACGAGCACGACGTCCCGAACGGGAAGATCTACACGGCGCCCGACATGCTGGCGGACGCCCACTTCGCGGCTCGTGAGGCGATCGTGACCATGGCCCACCCGCTGCTCGGGGACTTCCCGATGCAGAACGTGGTGCCGAAGCTGTCGGACACCCCCGGTGAGGTGCGTTGGGTCGGACCCGAGCTCGGTGAGCACACCGACGAGGTCCTCGCCGAGGTGCTCGGCATCGCCGCCGACGGCGTCGCGACGCTGCGCGACCAGGGCGTGGTCTGAGCCCTCGCTCGACGGGGTCGCGCCATCCGACAGCACCGGCCCGATCGCCCGGGGTGGGCGACGGTAACGTCGTGCACATGAGCCCGATCACCATCGTCGACGTGGCGCCGCGCGACGGCCTCCAGAGCGACGGTGCGGTCGTCTCGACCGAGGCCAAGCTCGAGCTGATCTCCCGGATCGTCGACTCGGGGATCCGGCGCATCGAGACCACGAGCTTCGTCAACCCGGCGCGGGTGCCGCAGATGGCCGACGCGGACGAGCTCATGGCCGAGCTGCTGCGACGACGAGCGGCCTCGGCCCCCGACGACCCGCTGCGCTCGACGTCGTTCATCGGCCTGGTGCTCAACCGTCGCGGGCTCGACCGGGCGCTCGCCGCCGGCTGCGACGAGGTCAACGCGGTGGTCGTGGTGAGCGACACGTTCAGCTCCAAGAACCAGGGCACCGACACCGACGGCTGCATCGCCGCCTGGGAGGACATCGCCCGCGACGCGGCGGCTGCCGGCGTGCCGGCGTCGGTCACGCTGGCGGCCAGCTTCGGCTGCCCGTACGAGGGCGAGGTGCCCCCGGAGCGTCTCGCCGACGTGGTCACGCGTTGCGCGGCGGCGGGTGGCGTCGAGATCGCGCTGGCCGACTCGATCGGCGTGGCGGTGCCGACCGACGTGCGGGCCCGCATCGACATCGCACGTGCCGCGATCGCCGACCACGGCGACGGGCAGCAGCTCCGCGTGCACTTCCACAACACCCGCAACACCGGCGTCGCCAACGTCGCCGCCGCGGTCGAGGCGGGTGTGACGGTCGTCGACTCCTCGCTCGGCGGGATCGGCGGGTGCCCCTTCGCACCCAACGCGACCGGCAACGTGCCGACCGAGGACGTGGCCTTCATGCTGGATCGCATGGGCTACGACACCGGGATCGACCTCGCCACGCTGATCGCCGCGGTCGAGTGGATGCAGACCGACGCGCTGCTCGGCCGCACCACCCCGGGCCTGCTGTCACGCGCCGGGCTGTTCCCCGCCGCCGGCTGAACCGTCGAACCCTCCCGACGGCGGCTCCGCACCCTCGTGAGGACCGGCTTGCCCGTGAACGTTAGGACTGCCTAACGTCCACGCTCATGGGTTCCTCCTTCCGTCGAACGGTGGTCAGAACGTCACTCGTCGGGGCGGTGATCGCCACGGTCTTGGGCACCTACCTCGCGGTGCCGGCATCGGCAACGCCGTCCGCCCCGGCCCAGCAGTGCGGAGCGAACACGTCGGTGGCGCCCACCCTCACGCCCAGTCGCACCACCATCGGCCAGAACGAGACGGCGACGGTCACGGTGACGGGCTCGAACTACCTCGTGCCGCCGCACGTCTGCGGCTCGAGCGTGTTCGGCGGTGTCTACGTGGCGTTCGGCTGGGTGAAGCCGGGCGGGCAGTGGGGTCCGAGCTGGCGGACCTCGACCACGGCGGCCGGCCTCTTCGGGCAGACGTACAGCTACCCGGGTGAAGGCGGCGGCGCCGAGACCCGTGACGACGGCACCGGGACCGTCCGACTCATCTCGTTCACCGCCGGCGGCGAGTCCGGCGACGCGACGCCGTTCCACATGGACGGGTCCGGCAACTGGTCGGCGGACCTGATCGTCCGGGGCTCCAAGTTCTCGTTCGTCGACGTGGTGACCGGCCAGGCGGCCACCGTCGACTGCATGGTGGTGCAGTGCGGAGTGCTCACGTGGGGTGCACACGGCAAGTCCTCGCGGACCAACGAGCAGTTCTCGCCGATCAACTTCACCAACCCGCAGGGTCAGATCGTGGCCCCCACCGCTCCCGGCGGCGCAGGCGGCAGCGGCAACCCCCCTGCGACGGGCCCGATCGCCGGTGCTCCGGCCGCTGACGGCGGCGGCAACGACGGCACGCCCGCGGCGAACGGATCCGCCGGCGGCGGTGCGACACCCGCGTCGGGTGAGGGTCAGCCCGCCGAGGTGGGCTCCGTCGGCGAGGCACCGGCCGAGACCGACGCCGAGGTGGCCGGCGACTCGGCCGAGGCCGACGAGGTCGAGGAGACCGAGGAGATCGCCGCCAAGGTGCAGGACTTCGGCGACAGCGGGAGCGGGGGCGGAGGCGGGTCCGCCGGGCTCATCGTCGGCGGCATCGTCGCAGTGCTCGCCGTCCTCGGCGGTGTCGCACTGTTCGCCCGCCGTCGGGCGGGTGCGGCATGAGGCGCCGCGGGGTCATCGACGGTTCGGGCGTTCGACGACAGGAGCATCGGGTGGACGAGCGGCGAGCGATGGACGGTTCGGCAACACCCCGACGGTCGCGTGCGGCGGCCGTGTCGACCCTCGCGCTGGCGCTGCTGACCCTGTCGGTCGTCGGCGCGACCCGCGTGGCGGATGCCGCCCCGACGCAGATCACCGAGGCGACCTTCGAGTGGTCCGTCAGCGACGAGGCCAACACCGGGGCCTACAACGGCTCGTGCAACTACATGAGCGCGGGTGAGTCCGACGGGTCGCTCGCGACGTTCCGGGCGACCGACGGCGACGCGACCGTGCTGAAGCTGACGGCCGCGGGGAGCTACGCGCCGGTCTCGGACTACGCCACGCGCTGCCGCGACAAGGACGGCGTGACCGTGACGCCCGCCGGCACGCGTCGACTCGGCCAGAAGGTGCGCTACGTCAACGGCACCGGCACCGCGGACCCCGTCACCGGCGAGGTCTCGATCCAGTGGCGCGGCACGTTCTCCAACAACTTCTACGGCAGCCTGACGCCGTTCTGGTTCAAGGACCCCTTCCTCACCGTCGACGCGAACGGCAACGGCCGGATCACCGCGACGGTGGGCGGCTACATGTCGAGCATCGACAACCCGGATGTGCGCGAGCTCGCGGTGCCCCGCGACGGTGTGGTCATCGCCGAGCTGCGCGGCGTCGGCTCGCGCAACGCCGACGGGTTCGTCGCCACGCCGCTCTACCCGGGTGTGGTCTACGAGTCGAGCGAGGCGCCCCAGAGCCGGTTCTACGACGGCTGGGGGGCCTGGCCCACGCCGCTCATCGACTACATGTCCGAGCTGGGGCTCGGCGCGTACTGGTACAGCTCCGGCGGCGCGGCCGACGCCCGCAAGGCCCCCGCGCCGATCGCGGTCGGCTTCGGTGCGACCACGGCGCCGTCGACCACGACGACGACACCGGGCGGCTCGAGCACCACCACGCCCGGCTCGACCTCCACCACGCTGCCGGGTTCGACGACGACCACCACGACGGCACCGTCGGTGACCACCACGACGACACCCGGGTCGTCGGGCGGCATCACCATCGGTGTCGACGTGCCCGAGACGCTCGACAACGGCGGCTCCAACCCCGGCGACGGCGACGGTGGCGGGGGTGACGGCGAGGGCCTGCCCGACGACGTGTTCCGTTGGACGATCGACGCCGGCCAGTCGGGCGTCACGCTGCAACAGGTCGGTGGCGACGACGGCGAGCTCCGCTTCGGCGGGGCGCTGTCGGGCGTGACCGTCATCGACACCCGCAACGGCAGCCCCTCGTGGTCGCTGTCGGGTCAGGTGAGCAACTTCAGTGGCGGGCTCTCCGGCAAGTACCTGGGCTGGGTGCCGCGCGTCGTGACCCCGGGTGGCGGCGCGATCCCCGGCGGCACGGTGCCCTCGGGCCTGGTGGCCGGCAACGGCCTCGCCGACGTCTCACCGCTCGCCTCTGCGCCCGCCGGTCACCCGAAGGGCTCCGTGACGGTCGGCGCGGATCTCGACCTGCGCATCCCGAGCAGCACGCCGGCCGGTTCGTACACCGCCACGTTGACGCTCACCGCGCTCGGTTGAGCCCCGGCACCGTGCCCGCGTCCCACCGTTCGATCCGGCGCCCGCTGCTGCTGGTCCTCGCGCTCGTCTCGCTGCTCGCTCCGTTGTCCGCGACCGCTGGCGCCGGCGCGCAGGACGGTGGCGCAGCCGGCAGCGGTGACGCCGCGGCATCGCAGGTCCCGGTGACCTGGTCGGTGCGCCCGGCCGCGGCCGAGGATGGCAGCGCCCGCCCGAACTTCGTGCTCGAGGCCGAGCCGGGCCAGACCGTGACCGACGAGCTCGTGGTCACCAACGACGGCACGGTGCAGCTCGTCCTGGGCGTGTACGTCAGCGACGCCTTCAACACCGCCGAGGGCGAGACCGACCTGCTCGCCGGCGACGAGCCGCCACGCGACATCGGCGCCTGGACCACCACCGAGGTCCCTTCGGTGACGGTGCCCGCGGGTGGCCAGGTCACCGTCCCGTTCACGATCGTCGTCCCCGAGGACGCGTCGGCGGGCGACCACGTCGGCGGCATCGTCACGTCGCTCACGGTCACCGAGGAGGACACCGACGGCAACCGCGTCCGGATCGAGCGTCGCCTCGGCAGCCGCATCTACCTGCGCGTCGGCGGTGAGCTGCGCCCGGAGCTCACCTTCACGGCGCTCTCGGCCGAGTACGAGCCGAGCCTGAACCCGTTCACGCCGGGGACGATGGAGCTCACCTACACCGTCGAGAACACGGGCAACGTGCGCTTGCGGGCCACCCGCGTCGCCCGGGTGGCCACCGGACTCGGGTTCGCCGAACGGGTCGACGAGGCGGCCGACATGTTGGAGCTGCTGCCCGACAACTCGTTCACGTTCACCCAGCGCGTGGACGGCGTCTGGCCGGGTTTCTCGACCACCTCGTCGGTCGAGCTCGATCCCTACGACCCGGCCGGCGAGCCGCTGCGACCCTCGGCCGCCCCTGCGATCGCTCGCACCTCGACGACCCTGGTGCCGTGGTCGGCGATCGTGCTGCTCGCCGCAGTGCTCGTCGGCGTGGTGGTCGCGGCCCTGCTGCGTCGTCGTCGCCGGCGTCGTGATCGCCAGCAGCTGTCGTCGCAGATCGACGCGGCCGTCGCGAAGGCGGTTGGTCGGCACTCCGATCATGACGTACCGGCCGAACCGAGCCTTTGAGCACATGTTGCCTACAAGCGACTGTAAGGCTACCTTAACTCCCGCCATCGGCCCGCTCGTGCGTTGCGGCCCGGCTGTGCAACCGGCCGTCGTGGGAAGCGGCGGTCGGCCAACCAACAAGGAGATGACCTGATGAAGCCATCGTCGACGACACGTCGCAGGGCCCTGGGCGTTGCCGCTGCGGCCGCTGCCGCTCTCGTGATCGGCGCCTGCGCGCCCGAGGCCCCGCCCTCCACGACGACACCGACGTCGTCCACGTCGACGACGTCGACGACGGTGGCGACGAACCCGGTCAAGGCCGTGAGCAACGCGACCCTGCAGTGGACCATCAGCCAGGAGGCCAACAACGCCGCCTTCGCGCCGGGTCAGTACAACTTCTGGAACGCCGGCACCACCCCGGCCACCAACGACGCCACCTACCTCGCGACCAACGGCGACATCACCGTCCAGAAGAAGAACGCTGCGGGCACCTACGTCAACATCGGCTCCGAGTCCGCCGTCTCGTACGCGAACCGCGGCAAGAACGGCAACGGCTCGACGGTGACCGCGACGGGTGCCACGAAGCTCGACCAGCGGATCCTGCTCACCGGCGGCGAGGGCACGGTCAACACCACGACCGGCGCGGCGACGATCGAGTGGGACGGTGCGTTCACCATCAACTTCTACGGCACCTTCGTGCCGTTCCAGATCATCGACCCGGTGCTCACCGTCGACGCCGCCGGCAACGGCAAGCTCAGCGCCAGCGCCACCGGCATCGCGAAGGACGCCGAGAACCCCGATGCGCCGGGCACCCCGATCCCCGCGACGGCGGTCACCCTGGCCGACATCCCGAACGTCTACGGCTCGGGAACCCGCACGACCGGCTTCACCAACGCCGCCACGTCGTACCTCGACACCGCGGTGACCGTGCCGGGTTCCGTGACGCCGCAGGCGGCGAAGACCGGGGCGAACCAGGCGTTCTGGGGCTCGTGGCCGCAGAGCTTCGTCGACTTCCAGGTCGTCACCGGTGCCAGCTCGTACTTCTACACGAGCGCCGGATCGGTCGATCACTTCAAGCCGCAGGCCCCCGTGTCCGTGGCGTACAACCTGGCTCCCTGAGCCACCCGTAGGACCGGGTGGGTCGTCGGATCTCCGACGGCCCACCCGGACACGCCCCCCGACCGAGGACCGACCGCCGATGACCAGACCAGTCCGCTCCGCCCGCCGTGCACTGCTGTGCGCGGCGCTCGCCGTGTCGATCGCCGCCTGTGGCTCCGCCGGCACCGAGGACGCGGCCGGCGACAGGGACGGCAGCTCGGCACCGACGCCCGAGGGGGTCATCGGCGACGAGTACTGCACCCCCGCGACCGCGCAGTCCGAGGGCTGGGTCGAGCCACTCGAGGGCGGTGCCGACGCGGTGCTCCCGGTCACGGTCACGGACTTCACCGGTGATCAGGTCGAGGTGACCGACACGTCGCGACTGCTCGCGCTCGACACCTACGGCACGCTCGCCACCACCGTGTACGCGCTCGGCCTCGGTGACCAGCTGGTGGGGCGCGACGTCTCCACCGGCATCCCGGAGCTCGCCGATCTGCCGGTCGTCACCCACAACGGGCACGAGCTGAGTGCAGAGGCGATCCTCGACCTGAACCCGAGCGTCGTGCTGACCGACTACAGCATCGGGCCGCTCGAGGTGCAGCTGCAGCTCAAGGACGCCGGCATCCCCGTGGTCACGCTCGACTCGACCCGGAACCGCGCCGTCATCGGCGAGCAGATCGAAGCGGTCGCCGAGGTGCTCGGTGTGCCCGAGCGGGGGACGCAGCTCGCCGAGCGGGTCGAGGCCGAGGTCGCAGAGGCCGAGGCGCAGGTCGCCTCGGTGCTGCCCGAGGACCCCGACGAGCGCGTCCGCATGGTGTTCCTCTACCTGCGTGGCACGGCGGGCGTCTACTACTGGTTCGGCGAGGGCTCGGGCGCCGATGACCTGATCGAGGCGCTCGGCGGCGTCGACGTCGCGAGCGAGGTCGGCCTCGAGGGCTCCCGTCCGATCAACGCCGAGGGGCTCGTGAAGTCCGAGCCGGAGCTGTACGTGATGATGAGCCACGGGCTCGACTCGGTGGGCGGCGTCGACGGCCTGCTCGAGGTCCCCGGCGTGGCCGACACGACCGCCGGCATCAACGGCTGCGTCGTCGACATGACCGACTTCGAGGTCCTGAGCTTCGGCCCGCAGTTCCCGCACACGCTGCGAGCGCTCGCCACGGCGATCTACGGCACCGACGGCTCGAGCGGCTCGGGCGGCTCGGGCGGCTCGGGCGGCGCCGAGCGAACCGCGCCGTGAGCGCCCCGGTGATCGGCGGCGAACCGTCCGCCCCCGGTGCTGCGGCTGCAGAAACGTCGGCAGGGGCGTCGGCGGGGGGACCCTCGGCATCCGGACCACGGGTGCTGCCCGAGGCGTTCCGGTCCAGCGCCACGCTGCCGCCGGTGCACACCCGCAAGGCGACCATCCTGATCATCGGGCTGGCCGTCGCCCTCGTCGTCATCGCGATCATCGCGGCGGGCAACGGGCAGCTGCACGTGCCGCCGGGCGAGGTGCTCGGATCGATCCTGCACCGACTCGGCATCGACGTGGGTCCGATGCCGAGCCACCCCCGCGGCGAGGCCGCGCTGTGGAACGTCCGGTTCCCGCGTGTGGCGATGGCCATCGTCGTCGGCGCTGCGCTCGGCGGCGCCGGCGCGGTGCTCCAGGCGGTCTTCGGCAACCCGCTCGCCGAGCCGTCCGTCATCGGCGTGTCGAGCGGCGCGGCCGTCGGCGCCTGCCTGGTCATCGTCTTCGAGTGGGCCTTCATCGGGAGCTACACGATCCCGCTGGTCGCGTTCCTCACGGGCCTCGCGACGACGTTGCTGATCTACTCCCTGTCCAGATCGGGGGGCCGGACCGAAGTCGTGACCTTGGTGCTGATGGGCATCGCGGTGAACGCGGTGACCGCGGCGATCATCGCCTACACCGTGTTCCTCGGCGACACCCAGGCCCGCGAGCAGATCGTGTTCTGGCAGCTCGGCAGCTTCAACGGCGCACGATGGGAGTCGGTGCGGGTCATCACCCCGCTGGTCGTCGTGGGCCTGATCGGCGTGATGCTGCTGGCGAAGAAGCTCGACCTGCTCGCCCTCGGTGAGCGCGCCGCACGGCACGTCGGGGTGAACGTCGAGCGGCTCCGTCTGGTGGCGGTGGTGCTCGTCGCCCTGCTCGTCGCGTCGGGCGTCGCCTTCGCGGGGATCATCGCGTTCGTGGGTCTGATCGTGCCGCACGTCGTGCGCATGCTCATTGGTCCCGCGCACCGCGCGCTGGTGCCGGCCAGCATCCTGGGTGGCGCGGTCGTGCTCGTGCTCGCCGACCTCGTGGCCCGCAACGCCGTCGACTACGCGGACCTGCCCATCGGCATGCTCACCGCACTCGTCGGCGGCCCGTTCTTCTTCTGGCTGCTGCGCCGCGAGCGCGCGAACTCCGGCGGCTGGGGATGAGCCTGGCAGGCCTGGTCCGGCGCCCGGTCCGGCTCCCCGAGCGCGCCGCTCCCGGCTCGGTGGTCATGTCGGCGCAGGACGTCGCGCTGTCGTTCGGCCCGGTCGGCGTGCTCGACGGCGTCGACGTCGAGGTGCGCGCCGGTGAGGTCCTCGCGCTGGTCGGGCCCAACGGCGCCGGCAAGTCGACCCTGCTGGCGGTGCTCGCGGGCGACCTGGAGCCGACCCGCGGCACGGTCCACATCGACGGGGCACCGTTGTCGGAGTGGAGCACCGTCGAGCTCGCCATGCGCCGTGCGGTGCTGCTGCAGCAGGTGGGCCTGTCGTTCCCGTTCAACGTCGTGCAGGCCGTCCGCATGGGGCGGGCGCCGTGGGCCGGGCTCGACGCCGAGGAGCTCGACGACGAGATCGTCTACGACGCGATGGTCGACACCGACGTCCTGCAGTTCGCGGACCGCGTGTTCATGTCGCTCTCCGGTGGCGAACGAGCCCGAGCGGCGCTGGCCCGGGTGCTCGCGCAGCAGGCACCGGTGCTGCTGCTCGACGAGCCCACCGCGGCCCTCGACATCCGCCACCAGGAGCAGGTGCTCGACCTGGCGCGCCGCCAGGCCGAACGAGGCGACGCCGTGGTGGTGGTGCTGCACGACCTCGGCCTGGCGGCGGCCCACGCCGACCGGGTCGTCGTGCTCTCCCGCGGTGGCGTCGCCGCCCAGGGGCCACCCGAGGTCGTGATGACCGAGGAGCTGCTCGGCGACGTCTACGAGTGCGAGGTCGACATCGTCACCAACCCGCGCTCGGGCGAGCTGATCATCGTGCCGCGCCGCAACGTTCGCCGCTGAGCGAGCGCCGACCCTAGAGTGTCGCCCTGAAGGGGAGTAGCCCCCAACGGACGTTCGACACACTGGTGCCACCACCCGGACGTTCGACCTGCAGCTGCAGGTGGGCGAGACCTTCGACCGACGGACGATCGTCCGGGTCGAAGGCCGCGTGCCCTGATCCCGGACCCTGACACTGAACGGGATCCCACACATGAACTCACTGCTCGCCGCCATGGGCATCGTCTTCCTCGCCGAGCTCGGCGACAAGACCCAGCTCGTCGCGCTCGGCTTCGGTGCCCGCCACCGACTCGCACCCGTGTTGGCCGGGGTCGCGCTCGCGTACATGGCGACCAACCTGGTGTCGGTGCTGATCGGCGGCCTGATCGGCGAGGCGCTGCCGACCCGTGCGGTCGGCATCGGCGGCGGTGTGCTCTTCCTCGCGTTCGCGGCGTGGGGACTGCGCCCCGGCCAGGACGACGACGATGATGACGACGACGACGAGGTCGCCGCGGCTCCCGCAGGCGGCCGGGTGGTGCTCACCGTCGCCTCGGCCATGTTCGTCGCCGAGTTCGGCGACAAGACGATGCTGGCGACCGCGACCCTCGCCGCGCAGGGCTCACCGGTGCTCGTGTGGATCGGCGCGACGATCGGGATCATCGCGTCGGGGGTGATCGGCGTGCTCGTCGGCCGGGCGATCGGCGCACGCATCCCCGACCGCGCCACCCGGATCGGGTCGTCGGTGCTCTTCGGCATCTTCGGCGTGGTCATGATCGTGACCGCGAGCTGATCGCGAGTCGATCGCGGGTCGATCGTCACCCGGCCGACCGCCCGTCGGTGGCGGGTCGACCATGATGTCCCGATGCAACTCATCGACATCGGGGTGGTCGTGGTCGTCGGGTACTTCCTGGTCACCGGGACGCTCTTCCTGGTCCGTCCCGAGGCGGTCGCGATGTACGACCTGGGTCCGCTCGGCCCGGCGGGTCGCACCGAGGTCCGCTGCTATTACGGCGCACTCGCGCTGGGGCTCGCGGGGTTCGTCGGCTACCTCGGCCTGAACGACCTCGGTCGCGAGGCGCTGGTCGGCGTGCTGATGATCGCCGCTGCGATCCTCGTGGTGCGGGTGCTCGGCGCCACCGTCGACGGCGGGTGGTCGGAGCGCTACACCCGCACGGCGGTGCCGGTCGAGATCGGCTTCGTGGTGGCGCTCGCCGCCGTGTTGATCCTGGGCTGAGCGCCGGTCGGTACGGCCGAGGCGCTCAGAACCGGGCGGGCACCCAGCGGTGCTCGCCCGACGGCGTCTCGTAGTCGCCGGGAGCTTGACGGTCCGGGAGCTCGACGGCGGGGGTCTCGACCCGCGAGTAGGGGATCACGTCGAGCAGGTGCGAGATGACGTTGAGTCGCGCCCGTCGCTTGTCGTTCGAGTCGACGAGGAACCACGGCGCGTCCTCGGAGTCCGTCGCTGCGAGCATGTCGTCGCGTGCCCGCGAGTAGTCGTACCAACGCCGATACGACTCCAGGTCCATCGGGGAGAGCTTCCAGGTCTTGCGCTCGTCGTCGATGCGGCCTTCCAGGCGACGCGTCTGCTCGTCCTGTGACACCTCGAGCCAGTACTTCAACACGATGATCCCCGAGTGCACCATCGCGGCCTCGACCGCGGGCGTCACGGCGAGGAAGCGCTGCACCTCGTCCTCGGGAGCGAAGCCCATGACCCGCTCCACCCCGGCGCGGTTGTACCAGCTCCGGTCGAAGATCACGACCTCGCCGGCGGCGGGGAAGTGGGGGACGTAGCGCTGGAGGTACATCTGGGACTTCTCGCGGTCGCTCGGCGCGGGCAGCGCGACGACGCGGAACACCCGTGGGCTGACCCGCTCGGCGATGCGCTTGATGACACCGCCTTTGCCGGCCGCATCGCGCCCCTCGAACACGATGCAGACCTTCGCGCCCGTCTCGACGACCCACTGCTGCAGGTGCACCAGCTCGCCCTGGAGCCGGGCGAGCTCGCGCTCGTAGTCCTTGCGGCGCATCCGACGCGGCAGCTCCGACGGTGCATCGCTCGGGAGCGGGCGCAGCTCACCCGAGCGCTCCAGCGAACCATGCCGTGCCCGCTTCCCGCGGTGTTGCTCAGTGGAGCGCTGGTCCTCCAGGTGCGGGTGCTTGCGGTGCGGGTGCTTGCGGTGCTGGTGCTTGCGGTGCTTCTTGGCCATGGCCACCTCCCCGAGCGCGGCCCGACGAGCCGATCGACGGTGCATCGTGGGCCGGTTCCTCCACCACCACATCACCCGCGCAGGGCGATGTGCCGCGCCGGACGGCGGCGGACACTACGTCTCGGCCGCGTGCGCGTCGCAGCGTCCACGGAAGGAGTGCGGTGACGATGACCGACCAGCTCGAGGGTGTGTACGGCCCTGTCGACTTCATCCTGCTGGAGTTCCCGGGGGATCGGCCCACCGGTCCGGCGGCCTCGGCGCTGCTCGACCTGGTCGACGCCGGCATCGTCCGGATCTACGACCTGGTGGTCGTCCGCAAGGAGTCCGACGGGTCCTTCAGCGGACTCGACCTGAGCGACCTCGACGCGGAGCACCTCGGAGGCTTCAGCGCGTTCGCGGGCGCCCGATCCGGGCTGCTCGGCGACGACGACCTGCAGCAGGCCGCCGAGGCGATCCGACCCGGCACGACCGCGGCGCTCATCGTCTACGAGAACAGCTGGGCGATCCCCTTCGTCGCCGCCGCACGCGGTGCCGGCGCCGAGGTCGTCGCACGTGAACGCATCCCGGCGGATGTCCTGATGGACGTCCTCGACGAGCTGGACGCCGCAGACGCGGCCGACTGAAGGAGACATCGATGCCAGGACTGCTCAGAGGAGTTGCCCGAACCGCGGTCATCGCCGGGACCGCGTCGGCGGTGTCGGGCCGCGTGCAGCGCCGCCAGGCCGAGAAGTTCGCCGGCCGCGACGCGCAGATCTACGCGGACCGGCAGCAGGCGTACCAGCAGCAGGTCGCTCCGGCGGCGCCGGCACCTGCGCCCGCACCCGCCGCGCCGCAGGCGGGCGGGGCCGATCCGGTCATCGAGCAGCTCAAGCAGCTCGGCGAGCTCCACAGCCAGGGCGTGCTCACCGACGACGAGTTCGCCGCGCAGAAGGCCCGCATCCTGGCCGGCTGACATCGGCGGTCGCAGCGGACGCGGCGGTCGGTCGGTCAGCCCCGGCCGCCGCGTTCCTGTTGCTCCATCGTTCGAAGCGCGTCGATGAGCGTCTGGCGCTCCTCGTCGTCCAACGCCGCGCCGCGGTGGATCAGCGTGTACTGCGCAGGGGGCATCCCGCCCTCGTGGATCTGCTCGATCGAGTCGTCGAGCTCGCCGTCGTCGTCGGGCCAGGTCGAGAAGTTCAACTCGTCGCGACCGGACTCGACGTCGCTGCGCACCAACCACGACATCGGTGCCACGTAGGAGTACACGGGCCAGTCGGTCTCGTTGCTGTGGCAGGCGTAGCAGGACTCGCGAGCGATCCGGGCCGACTGCTCGTCGGGCCACGGCGCATCGGCGACCACCGGTGGGTTGGAGTGCGTCCACCCGTACGGCACGAACTGGATCGCGACGAGGACCACGACCACCGCGCCCAGGGCCCACACGGCACGGCGCCGCCAGGGGCGAGCCGGTGCGGACCCGTCGGTCATGGCCGGACCGACGGGTCGCGGCGAACGAGTGTGACGTAGGTGACCGACGGGTCCTCGCCGGGCCTCGACGCCACCGCGACGAAGTCGCGCTCGGGCACCCGGAAGAACGTGTCGGCATCGGGCACGTCCAGGTCGATCCGGGTCAGCTCGATGCGGTCGACCCGGTCGATCAGCGCCTCGTAGATCGTGGCGCCACCGACGATCGACGGGTCGTCGTCCTCGGCGAGGGCGAGCTCGAGCGCGGCGGAGGGATCGGCCGCCCTGACGACGCCGTCGGGCAGCTCCAGGTCACGAGCGGTCACGACGACCGTGCGGCGTCCCGGCAGCGGCCGACCGATCGACTCCCAGGTCCGCCGGCCCATCACCAGGGTGTGGCCCATGGTCACGCGGCGGAAGTGTGCGAGGTCCTCGGGCAGGTGCCACGGCAGCGCGCCGTCGCGCCCGATCGCGCCACCGTTCGCGGTCGCGACGACGATCGTGGTCACGCCGCTACCGGCTTCATACGGCGACCGGCGCGGGCAGGGCGGGAGCGGGGTCGTAGCCCTCGATCGTGATGTGCTCGAGACGGAAGTCGTCGAGCTCGGTCACCGTCGGATCGAGCGTCAGGCGCGGCAGCGGCCGCGGGGTGCGCGAGAGCTGCTCGGTCGCCTGCTCGTGGTGGTTCGAGTACAGGTGCGCGTCGCCGATGGTGTGCACGAACGTGCCGGGCCGCAGGCCCGTCACGTGGGCGACCATGTGGGTGAGCAGCGCGTACGAGGCGATGTTGAACGGCACGCCGAGGAAGATGTCGGCGGAGCGCTGGTAGAGCTGGCACGACAGTCGGCCGTCGCCCGAGACGTGGAACTGGAACAGCGTGTGGCACGGCGGCAACGTGACCTGCTCGGCCTCGGCGGGATGCCACCCCGACACGATCATGCGACGCGAGTCGGGGTTGGTCCGGATCTGCTCGACGACGTGCGCGAGCTGGTCGGTGCCGTCATCCGCGTAGGTCCCGTCGGGCAGCAGGGTCGCGCCGAAGTTGCGCCACTGGTGCCCGTAGACCGGCCCGAGCTCGCCGGCGGGACGGCCGAAGCGAGCGGTCTGCTCCTCGGTCGCCCACTCGTCCCAGATCGTCACGCCGCGCTCGTTGAGCCAGTCGTTGTCGGTCCGACCGGCGAGGAACCAGAGCAGCTCGACGATCACCGAGCGGGTGTGCACCTTCTTCGTGGTCATCAGCGGGAACCCGTCCGCGAGGTCGTAGCGGCTCTGCCAGCCGAAGATCGAGCGCGTGCCGACGCCGGTGCGGTCGGTGCGGTCCTCGCCCTCTCGCATCACCGTGTCGAGCAGCTCGAGGTACTGGCGCATGCAGCGATCGTAGGACCGCCGCGCCGAGGGCACCGAGTCGGGCCCGGGTCAGCCGATCAGCACACCCGGGTTCAGGATGCCGGCGGGATCCAACGCCGTCTTCGCCGCACCGAGCGCTGCGGCGAACACCTCGGACCGCTGGCGGTCGTACCCCGGTCGGTGGTCCCGACCCACCGCGTGGTGGTGGGTGACGGTCGCCCGGTGCTCGACGAGCAGGTCCATCGCCGTCGCCTTGAGCTCGTCCCACATGGCGAGCTCCTGGCCCGGCCGGCCCGCGGCGATGACCGTGAAGTACGGCGCGGCGCCGTCGGGGTAGACGTGGGTGAACCTGCAGTTCACCAGCCCGTCGGCCCCGGTGACCTGCCGCACCGCATCGCGCAGCACGGCGAGGGCGTCGTGGTAGAGCGCCTCGACGCGATCCCAGGTGGTGGCGGTCTCGAAGGTCTCGACGATGCCGCCCATCCGTGCGAGCCCGTCACGCTGGTACGGCATGCGCAGGAACGACGACCGCCACGCCTCGGCCGCGACGTCCCCCTCGGCGACGGCACTGCCCTCGCGTGAGCCGGCATCGTCGTCGCTCGGCTCCGAGACCTGGCCGCCGTGGTCCTGCGCGAGCTCCACGAGCAGCGACAGCGAGTGGTCGACCGGCGAGTGGGCCGACTCGACGCCGAGCACGAGCACGCTGGTGCTCCCGTCGCCGATGCCGGACATCGCGGCCTCACCGGGATCGAGCAGGCGGCAGTTCGCGGGGTGCAGACCTGATTGCGCGATCGCCCGGGTCGCGGCGATCGCGTCGCCGACGGCGTCGAAGGTCGCGGACGTCGAGCGCTTGAACCTGGGGCGCTCCTGCAGCCGCATCCAGGCCTCGGTGATGACGCCGAGCGTGCCCTCGGACCCGAGGAACAGCCGGTCGTGCGAGGGGCCGGCGCCGGAGCCGGGCAGGCGCCACGACTCGCTCACCCCGACCGGGGTCACGACACGCAGCGACTCCACGAAGTCGTCGATGTGGGTGTGCAGCGTCGCGTAGTGGCCGCCCGCCCGTGTCGCGAGCCAGCCCCCGAGGGTCGAGAACTCGAAGCTCTGCGGGAAGTGGCGCAACGTGTAGCCCTGCGGGCGCAGCTGGTCCTCGAGCACGGGACCGAGGGCGCCGGCCTGGATGCGCGCCGCACGGCTCGTCGGGTCGACCTCGAGCACCCGGTCCATGGCACTGAGGTCGAGCGACACCACGCCGCGGTGGGCGTCGCCGCGGTACTCGACGCCGCCCACGACCGAGCTGCCGCCGCCGTAGGGCACGACGGCGACGTCGTGGTCCGACGCCCAGTCGAGCACCGCGACCACGTCGGCCTCGGTGCGCGCCCGTGCGACCAGGTCCGGGGCTGCGGAGAGATCGCCGGCGAGGGAGCGCACCACGTCGCGGTACGCCTTGCCGTGGGTGTGGCCGGCTCGCTGGGAGCGGTCGTCGGAGAGCACCTCGGACAGCGCGGTCGGCGCGCCGACCCGCGGTGCGGGCAGCTCGACGTCATCGAGCGAGGGCACCGGCACGGGACGGTCCCGCAGGCCGGGGATCATGGCGCCGAAGGCCGCGCAGCGCTCGTCGGAGTAGGCCTGGTCGGCCCAGCCCCATCCCCACCACGATCGGGTGCGCTCGGTCGTCACGGCCCCTCCTCGCCGGCGGGGTGCTGCTCCGCCGGCTCCTTCCGGGCGCGGCTCGGTGCGACCCTGGGCGGCTCGAGCGGCTGCTTCGGGTAGACCGGCGGCCAGGGCGCGTCCATGAGCCCGTCGTCGAGGTCGCGTCGGAACCAGTCGAGGAGCACCTCGATCGACTGCGGTGCGTCGGAGAGGTCTGCCCAGGGGTCACCGCCGCGCTCGACGCGCTCCGGCACCGTCGAGATCGTCAGCTCGTCGGGTACGACCTCGGCGAGCGCGTCCCACGACAGCGGCGTCGACACCTGCGCGCCGACCCGCGGACGGGCCGACCACGCACCGAACACCGTCTTGTGCGGCGCGTTCTGGTTGTAGTCGATGAAGACCCGCGAGCCCCGCTCCTCCTTCCACCACGCCGCGGTCAGGCGGTCCGGGTGGCGCCGCTCGAGCTCGCGTGCCAGCGCGACCGCTGCCGCGCGCACCTCGGTGGCGTTCCATCGGGGTTCGAGCCGCGCATAGATGTGCAGGCCACGCGATCCCGACGTCTTGGGCGCTGCGGCGATGCCGAGCTCGTCGAGCAGCTCCTTCACGGCGGCTGCGGCGTCGCGGATGTCGCCGAAGTCCTGGCCGGGTTGCGGGTCGAGGTCGATGCGCAGCTCGTCGACGACGTCGGGCGAGCCGGCCCCTCCGGCCCCGTCGACGACCCGGTACGGCCACACGTGGAAGCCGAGGCAGCCCATGTTGACCGCCCAGATCACGTGGGCCAGGTCGACGGCGACCAACGCGTTCGAGGTCGTCCCGTTCGGGGTCTCGACGGTCGTGGTCGTGAGCCACTCCGGCGCGCCCTTCGGGACGCGCTTCTGGAAGAACGACTTCTTGCCGGCACCGTCGGGGTAGCGCTCCAACAGCACCGGTCGACCACCCATCGCGCGCAGCAACGGGCCCTCGACGGACCGGTAGTACTCGACCAGGTCGAGCTTGGTCTGGCCGGTGGCGGGGAAGAAGACCTTGTCCGGGCTCGTGACCCGCACGTCGTGCCCGTCGAGCTCGAGGACGACGGCGTCGCTCACCGCAGGGGACGACCTGCGAGCGCCCGGAGCACACGCCCGTCGCGCACCCCGGCGGACGGCCCGTAGCCGGTGGTGTAGACGCCCTTGCAGTCGCAGTCGCTCGGGCACGAGATGCCCAGCACGATCGACTCGTCGTCGGGGTTCGACGCTCCTTCGAACCGGATCGTGTGGTCGATCTCCATCACTGCAGGGTCGAGCTCCGTCCCGCACTCGGAGCAGGTCAGCCTGCCGCCGTCGGTCGCGAGGAAGTTCGAGGTGTAGCCCAACGCTCGCAGGCTGGTCAGCGCCCCCACGAGCGTGTCGGCCGCTGACGGGTCTGGCAGATCGGTCATGAGGTGACGCTAACCCCACCCTCCCGGAAAATCTGCGACGCGTGCTTGAACGGTCGTGGTTGCGGGTACCGGGCCGCTCGGGTGACGGGGGTCACCGGCGCCGGGGGACCGGTGGCGACCGATGGAGGAACGACATGGACACTTCGACGCGGGCACCGATGCGTGCCCGACGCGGCGGACCGCGCCTGGTCGCAGTGGCGATGATCGCCGTGCTCGGCGTCGTCGGCGCGGGTTGTGCCGCACCCTCACCGCCCGCCGGCGGCGGGGGCATCGACGTCGACCTGGGTCCGCTGACGATCCCGCTGCCGCCGATCGAGATCCGCCCGCCGGCGACCACGATCCCGCTGGCGCTCTGCAACATCGGCTACCAGCCTCCCGGCGTCCGCCTGGTCGGCGCGACCGTGACGATCCCGCGGGTGCGGATCGACCCGTCCCGGCCGGTGATCACCGTGCCCGACGTCAGGGTGAACATCCCCCAGGCCCGCTTCATCCTGTCGACGTTGACGCTCCAGTGCGGCCTGCTGTCCGTGCCGGTCCAGGTCGACCTGATCATCCCGTCGTCGGTGCTGGTGCGAGCGGCCACACTCAACCTCGAGGCCCGGACGATCACCCTCACCGATCCGACGTTCACCATCAACGGCGCCGGTCTCGGCGTGCTCGGGCTCGACCTGATCCTGCCGTTGCCGCCGATCGTGAACATCCCGCTGCCGACCACCGCGATCGGCTTCTGAGCCGATCGCGGTGAGCGGGCCAGCTCCGATGGGGCCGGGCCGGGGTGGGCCGTCGATCAGTCCTGCACCAGCAGTTCCATGATCGACAGCTCGCCCCGGTCGTCGCCGAGCTCGAGCCGCACCGTGCCGAGGCGACCGGCGAAGCGGAACGGTGCGGCATAGGACGGACTCGCCGGCGACTGGGTGTCGGCGCCGATCTGGAAGCCACCGGTCGAGGTGACCACGCCGAGGGTGTGGGGCACCTCGACCTCGCCCACCGGCTCGCCGCCGATCGACAGCGTGGCGACACCCGACAGCGAACCGGTCCGACGGAACGAGAGCCCTACCGTCGAGGGTCCCTCGGGCAGCGCCACGTCGGCGGCGAGCACCGTGCGCTCGCCGCCCCGGTCGTACTCGAACACCATCCGGTCCTCGAGCACGAACCAGGCGTAGCCGCCGCCGACTCCGCCGTGGGCGACGAGCACGCCGTCATCGCCGGCGCGACGCTCCAGGATCTGCGCGGTCAGCTCGAAGGAGCGGTCCGCGATCATCGGGATCGCGACCGGCGCGACCCGGGTGGCGCCGGTGCGGAACTCGAAGTGCGTGCGGTGCCGACCGGTGCCCGGGGGCCCGAGCGAGTTGAGTCGTTCGACCAGGCGGTCGTCGAGGGGCAGCACGCCGAAGCGCCGCGCCTCGGACCACCACAGCTCGACCAGCTCGGCGAGCTTCTCGGGATGTTCGGCCGCCAGGTCGTGCACCTCGGAGAAGTCCTCGTCGACGTGGTACAGCTCCCAGCGGTCGTCGTCGAACGACGAGTAGGGGATGTGCCACGTCACGGCCTTCCAGCCGTCGGAGTAGATGGCCCGGTGGCCGCCCATCTCGAAGTACTGGGTCCTGGGCACCTCGGCCTCGTGGCCGCGCAGCGAGTCACCGAAGCTGGTGCCGTGCACCTCGAGCTGGTCGACGCCGGCTCGCACCGTGGGTGCGTCGATGCCGAGGACCTCGAGCAACGTCGGATACAGGTCGACGACGTGCTGGAAGCGCGTGCGGATCGCTCCGGGGTCGGTGATGCCGCCCGGCCAGCGCACGATGAGCGGGTCGCGCACGCCGCCCTCGTGGGTGTTGCCCTTGAAGCGACGCAGGGGAGTGTTCGAGACCTGTGCCCAGCCGGTCGGGTACGCAGGCTGCACCGTCGGCCCGCCGATCTCGTCGAGCCGCTCGATCCCGGCGGCCATGTCGGTCGGGAGCACGTTGAAGAAGCGCGAGAAGTTGAGGTAGCCCGACGGGCCGCCCTCCTGACTCGCACCGTTGTCGGACAGCAGCACCACGACGGTGTCGTCGAGTTGACCGGCGTCGCGCAGGAACTCGACCAGCCGGCCGATCTGGACGTCGGTGTGGTCGAGGAACGCGGCGTAGGCCTCCTGCAGTCGTGCGGCGAAGCGCTGGGCACCGTCGTCGAGCTCGTCCCAGTCGCGCACCCCGTCGTCGTGCGCGGGCAGCTCGGTGCCGGCGGGCACGATCCCCTCGGCGAGCTGGCGGGCGAAGCGCTCCTCGCGCAGCACGTCCCACCCCGCGTCGTAGCGGCCCCGGTACTTCTCGAGGAACTCGGGGGGCGCCTGCAACGGCCAGTGGCAGGCCCCGAACGCGAGGTGCAGGTAGAAGGGTCGCTCCGACGCGAGCGCCAGGTGATCGGTCAGCATCGAGACCGCCTCGTCGACCAGGTCCTCGCTCAGGTGGTAGCCGTCCTCGGGTCGACGAGGTGCCTCGACCACGCTGTTGTCGCGCACCAGCTCCGGGAAGTACTGGTCGGTGTAGCCCGACATGAAGCCGTAGAAGCGGTCGAAGCCCTTGCCGAGCGGCCAGTTGTGGAACGGGCCGGCCTGCGTCGTCTCCTGCGGAGGTGCGAGGTGCCACTTGCCGACCGCGAAGGTCGCGATGTCGTGGTCGGAGAGCACCTCGGCGAGCGTCGCCGCAGCGGGCGTGATGCGGCTGCGCGAGTTCGGGTAGCCGGTGTCCCACTCGGCGACCATCGACATGCCGACGCTGTGGTGGTTGCGCCCCGTCATCAGGCACGCACGCGACGGCGAGCAGAGCGTCGTCGTGTGGAAGCCCGTGAAGCGCAGGCCGTCGCCGGCGAGCGCGTCGATGTTCGGCGTGTCGACCTCGGAGCCGTAGCAGCCGAGGTCGGCGAAGCCCACGTCGTCGAGCACGATCACCACGACGTTCGGCCGGCGGGGCTGCGGATCGGGCCACCACGGGCGCGAGTCGGCGACGGTGTCCGCGATGTGGCCGGCGAAGGCCGGCTCACCGAGATTCGACATGGGACCTCTCTCGTTCCCCGGCGGGCCTGGTGCGCTGGGCACGCCGGACCCCCGGGACCGTAGCGGCCGGTCGCCGCCCCGCGGGGATCGCGTTCACCTAGCCTCCGGCGGGTGGACGGACCGCAGCGACCAGTCGCTCCCGAGCGGGTGCTCGACCACATCGGGGTCGGCACCCAGCTGATCGTGCCCATGGCAGCGGGTGAGCCCGTCGAGCTGCTCGACGCGGTCGAGGCCGCCGCGGATCGACTCGACGGGGTGCGCGTGCACCAGATGCACGCGCTCGTCGACCGTCCCTACCTCGACGGTCGACATGGCGACCGGCTCCGCCACGTCTCGTACTTCCTGTCGCCGATCACCCGACGGCACCTGCACGCCCACGGCATCGACTTCGTGCCGTCGCACTTCAGCGAGGTGCCGCTCGTGCTGCGCCACAACTGCGGCACGGGCCTCATCCTCGCCGCGGCGTCGCCGCCCGACCGGCACGGCTACTTCAGCCTGGGCACCAACGCCGACTACGTCTCGTCGTTCCTCGGGCACTGGCCGGTGTTCCTCGAGGCGAACGAGCAGATGCCGCGGACCTTCGGCCGGAACACGGTGCACGTCAGCCAGGTGCTCGGGTGGTCGCTCGTCGACCGGCCGCTGCCCGAGGTGCAGCCCACCCAACCCCAGCAGGTCGACCTCGAGATCGCCCGGCTGATCGCCGAGCGCGTGCCGGACCGGGCCACGATCCAGGCGGGCATCGGCTCGATCCCCAATGCGGTGCTCGCCTCGCTGAAGGATCACCGCGACCTGGGCATCCACACCGAGCTGATGTCCGACGGCATGGTCGACCTGATCGAGTCGGGTGCGGTGACCGGCGTGCACAAGCGTCGCAACCCCAACCGCAGCGTCACGACCTTCGCGCTCGGCACCCGTCGCCTCTACGACTTCCTGCACGAGAACCCGGCGATCGAGTTCCTCCCCGTCGACTTCGTCAACGACCCGCGGGTGGTCTCGCAGAACCCGATGGTGGTGTCGATCAACGCGACGACCGAGGTCGACCTGCTGGGCCAGGCGGCGTCCGAGACGATCGGCGGCCGCTACTACTCCGGGTCCGGGGGTCAGGCCGACTTCGCCAGGGGCGCGATGTTCAGCAACGGCGGCCAGGGGTTCCTGGTGACCCGTTCGACGACGAACGACGGCTCGACCTCGAAGATCGTCGCCCGACTCACCCGTGGCTCGGTCGTCACGACCCTGAAGAACACCGTCGACAAGGTCGTCACCGAGTGGGGTGTCGCGGAGCTGCGCGGCGCGACGCTGCGCGAGCGTGCGCTGCGCCTGAGCGCCATCGCCCATCCGGCACATCGCGACGCGCTCCGGCGAGAGGCGCACGCGCTCGGCTACCTGAGCTGAGCCCGCGGGTGACACACTGCCCGGATGTCGTCGACGTGCTCACAGGCCGGCCGCGCGGTCGCCCGTGCAGGAGTGGCGGGCAACCCCTCGGACGCGCTGGGCGGCGCGGCGTTCGCCGTGCCGATCCCCGGGCTGTACGCGACGGTCGAGCTGCGCGAGTCGACCCGCCTCGGCGTGCGGGCGAGCCGGTCGGTCGCCGGTTGGTCGAGCGTCGCGGAGCTGGTCGAGCACGCGGGGCGCTACGGCCACGACGGCGGCGACCGCCTGGTCAGCGCGGCGGTCGTCACGCTGAGCCGACACCTCGACGCGCTCGGCGCCGAGGACGAGTCGCTCGCCGCGGCAGCTCGTCGTCGTGACGGCGACGACCCGTTCGAGGCCGTCTGGTCGACCAACATCCCACGCTCGGTCGGGCTCGCCGGCTCCTCCGCGATCATCACCGCAGCGCTGCGGGCCCTCGCCGCTCGTTGGCAGGTCGCGCTGTCGCCCCAGGTGCTCGCCGCGCTCGCGCTCGAGACCGAGGCGGTCGAGCTCGGCGTGGCAGCGGGCTGGATGGACCGGGCGGTGCAGGCCAACGACGTGCCGACGCTGGTCGACACGCGGGCGACTTCGACCGAGGCCGGTCACCGGGTGCCCGCCATGACCCCGGTGCGACCCGGCGGACCGGTCGAGCTCGTCGTCGCGTGGGACCCTGCGGGCGCCGCTCCGTCGGGCCGCCTGCACGGCGAGCTGCACGACCGGGCGATGGCGGGCGAGCCCCTCGTGGTGCGCACCGTCGAGCTGCTCGCCGAGGCCGCGGGCGCCGCGGCGGACGCCGTCACCCGGGTCGATCTCGACGCCCTCGCCGCCGCGGTCGACGCGACGTGCGAGCTGCGTGACTCACTCGGTGCACTGGACCGCTCGACCGCTGCGCTCGCTGCCACGGCGCGCACCCGCGGGTGCGCAGCGACGTCGGCTGGTTCCGGTGGCGCGGTCCTGGCGGTGCCGCGCGGGCTCGGCGGCGAGCAGCTCGCCGCGGCGTTCCGCCACAGCGGCGCGCAGGCGTTGGCCCTCACACTCGGTTCGAGCTGATCGGCGGGTGAGGCGTGCCGGGACTGCTCAGCGGGGCGGGTCGAGCGCCGCGCCGAAGACGGCGGTGACGTCGTCCGCGTAGTGCGCGGTCACGTCGCCGCCGAGCTGCACCATCGACATGAGCAGCGACAGGATGATCGCGATCAGGCCGTTGGCGATGGTGTCCGGGTCGAGGTCGGCGCGCACCCTGCCGCTGGCCTGGTCCGCCCGCAGGCGTTCGGCGCAGGCGACGCGCAGTTCGGCCAGCGCCGGGATCTCGAGCACCCGGGCGGTGACCTCGGGCTCGAGCCCGCCGAGCAATCGCTTCGCCAACGGATGCCGTTCGACGGCCTCGAGCATCGTGAAGGTGAGCGTCTGGCGCCAGTCGACGAGCGTCGCGCCGTCCTCGGTGCGGTCCGCGGCCAGGATGCTCGACAGACCCTCGCCGATCACGCCGGCGGCGTCGGCGTCGACCGCGGCCAGGAACAGCGCTTCCTTGTTGGGGAAGTAGGCGTAGGTGACCGTGCCGCCGACGCCGGCGTCGCGGGCGATGTCGGCGACCGACGTGGCCCGGTACCCGTCGCGGCCGAAGCGTGCGATGGCCGCGTCGAGGATCGCACGGCTCGTCTGGGCGCCCTTGCCCGACGGTTCGCCGGGTGCCTCTGGCGGGGTGGTGGTCACGGACACGCTGTCAGCGTACCAAGAATTCGAGCATCTGAGGGATTGAGTGAATTACTCAAATGTTCTACGGTGACCACATGGCCGAACTGATCACCGATCCCCCGATCACCGACAGCACCACCGACGGCAGCAGCACCGACGGCACGATCGACCTCACCGATGCGTCCTCGGCGACGGCGACCCGCACGGTTGCCGAACGGAAGGTGCCGACCCGGCGCATCTCGTTCGAGGAGACGCTGCGCAACCTGCCCAAGCACTTCGCCGCGGACGAGGACCTGATCCTCAGCCACCTGGCGGCCTCGCTCTCGGCGGTCTTCCCCGACGGCGAGGACTTCTTCGTGCGCTCCGTGCGCCACTACCGCAGCCAGATCACCGACCCGGAGCTCAAGGCGCAGGTGTCGGGCTTCATCGGGCAGGAGGCGATGCACGGCCGTGAGCATCGAGCCTTCAACGACCGTCTCGCCGAGCTCGGCTACCCGACCAAGTTCTTCGAGCGCTTCACCCGGCGTGGCCTCGAGTTCCGCGAGAAGGTCGCGCCGCCCATCTCGAACCTCGCCGTCACCGCGGCGCTCGAGCACTTCACCGCCACGCTCGCCGAGCTGATCCTGACCGACGAAGAAGCCCAGCGTCTCTTCGGCGACGAGGCGGTGCTGAACCTGTTCCTCTGGCACGCGCTCGAGGAGTCCGAGCACAAGGCGGTTGCGTTCGACGTGTACCGCGCGGTGGGCGGCACCGAGCGCCTTCGCATCTTCACGATGATCGGCATCCGCTACGGGTTCGTGCTCGGCATGGCCGCCCAGGTCGCGATCTCGCTCGCCCGTGACGAGGCGACCTACGAGAAGGGCCGCCTGCGCGAGAGCTGGCGGACGTTCCGCCGCTCGCCGCTGGTCAGCCGCAAGGTGTGGCGTGCGCTCAAGGAGTACGACCGCAAGGGCTTCCACCCCGACGACATCGACTCCTCCGAGGTGATCCGCATCTGGCGCGACGAGCTCTTCGGCGACGACGGCACGCTGAACGAGCTGCTCGTCGGCAACGCCCGGACGGCCTGATCCCGTGTCGCCCGCAGCATCAACCGAAGGACAACTCGAACATCTCGACGTCGTCATCGTCGGCGCCGGCCTGTCCGGCATCGGCGCCGCGCACCACGTCACCACCGGTGCACCATGGGCGAGCGTCGCGATCCTGGAGTCCCGCGGCGCCATCGGCGGCACCTGGGACCTGTTCCGGTACCCGGGCATCCGCTCGGACTCCGACATGCACACCCTCGGCTACCCGTTCCGGCCGTGGCAGGGCGAGCGCTCGATCGCGGACGGCGCGTCGATCCTCCAGTACATCCGTGACACCGCGGCCGAGGACGGCACCGACCAGCTCATCCGCTTCCACCACCGGATCGTGGCCGCTGCGTGGTCGACCGACGAGGCCCGATGGACCCTGACGGTCGAACGTGGGCAGCGCGGCGACGGCGGCGAACCCGACGGTGACGTCGAGACCGTCCAGCTGACCTGCGGCTTCCTGTTCTCGTGCACCGGCTACTACCGCTACGACCGCGGCTACCTGCCCGACTTCGAGGGCATGGACGACTTCGGCGGCACGATCGTGCATCCGCAGTTCTGGCCCGAGGACCTCGACGTCGCCGGTAAGCGGGTCGTCGTGATCGGCAGCGGCGCCACCGCGGTCACCCTGGTGCCGTCGCTGGCCGACCGCGCCGAGCACGTCACGATGCTGCAGCGCTCGCCGACCTACATCACGTCGCTCCCGGCGAAGAACCCCGCGGTCGACACGATCCGCCGGGTCGTGCCGCAGCGCTGGTCGGGCGACGCCGTGCGCTGGACCATGGCCCTGGGCACCCAGGCCTCGTACCACCTGAGCCGTCGACGTCCCGAGATGATGAAGCGCGCGCTGCGCAAGGGCGTCGAGCGCCACCTGCCCGAGGGGTACGACGTCGAGACGCACTTCACGCCGAGCTACGACCCTTGGGACCAGCGCCTGTGCGTCGTGCCCGACGGCGACCTGTTCCGCGCCATCCGCACGGGCACCGCGTCGGTCGTCACCGACCACATCGACCGGTTCACGGCCGAGGGCATCCTGCTGCGCTCCGGCGAGACGCTGCCCGCCGACGTCGTCGTCACCGCGACCGGGCTCGAGCTGCTCTTCATCGGCGGCATCGAGGTGAGCGTCGACGGGCAGGTCGTCGAGCTGCCGGACCGCCTCACCTACAAGGGCATGATGATCGAGGACGTGCCGAACCTGGCACTCGCGATCGGGTACACCAACGCCTCGTGGACGCTGAAGGCCGACCTGACCTGCGACTACGTCGTGCGACTGCTGCAGCACATGCGTCGCACCGGGCAGCGCCAGTGCACCCCGCACCGGGTGAGTGGCGAGGTCACCGCCGAGCCGTTGCTCGGCCTGACGTCGGGCTACGTCCAGCGCTCGGCGGACCGCTTCCCCAAGCAGGGCTCCGAGTTCCCGTGGCAGGTGTACCAGAGCTACCTGCGTGACTACCGGGCGCTCAAGCGCTCCGACGTCGTCGACGAGTCGATGCAGTTCTCCAACCCGGTGCCGGGAGGTTCCGCCATGTCGTCCAGCGCCTCGGGAGCTGCCCCCGACCGCTTCGAGGGTCGTGTCGCCGCCATCACCGGCGCCGGTTCCGGCATCGGTCGTGCGCTCGCCGAGGCGCTCGCCCGGCGCGGCTGCCACCTCGCCCTGGCCGACGTCGACGAGGCCGGGCTGGCCGAGACCGTCACCCGCTGCGAGGGCACCGGCGTCAAGGTCACCTCGCAGCGCCTCGACGTCGCGGACCGCGACGCGGTCTACGCCTGGGCCGACACCGTCGTCGACGAGCACGGCTCGGTGAACTTCATCTTCAACAACGCCGGGGTCGCGCTCGCCGCGACCGTCGAGGCGATGGACGACGCCGACTTCGACTGGCTGATGGACATCAACCTGCGCGGCGTCGTGTCGGGCACCAAGGCGTTCCTGCCGCACCTCGAGGCCTCGGGCGACGGTCACGTCGTCAACATCTCGAGCGTGTTCGGCCTGGTCTCGATCCCGTCGCAGTCCGCCTACAACGCGGCGAAGTTCGGCGTGCGTGGCTTCACCGACGCGCTGCGCATGGAGCTCGAGATCGCGGGCAGCCCGGTGTCGTCGACGACGATCCACCCCGGTGGCATCAAGACCAACATCGCCCGCAACGCACGGGTCGACGACGCGGTGCACGACCTCACGGGCGACCACGGCGACCCGGGCGACGCGTTCGACCGTCTCGCCATGACGACCCCGGCCAAGGCGGCCAAGCAGATCCTCGCGGCGGTCGAGAAGAACAAGCGCCGTGCGCTGATCGGTCCCGATGCCAAGGTGTTCGACCTGATGTCGCGCCTGCCGGCAGGTCTGTACCAGCGTGCCCTGGTCCGTGGCCTGCGTCGGGCTCGCTGAGCGCGCTGACGGGGCCCGGTAGAATCACTATTGGCGAAGTGTCAACAGTCGTGCTGAACTGACGCGGTGACGAGCGACACGACCACGACCGACGCCACCACGACCGCCGCGCCCACCCTCGAGGAGTTCACCGCCGAGGCCCGCGCCTTCCTGTCGGCGAACGCCGAGCCCGCACCCGCGCGCACCGAGTTCGTGTGGGGCGAGGGCGACGACTTCGTCGGCATCGTCGAGGAGGGCGACCCCGACGAGGAGCTCGCCCAGGTCGCCGCGGCGCGTGAGTGGGCCGCAAAGCGCTTCGACGCCGGCTTCGGCTGGATCGACGGACCGGTCGAGCGGGGCGGACGTGGACTGGGCTCGGAGTACCTGCGGGCCTACCGGGCGCTCGAGTCGGGCTACCAGCTGCCCGACCAGTCGATCTTCACCATCGGCCTCGGCATGGTCGCGCCGACGATCGCCGCCCACGCCCGGCCCGAGATCGCCGAGCGCTACCTGCAGCCGCTCTACCGGGGTGAGCTGATCGCGTGCCAGCTCTTCAGCGAGCCGGGCGCCGGCTCCGATCTGGCCGGCCTGTCGTGTCGCGCCGAGCGCGACGGGGACTCGTGGATCATCAACGGCCAGAAGGTGTGGACCTCGAACGCGCAGCACGCCGGCATCGGCGAGATCATCTGCCGTTCCGATCCCGACGCGCCGAAGCACGCCGGCATGACCGCGTTCCTGGTCGACATGGACACCCCCGGGGTCGAGGTGCGACCGCTGCGCCAGATGACCGGCGGTGCGGGCTTCAACGAGGTGTTCTTCGACGACGTGCGCATCCCCGACGACCACCGCCTGGGTGAGGTCGGCGGCGGCTGGGGTGTCGCGGTGACGACGCTGATGAACGAGCGGGCGTCGATCGGCAGCGGCATGGGACTCGGCCGCGGTCCCGGTCCCTTCGAGCGGATCATCGCGCTGACGAAGGTGATGGGCCGCAACGAGGACCCGATCATCCGCGACCACCTGGCGGAGCTCTACATCCAGAACAAGGTGCTCGGCTTCACGACCAAGCGGGCCATCGCGAACATGAAGGCCGGTGGGCTGCCAGGGCCCGAGATGAGCATCCTGAAGCTGGCCGGAACCCGGCACCTGCTGGCGACCGCCGACTACGCGGCCGAGGTGCTCGGCCCCGCGGTGTGCGCCGACAACGGCGAGTGGGGCACCTTCGCCTGGTCGACGCTCGTGTGCGGCGTGCCCGGCGGACGCCTCGGCGGCGGCACCGACGAGATCGTGCTCAACATCATCGGTGAGCGCGTGCTCGGCCTGCCCCGCGAACCCAAGCCCTGAGGGCGGTCGCGTGCTGCGCCGTCGGGAGGGCGGCGCAGCACACGAGCGCCGTGCAGGCGACGCCCAGCGCGCACACAGCACAACCCGGATCGCTTGGGCGCTCTGCGCGGTGGACCGCGCTCAGCGCACAAACGATTCCGGTTGTGCGCTGAGCGCGGGCTGCGCAGTGCTCACACGCCGCCGCGGCGGTTCAGCACACCGACGCAGGTTGCGGGCTGTGCGGTGTGCTCACACGCCGCTGCGGCGGCGCTCCAGCACACGAGAGCGCGATGCGCGTGCCACGACGGATGCGCGGCGAACTGGGACACCCGTCAGTCGGTCCGGCTCAGGGCCGGCACGATGCGTTCGACGATGCCGAGCAGCTCCAGGCGCAGCAAGGTCTCGGTCTGCGCCCGATCGAGGGTGCCGCGCACCAGCCATTCCTCGGTCGCGACGCGGGCGACCGCGGCGTAGCAGCGCAGCGCGCTGCGCAGCAGGTCGCGGTCCAGCGACTCCGGGAACGGCACCTCGGCGATCATGCGGTCGACCAGGTCGTCACGGGCGCTCGACAGCACGGCGTCGGCATCGGCGCCACCGACCCCGCCGGAGTCCGCGGCGATCCAGAGCCCTCCGGCGGACTCGATCACGCGCATCCAGCGGCGCACGCACGCCGTCACGATCTCCTCGAACGAGCCCGTTGCGCCCTCGGGGATGAGGGCGACGTCGTCGGGGACGCGAACCGCCCGCTCGACGACGGCCAGGAACAGCCCGCGCTTCGAACCGAAGTAGTGGTGCACCAGCCCACGGGTCACCCCGGCCCGGCTCGCGATCATCTCGAGCGACACCGCCGAGTAGTCCTGGTCGGCGAACAACGAGGACGCCTCGGCCAGGATCTGCTCACGCCGGACGTCGGGGTCGAGCCGGGTGCGCGTGCGCTCGGCCTCGGCGGTCAGCTCGGGTGAATCCATCGCCCAACACTATGGCTGCGCAATCCGTCACAAGCGCGTGAAGGTGCCGAGGCCCTGCTCGTCCAGGTACTCGATGCGCACCGTGGGCGCTTCGGCGTCCAGGTCGAAGACGACCCCGGTGAGCCCCGTCGCGTTCTCGCCGACCGGCGTCGTCGAGAACGTGTCGCCGTCGTAGTGCGCCAGCGTCAGCTGCTCGCCGTTCGGGCCGATCCCGAGCGACAGCGCGCCGTCGACCAGTGTGACGTCGACCGGACCGTAGAACCCGTTGTCGTAGGTGCCGACGTACTCCCACAGCTCACGAGCGGGTGCTGCGTCGTCGGGAGCGACCGAGTAGTCGACCTCGACCTCCGGGTGCAGCATCTGCTGGAACGACGGGCCGTACAGCGCCATCCAGTCGCGGCTGACCTCGCCGTCGAGGGCCAGGTCGAGGAACGTCTCGGCCATCGACTCGGCCACACCGGTCGGCATGCCGTTGGTCAGCACGACCACACCGAGCCGCTCGGCGGGCACCATCGTGAACGTGGTGCCAGCCCCCATCGCGAACGCTCCCGAGTGGCTCCAGCGCTGACGCCCGCCGCCGTCGGTCCCGATGTTGAAGCCCAGCCCGTAGCTGCCGACCCGCGAGTCCGGCGATCGGAGGACCCCGCTGAGCCCGTGCGGGGTGTGCGTCTGGTCCAACGCCGCGCCGTCGATGATCTGCTCTCCGTCGACGCTGCCGTTCGCCAGCTGGAGGCGCATCCACTGCGCCAGGTCCGCGACGGTCGAGCTCACCCCACCCGCAGGGGTCTGTGCGTCGGGCTGGCGCACGTAGCGCGCCTCCCACGTGCCGTCGTCGTCCTGGACGTGGGTCCACGCCCGGCGCGGCGACGACTCGTAGTCGGCGAAGCGCGAGCTGGTGTCCACCATGCCGAGGGGCTCGTAGAGGACCGTCTCGGACAGCTCCTCCCACTCGCCGCCGGCCGCGGTCGCCGCTGCGAGCGCGCCCTGGGTGAGCCCGAAGTTCGTGTAGTGGTACGACGAGCGGAAGTCGTCGAGGGGCAGCAGCCGCAGCCGTTCGAGGATGGTCGCCCGGTCGTAGCCGAGGTCCTCGAGCAGGTCGCCGCCGTGATCGGGCAGACCGCTGCGGTGCGAGTACAGGTCGGCCACCGTGACGTGCTCGGTCACCCACGGGTCAGCGAGCGCGAAGTCCGGTGTGTGCTGCACGACCGGGTCGTCCCAGTCGAGGGCGCCCTGGCCGACCAGGCCTGCGACCACCGTCGAACCGACCGGCTTGGACAGCGAGGCGATCTGGAACACCGTGTCGGCACCCACCTCGCCGGGCTCGCCGACCTTGCGCACACCGAAGCCGTCGGTCCACACGACCTCGTCGTCGTAGACCACGCCGATGGCCATGCCCGGCACCCGGCCGTCCGCGACCGCCTGTTCGGCGATCGGTGTGAACCGCTCGATCGCCCGGTCCACGTCCGCTCGGGTGATGGTCATCGGGGAGCGATCCGGCGTCAGCTGCTCGTCGGCAGTGGAGCTGCTCGCGCTCGACGACTCGGCGTCGGGCAGCGAGACCCGATCGGGGTCGACGGTGCACGCCGAGCCGAGCAGCACGCCGGCCAGCAGGGGAGCGAGCAGGGCGAGCCGCTGCGTGGGCGGACGCGAGGACATGGGGAGAGCCATGGTGAACCGTCGGCGCGAGGGCGCCGGTTCTGGAGCATTCCGGCCTGAAGAGGGAGACACCTGGCCTGAAGAGGGAGGCACCTGGCTTGAAGAGGGAGACACCCGGCCTGAGGGGCGACACTGGCCCGGAAGGAGGACACCCCGGCCCTGTCGTATCGTCGTGCGATGGCCGATGCGGCGGACGATCTCGCTCGATGGGCTGCAGCGCTCGAGCCGCAGTGGCGTGCCCCTGTGCAACGCGCCCTGTCGGCACGCCAGCGCTACCTGGGCATCGTCGCCGGACTCGCCGAGGGGCCCACGAAGCAGCGGCTCACGTCGCTGACGGCGACCATGGACCTCTCGGTCCAGAAGATCGCGGATGCCGTGTGGCGTGCCAGCAACGCCCGGTCGATCGCGGACGGCTTCGACGCGGACGCCGCGACCGCCGAGCTCAAGGCGGCCCGGCGCGACCTCGATGCGCTGCGCAGCGCGGGCGGTGACACCACCGCGGCGCAGGCACGGGTCGACGCGCTCGCCCAACGTCACCGGGCGATCAACGAGGCCCTGAACCTGGCCGAGGACAGCGGCGCTGCGTTCGAGGAGATGAACCTGCGGCTCGAGACCGCCGTCGCACACGCCGCCACGGTCGCGCTGCGTGCCGGGCAGGCGTCGAGCAACGCCCCGGTCCCCGAGCTCGAAGCGTTCGTCGGTGAGCTCTCCGCGCTCGACGCCGCACTCGCCGAGCTGGGCTGACCGCGAGCGGGCAGCGCCGCTCAGTCGAAGTCGAAGATGTCCTCGAGGAAGCTCTTGCGCTTCTTCTTGCGCTTGTAGTCCTGGTAGCTCCGCTCGTCGCGGTAGCGGTCCCGGTCCCGGTCGTCGTAGCGGGGCCGCTCCTCGTACCGGGGCTGGTCGTAGCGGGGCTGTTCGTACCGGGGCTGGTCGGGCGGCGGCGGTGCCGTCGACGCGGCGCCGACCACGCTGGGTGCGGCCCGGTCGATGATCTTGTCGAGCTCGCCGCGGTCGAGCCACACCCCGCGGCACTGCGGGCAGTGGTCGATCTCGATGCCTTCACGGCTCGAGATCACGAGTTGGACGTCGTCGCAGGTGGGACAGCGCATGCGACCACGCTACCGGCGCGGTTGCGACGTTCTCCGGCAGGAGCGACGTAGCGTGACACCACCATGGCCGAGCACCCCGTCGACGTCACCGACGACCGCACCGACGTCACCGACGACCGCACCGACGTCACCGACATCCGCACCGACGTGACCGAGTACCTGCGCCGCATCCTGGCCGCGAGGGTCTACGACGTGGCGATCGAGACGCCGCTCGACGGTGCGCCGATGCTGTCCGAGGACCTCGGCAACACCGTCCTGCTCAAGCGCGAGGACCGCCAGCCGGTCTTCAGCTTCAAGCTGCGCGGCGCCTACAACAAGATGGTGCGGCTCACCCGCGAGCAGCTCGACCGGGGTGTCATCTGCGCCTCGGCGGGCAACCACGCGCAGGGTGTCGCGCTGAGCGCCCGCCACCTGGGCTGTGAGGCCACGATCGTCATGCCGCGCACGACCCCGGCGGTGAAGGTCAGGGCGGTCGAGGCGCTCGGGGCCGTCATCGTGCTGCACGGCGACAGCTACTCCGACGCCGCGGCCCGTGCCGAGCAACTCCGGGCGGACCAGGGTCTGACCTACGTGCACCCCTTCGACGACCCCGACGTCATCGCCGGCCAGGGCACGGTCGCCATGGAGATCCTGCGACAACACCAGGACCGCCTCGACGCGGTGTTCGTGCCGGTCGGCGGCGGCGGGCTCATCGCCGGCGTCGCGGCGTACGTGAAGGCGGTGCGACCTGAGGTCGCCGTCATCGGCGTGCAGGCCGCCGACTCCGACGCCATGCGGCAGTCGGTCGCCGCCGGTCGGCGCGTCGTGCTCGACGAGGTCGGTCTGTTCTGCGACGGCACCGCGGTCAAGGCGGTGGGCGAGGAGACCTTCCGCATCGTGGCGGACCTGGTGGACGGGTTCGTGACCGTCGACAACGACGAGGTCTCCGCGGCCATCAAGAACGTCTTCGGTGACACCCGCAGCGTGCTCGAACCCGCGGGTGCCCTGTCGGTCGCAGGGCTCAAGCGCTACGTGGCCGACACGGGGGTGCGCGACGCCACCTTCGTCGCGATCACCAGCGGGGCGAACATGGACTTCGACGGGCTGCGGTTCGTCGCCGAACGCGCCGAGGAGCACGAGGCGCTCTTCGCCGTGACGATCCCCGAGGAGCGCGGCAGCTTCCGCCGCTTCTCCGAGCTCATCGGCGATCGGGCGGTGACCGAGTTCAACTACCGCATCGCGGACCGTGCCGACGCCCACGTCTTCGTCGGGCTCGCGACCCACGACCGCTCCGAGTGCGAAGCGCTGCTCGCCGAGTTCGAGGCGGCCGGGTTCACCGCCATCGACCTGACCCACGACGACCTCGCCAAGGAGCACGTGCGCCACATGGTCGGCGGGCGCAGCGAGCTCGCCGACGACGAGCGCCTCTACCGGTTCCTGTTCCCGGAGCGTCCGGGCGCGTTGATGCGGTTCCTCTCCGCCATGCGCACCGACTGGAACATCAGCCTGTTCCACTACCGCAGCCAGGGCTCCGACCACGGCCGTGTGCTCGTGGGACTGCAGGTGCCGGCCTCGGACGACGCCGCGTTCGCGGGCTTCCTCGAGTCGCTCGCCTATCCGCACGTCGACGAGACCGCGGACCCCGCCTACCGCCTGTTCCTGCGGTGAGCCGCACCGGGGGAAGGACCGCATGCACGTCTCGATGACCGTCCCCGGGGACGACCTGGCACAGACCCGGACGCTCTACCGGACCCTCGAGGAGATCGGCTACGACCGGGCGTTCTCGTTCGAGGCGAAGCACGATCCGTTCCTGCCGCTCGCCGTCGCCGGGGAGCACACCTCGAGCATCGAGCTCGGCACGGCGATCGCGATCGCCTTCGCCCGGACCCCGATGACGCTCGCCAACACCGGCTGGGACCTCCAGGCGCTGACACGAGGTCGCTTCGTCCTGGGTCTGGGCTCGCAGATCCGCCCGCACCTCGAGCAGCGCTTCTCGATGCCCTGGTCGCGACCGGTGGAGCGGATGCGCGAGATGGTGCTCGGCATCCGAGCGATCTGGGACACATGGCAGACAGGCGTGCCGTTGCACTTCGACGGCGACTTCTACACCCACACCCGCATGGTGCCGGCGTTCGATCCCGGCCCGAACCCGTTCGCTCCGCCGCGCATCTTCACCGCAGGCTTCGGCCCTCGCATGACCGCGGTCGCGGGTGAGGTCGCAGACGGGTTCCTGGTGCACCCGGTCAACACACGGCGCTCCCTGCAACAGCTGACCCTGCCGGCGATCGAGGCCGGCGCGGCGCGTGCGGGGCGCTCGCGCGACGACGTCGAGGTCGTGTGCGTCACGATCGTCGTCACCGGGCGGGACGAGCAGCAGATGGCCCGCAGCCACGAGGCGGTCCGACAGCAGCTGGCGTTCTACGGGACGACGCCGGCCTACCTGCCGGTCTTCGAGCTGCACGGGTACGGCGACCTGCACCCCGAGCTGAAGGCGCTGGCGCGCGACGGTCGTTGGGCCGAGATGGGCGCGCTGATCGACGACGACCTGATCCGGACGATCGCCGTGGTCGGCGAACCACACCAGATCGCGCCGCTGGTCCGAGCGCGGCTCGAGGGCATCTCGGACTCGGTGAGCCTGGTCAACAACCGGGCGCCCGACCCCGAGCACCTGGTCGAGGTCGTCGCCGCGCTGCGCGACTGACACACGGCACGACTGGCGCACTGCACGACTGGCGCACTGCACGACTGGGCGGCCGGCCGCTGGGGCATCATGTCGGCCATGCAGCGAGCAGAGCTCTTCGAACGGTTCGACCTGGGCGGGCGGACCGCCATCATCACCGGTGGCAGTCGCGGCATCGGCCTCGCCATGGCGACGGGCTTCGCCGCGGTCGGTGCGAACGTGGTGATCGCGAGCCGCAAGGCCGAGGCGTGCGACGCAGCAGCCGCGGCGATCACCGCCGCCGGGGGCAGCGCACTGTCGGTGCCCACCCACGTCGGCGACGACGACGCGCTCGGTGCGCTGGTCGCGGCGACGGTGGAGCGCTTCGGTGGCGCCGACATCGTGGTCAACAACGCGGCCAACCCGCTCGCGATGCCGATCGGCACGATCACCCCGGAGGCCTTCGAGAAGTCCCACCAGGTGAACCTGCGCGGGCCGGTGTTCCTGGTGCAGCACGCACTGCCGTACCTGCGTGAGAGCGAGCACGCCGCGGTGCTCAACGTGGTCACCGCCGGCATGTTCACCCACGGCACCTACGTGTCGCTCTACGTCGCGGCCAAGTCGGCGCTGCTGTCGATGACCCGGGCGATGGCGGCCGAGCTGGCCGGTGACGGCATCCGGGTGAACGCGCTCGCTCCGGGCACGGTCGCGACCGACATGGTGTTCGCCACGCCCGAGGAGTTCCAGCAGGCCGCGGTCGACACCCAGCTGATCAAGCGGATGGCCGACCCCGACGAGATGGTGCCCCCGGCGCTGTTCCTGGTGAGCGACGCGTCGAGCTTCATGACCGGTCAGGTGCTCGTCGTCGACGGCGGCATGACCACGCACTGAGGCCCAACTCGGCTGGTCTCAGTTCGGCAGGACTCAGTTCTGCAGGACTCAGTGCTGCGGCGGGTCCTGACGCTGGGGCTGGATCCGGTTCGCCAGATCGCTGAGCGAGCTGCCGAGCGCCTCGACCAGGCCACCGGCCGCGGCCCGCGCCGAGTCGTGCACCTGCGGGTCGTTCACCGTGCGGGTGATCGTGTCGGCGAGGCCGTCGAGCGAGGCGCGCACGCCGTCGAGCGCGCCGTCGACCTGCTCCGCCGCGGCCTTCGCCTCGGCCGACCCCTCGTCGCCCGCAGCGGCCCAGCTGTCCTGCAGGGTGCGACCCAGGTGGGCGAATCGCTCACCCACGTCGTTCCACGATGATGATTCGGCCACGACGACCACCTCCTGGCGGCGACGCTACCGCCGCGCCACCTGGTCGAGGGCGGCGCCCAGCGTGGTCAGGCGCTCGGCCAGCTCGTCGAGCTCGATGCCGCGGGCGTCGACGACGCGGACCGAGTCCGCGCCGAACTCGATCACCAACGAGACCACCGTCGACATCAGCCAGTCGAGGTGGTCGAGCGCGAGCTCCACGACGCGTCCCTCTCCACCGGGAAGGGAAGTACTGCCGGGCAGGCCAGCGGTTCCGGGCAGGCCAGCGGTTCCCGGCAGGCCAGCGGTTCCTGACAGGGGAGCGGTCGTGCCGCCCGACCAGCGCACGGCTGCGTCGATCCGGTCCGGCGGGCCGCCGACTTCGAGGGTGACGACGAAGCGGGTGGGCCGCGACGAGAGGGACTCGGCGACGAACGTCGCTGCGTCAGCAGCGGGGAGGGGGCGGGGAACGAACCGAGGGCCCGCCAGGCGCGGACGCGCCAGTCGGTCGAGGCGGAACGTGCGCCAGTCGGCGCGCCGCAGGTCCCAGGCCACCAGGTACCACCGTCGACCGGTCGACACGAGCTGGTGCGGCTCGACGAGCCGGCTGGACGCCTCGTCGTCGCGGCGCACGTAGTCGAAGTGCACCTGCTCGTGGTCACGGCACGCGAGCGACAGCAGCGCCAGCGCGTCGGGATCGATGCGGGGCCCGGTCCCGCTGCCCCAGCGCAGCGGCACGACGCTGGTGTGCAGCGCCCGCACCCGTCGTCGCAGTCGGTCCGGCAGGACCTGCTCGAGCTTCGCCATCGCCCGGACCGCGGTGTCCTCGATGCCCTCGATCGACGCGTCCGAGGCGGCGCGCAGACCGACCGCGATCGCGACCGCCTCGTCGTCGTCGAGCAGCAGCGGCGGCAGGTGGTTGCCCGCAGCGAGCCGGTAGCCGCCGGCGGCCCCGGGCGTCGCGTCGACCTCGTAGCCGAGCGTGCGCAGGCGCTCGACGTCGCGGCGCAGGGTGCGCTCGCTCACGTCCAGGCGGCCCGCCAGCTCGGCACCGGTCCAGAAGCGGTGCGTCTGCAGCAGGGAGAGGAGTTCGAGCACCCGACCCGTCGGATCGTTCACGTTCGACATATTGCCAGGATCCGCCCGATTCAGGACAGATCCTGTCCGCAATGTTCCGTACGTTCACCGATGGCCGCACGCGGCGGCCAACGGCACGAGGAGTCCCAGATGACAGCCACATCCATGATCGAGGCGAGAGGCCTGACCCGGTGGTTCGACGCGCCGGGTCGCGACGGCGGACGGGTCGAGGCGGTGAAGGGCATCCATCTGGACGTCGCCGCCGGCGAGCTCATCGCGTTCCTCGGCCCCAACGGCGCCGGCAAGTCGACGACGCTGCGCATGCTGACCACGCTCCTGCAGCCGAGCGAGGGCACGGCGCGGGTCGCCGGGTGCGACGTGCGCGACGACCCCGCGGGCGTTCGGCAGCGCATCGGCTACATCGGCCAGGGCAACGGCGCCGGTCACACCCAACGTGTGCGCGACGAGCTCGTCAGCCAGGGCCGCTGCTACGGGATGTCACGCGCCGCAGCGCGCGAGCGCAGCGAGGAGCTCCTCGCGTCGCTCGGGCTCGATGGGCTCGAGAAGCGCATCGTCAGCACGCTGTCGGGCGGCCAGCGTCGGCGGCTCGACATCGCGCTCGGCATGGTGCACCACCCGTCGCTGCTGTTCCTCGACGAGCCGTCGACGGGCCTGGACCCGCAGAACCGGGCGAACCTGCAGCGCGAGATCTCGGCGCTGCGCGAGTCCCACGGCACGACGATCGTGCTGACGACGCACTACCTCGACGAGGCCGACGCCCTCGCCGACCGCGTCGTGGTCGTCGACCACGGCCGGATCATCGCGGACGACACCTCGGCGGCGCTCAAGGCCGGACTGGCGGGCGACCTGGTCGTGCTCGTCGCAGCGCAGCACGGCGAGGCCACCGCGCTCGCCGAGTCGATCCGGCGCGCCGGCACCACCAGCGAGGTCACCGTCGAGGGCGCGCAGGTCACCGCCCGCCTGCGCCACGGAGCGTCGCTGCTGCCGGGGTTGCTCGTCGACCTGCACGACCGCGGCGTGGTCGTGGCCTCGGCCGAGGTCGCCCGCCCGACGCTCGACGACGTCTTCCTCTCACTGACCGGACGCAGCCTGCGAGAAGGTCCCACCGGCCCCGACGTTCCCGAAGCACCCGACGCCGTCCCCACCCTCCAGGAGGTCTGAACCATGCACGCACTCGCCACCGACACCGGCATCGTCTTCCGACGGGAGCTCCGACCGCTCCTCACCAACCCGTGGTCGATCACGATCACGCTGATCCAGCCGCTCGTGTTCCTCGCGCTCTTCGGGCCGCTGCTGTCACAGGTCACCGGCCTCGAGAGCGGCTCGCTGCAGTGGTTCGTGCCCGGCGTGGTCGTCATGTCGACGCTGTTCGCCACGTCGATGACCGGCGCCAACCTGCAGATGGAGATGCAGACCGGCTCGCACGAACGCCTGCTCGTCGCGCCCTTGCGTCGGCCGTCGCTGCTCATCGGACGGGCCCTCAAGGAGATCGTCCCGGTGGTCGCCCAGGCGGTGCTCATCGTCGCGGTCCCGGTCCCGTTCGGCTTCCGGCCGGAACCGGTGGGCATCGTGATCGGACTGGTCCTGGTCGCCGTGTTCGGCGTGGGGCTCGGCGCGCTGTCGTATTCGCTGGCCGTCGCCTCGAAGGGGCAGGACTGGATCTTCTGGACCGTGCAGCAGACGCTGTTGTTCCCGCTGCTCCTCCTGTCGGGGATCCTGTTGCCGCTCGACGGCGCCCCGGGCTGGCTCCGGGCGCTGTCGAAGGCGAACCCGCTCACCTACGTCGTGAACGCCGAGCGGGAGCTCTTCGACGGGGTCATCGACCGCACGGTCGCCGGAGGGTTCCTGGCGGCAGCGGCGGTGTGTGCCGTCGGCCTGGTCGTGGGCGTCCGGGTGATGCGCAGCGGCACCGCCGGCTGACACCCGTCGGCGCTGACACCCGTCGGCGCAGCCAGTCGACAGCGCAGCCCATCCCGGGCCGGGCATCACCCTCAAGGGTGGGTCGCAAGGGTCAGAATGGTCGCATGCGGTCCACCCGGGCCGCCCTCCTTGGAAGGGCTCTGCACATGTTCGCTTACGAGTACCCGCTGATGGGCGCGTTCCTCAGCTTCCTGTACATCGCGCTGTTCGTGATCTGGATCTTCATCGCGGTGTCGGTGTTCATCGACATCTTCCGCAGCCACGACCTGGGCGGCTTCGCCAAGGCGCTGTGGGTGATCGGCGTGATCATCCTCCCGTACCTCGGCGTGTTCCTCTACCTCGTCGTCCGCGGCGGCAGCATGCAGGAGCGACGTGTCGAGGAGGCCGCGAAGGCTCAGGAGAACTTCCGCCAGTACGTGCAGCAGACCGCGGGTACGACCACCGACACCGCCGGTCAGCTCGAGAAGCTGGCTGCGCTGCGCGACCAGGGCGTGCTGACGCCCGAGGAGTTCGCGGCGCAGAAGGCGAAGCTCCTCGGCTGAGACTGTTCATCGCCACGAACGCGAGACGGGCCCCGACGCCATCCACGTCGGGGCCCGTGCGCGTCCCGGTGAGCTGGTCCCGCCGGGTCAGCTCGCCGAGGTGAGGGGCAGCACCGTTGCTGCCTCGTCCTCTCCGGCGGTGGGGACCGGGCTGGCGGTGGGGACCGGGCTGGCTGGGTGGATCGGGGCAGCGGTGGGGACCGGGCCGGCTGCGTGGATCGGCAGGCCGGGGTCCGCCGCGATGCCGGCACGGCGAAGGAGCGGGAGCACGCCCTCGCCGAACCAGTACGCCTCCTCCAGGTGGGGCTGACCCGACAGGATGACGTGGTCGAAGCCGATCTCGTGGTACTCGGCCAGACGCTCCGCGACCTCTTCGTGGCTGCCGACGAGCGCGGTGCCCGCGCCGCCCCGCACCAGGCCGAAGCCCGCCCAGAGGTTCGGCGCGACGACCAGCTTCGAGCGGTCGCCGCCGTGCAGGGCGGTCATGCGAGCCTGGCCGATCGCGTCGCTCTGGCCGGCGACGGCCTCCTGTGCCGCCGCGACCACCTCGGGTGGCATCGCCTCGAGCATGCGGTCGGCCTCTGTCCACGCCGCAGCCGCCGTGTCGCGGGTGATCGTGTGCAGGCGGATGCCGAAGCGCACGTCACGACCGTTGGCCTCGGCGCGCGCCCGCAGCGTCGCGAGCTCCTTCGCCGCGGCGTCGGGCGGTTCGCCCCACATGAGCCACACATCCGCGTGGCGAGCCGCGACACGTTTTCCGGCATCGCTGGAGCCGCCGAAGAAGATGGCGGGCCGGGGATCGGGGGCGTGGGCGACGAGTGCCTGCTCGACCTCGTAGAACTCGCCGGAGAAGTCGTACGGCTCACCGCTCATGGCGCCGCGCAGCACCGTGAGGAACTCGTCGCAGCGGTCGTAGCGTCGGTCGTGGTCGAGGTGGTCGCCGAAGCGGCGCTGCTCGACGGAGCTGCCGCCGGTGACGATGTTGAGCAGCAACCGCCCGCCGCTGAGCCGCTGGAACGTGGCGGCCTGCTGGGCCGCGAGCGTCGGCGAGATCAGCCCCGGGCGGAACGCCACGAGGAAGCGCAGCCGCTCGGTGGCGCTGATCAGCGCGGCGGTGGTCAGCCAGGCGTCCTCGCAGAACGTGCCCGTCGGGGTGAGCACCGCGTCGAAGCCCATGCGCTCGGCGGTGCGGGCGACGTCGGTCAGGTAGTCCAGGTCGGCGTCGCGTCGCGAGGCCGTCGGACCGAAGCCGGCGACCTCGCGGCTGTCGCCGGCGGTCGGCAGGAACCAGTGCAGGTGCAGCGGTGCCTTCCCGGTCGGCGCGCCGGCGGTCGGCGCGCCGGCGGTCGAGCTCATGCGCCCACCGGCCGGTCGCCGCGCAGCGTGACGCGCTGGATGACCCGGGGCTGGTCGCCGAAGTCGCCGACGACCGCGTGCTGCGTCGCACGGTTGTCCCAGAACCCGAGCGTGCCGGCGATCCAGTGGTAGCGGACCGTGAAGTCGTTCTTGACCGACTGCTCGTACAGGAAGGACAGCAGTGTGTCGCTCTCGGCTCGGCTGAGGCCCTCGATGTGCGAGGTGAAGCCGGGGTTCACGAACAGCGATTCCCGTCCGGTCTCGGGGTGCACCCGGACCACGGGGTGACTCGTCGGCTCGAGGGCGGTGAAGCGCTCGCCCTCCCACTCGCCCTCGCCGACGAGGTCGAGGATCGGCTGGAACTGGGCGGTGCCGTCGTGCACCGCGCGCAGCGTGCGCAGGTAGTCCTGGAACGAGGGGCTGAGTGCCTCGAACGCCGCTTCCTGGTTCGAGAACAGCGTGTCGCCACCCGACGCGGGGATGACCACTGCGTTGAGGATCGAGCCGAGCGGCGGGCGCTCGACGAAGGTGACGTCGGTGTGCCAGTGGATGCCGCGGTCGCGGTCGGCGACGTCGCCGTAGGCGGTGTAGAGCTCGTTCGCCGCGGTGTAGTCGATCTCGAAGACCTCGGGGGTGCCCTCGACGCCGGGCACGACCGGGTGGCCCTCGGTCGGCTCGCCGAAGTGCCGAGCGAACTCGATGTGCTCGGTGGGGTTCAGGTGCTGGTCGGGCAGGAACACGACCTTGCGCTCGAGCAGCACCGAGCGGATCGCCTCGGCCGTCGTCGAGTCGAGGTCGCGCACGTCGAGCCCGCGGACCTCGGAGCCGATGTGGCCCGACAGGTGGCGGACCTCGAGGCCGGCACGCTCGGCGAGCGCGGTCGCGTCGGTGCTCGGATCGGTCGTCAGGTCGGCGGTGGTGGCGTCGAGCAGGGTCATGGTGTCTCCGTTCGGTGTGGGGGCGGTGCGTGTGGGGGGCAGTGCGTGTGGGGGCGGTGCGTGTGGGGGCAGGGTCCGGGGGTCGTGTGGGGTCAGGGGGTGTGGTCGCCCTCGGCGGCCTCGTCGACGCCGAGCTCGGCGAGCAGCTGGGAGCGCAGCTCGATGAACCGGCGGTCCGAGCGCAGCCGTGGTGTCGCGACGTCGACGGTCACGTCGAGCGAGAAGCCGCCGTCGGTGAGCACGAGCACGCGGTCCGCGAGGAGCAACGCTTCGTCGACGTCGTGGGTGACGAGCAGCACGGCCGGGTGGTGCTTGGCGCAGAGCTGCTGGACGAGCGCGTGCATCCGGATGCGGGTGAGCGCGTCGAGCGCGCCGAAGGGCTCGTCGAGCAGCAGCAGGTCGGGGGAGCGGACCAGCGCTCGCGCCAGCGCCGCACGTTGCGCCTCGCCGCCCGAGAGCGTCTTGGGCCAGTCGTCCTCGTGGCCGCCCAGGCCGACTTCGGCCAGGGCGTCGCGTCCCGCCTGTTCGGCGTCGTCGCCGTCCAGGCCGAGGATCACGTTGTCGAGGACCGAGGCCCAGGGCAGCAGGCGGGCGTCCTGGAAGACGACGGAGCGTCGTTCGGGCACGACGATCTCGCCGGTGGCGCCGTCGTCGAGCCCGGCGAGGGCCCGCAGGAACGTGCTCTTGCCGGAGCCGCTGCGCCCGAGCAGTGCGACGAACTCACCCGGGCGCAGGTCGAGGTCGAGGCCCCGCAGGACCTCGCGGTCCCCGAAGCGGCGGCGGACGTCGCGAGTGCTCACCGCGAGGGCGGCGTCGGCTGCCGCGGCGATGAGCGTGGATGATGAGGGGAACGTGGTCGCCATGGCCGTCACCGTCCTGGCTGCCAGCGCAGCAGTCGTCGTTCGAGGGAGCGCACGAGTGCGTCGGACAGCAGGCCGAGCACCGCGTAGGTGACCAGTCCGACGACGATCACGTCGGTCTGGATGAAGACCTGCGCTCTGGTCATCAGGTAGCCGATGCCGCTCGTCGCGTTGATCTGCTCGGCGAAGACCAGCAGCAGCCAGGCGATGGCGGTCGCGAGTCGGAGCCCGACCAGGAAGCCCGGAAGGGCTCCCGGCAGGACGACGCGGCGCACGAGCTGGCGGCGGTTCAGTCCGACCACGTCGGCGAGCTCGCGGTAGCGGGGATCGAGCGACTTCATCGCCGCGCTCGTGTTCACGTAGACGGGGAAGGCGACGCCGAGCACGATCAGCGACACCTTCACGGTCTCGCCGACGCCGAGCCAGACCACCAGCAGCGGCTGCAGGGCGATGATCGGCACGAAGCGCAGCATCTGCACGTTGGCGTCGACCAGGTTGTCGCCGAGTCGGGACAGCCCCGAGATCAGCGCGAGGGCCGTACCGATCGGGATGCCGATCGCCATGCCCCACAGCACCCGCTGCAGCGACGCCCACAGCGAGCTGCCGAGGGTGCCGTCGCGGACCAGGTCGGCGCCCGCGGTGAGCACCGTCGACGGTCCCGCGAGGATGTCCGGAGCGATCCACCCGAGGCGGGAGGCGGTCTCCCACAGGGCGAACAGCAGCACGACGCCGAGCAGGCGCTCGACGCCCTTCGGGACGAGGCGGCGACGCGTCGGTCGTTCGGCGGTGTCGGCACGGCCGACGGGAAGGGCGACGAGACCGGCGGGAGCTGCGACGGCGAGCTCCGCCTCGGAGTACGCCTCGTGCAGGTTCGCCTGGACCTGCACCGGCGTGACGAGGTCGGTCATCCGGCGGCCTCCTCGAACTCCTTCTTCACCAGCTCGTTGAAGCGGGTGTCGAACTCCTTGCTGGTGTCGAGCGCGACGGGGATCTGACCCGCGGCGTGGAAGCGGTCGGCGAGCGCCTGCTGGGGCTCACCGATCTGGCCGGGCAGCTCGAAGAAGGTGGTCCGGCCGGTGCTCTGCGCGAGCTCGGCGGCACGTTCGGGGCTCAGGCCGTACTGCTTCGCGAAGACCGAGTCGGCGAGGGCCTGGCGGTTGTCGCCGAGCCAGCGGAAGGCCCGGACCAGTCGGGTGACGTAGTCGGCGAGGGCCGCCGAGGTGCCGTCGTCCTCGAGCGCCTCGCGTGCGGCGATGAGGAACGAGGCACGGTCGGTGAGGTCGTTGGCGGGGATGGCGACCCGGCCGCCGGGGGTGTCGGTCACGAACTGGCTGATCAGCGGCTCGGTCGAGATGCCGGCGTCCGCGGAGCCGCCCTTGATCGTGGACGAGACCTGAATGATCGGCACGTCGACGGTCGTGATGTCCTCGGGCGACAGGCCCGCCTCGTCGAGGCCGGTGAGCACCGCGGCCTCGGCCGAGGTGCCGCGCTGGTAGGCGACGCGCTTGCCCGACAGGTCGGCCCAGTCCTCGATGTCGGGGTCGGAGGTGATGAGGCCGCCGAGGCCCCGCTCGGGTGCCCAGCCGGCGATCGCTGCGATCTGCTGGTCGGCGGCCTGGGCGAAGATCAGCGGAGTGCTGGCGGTGAAGCCGGCGTCGAGCGCTCCGCCCTGGAATGCCTGCAGCATCGGCGGCCCGCCCACGAAGTTGGCGTACTCGAGGGTGTAGGGCAGGCCCTGGTC
>JAEWED010000225.1 GCA_023389745.1 Actinomycetes bacterium
CGCGGGTCTCGAGCACGCCGAGCAGCTCGTCGAAGCTCTTCTCGAACGCGGTGACGCCCTCGGCCTCGAGCACGCGTGCGACCTCTTCCAGGTCGACCAGCTCGCCGAGCAGGTGCCACACATGCCGTGCCCCCTCGACGTCCGCGTCGACGGTCCGGGCGACGGTGCCGTGGTCGTCGAAGGCCTCGAGCGTCGCGTCGGGCAGCGTGTTGACCGTGTCGGGACCGATGAGCGTGTCGACGTAGAGCGTGTCGGGGAAGTCCGGGTTCTTGGTCGACGTCGAGGCCCACAGCGGTCGCTGCAGCCGGGCGCCCTTCGCGGCCAGTGCCTCCCAGCGAGGTCCGCGGAACGTCTCGAGGAACGCTGCGTAGGCGAGCTGTCCCTGTGCGACCGCGGCACGCCCGATCAGCTCGAGCGCCTCGGGGCTGCCGTCGGCGGCCAGCCGGCGATCGACCTCGGTGTCGACGCGGCTGATGAAGAAGCTCGCGACGGAGCTGATGTGCGAGAGGTCCTTCGCGCCGGCGGCGACGGCGTCCTCGAGCCCGGCGATGTACGCCTCCATCACGTCGCGGTAGCGGTCCAGGCTGAAGATGAGCGTGACGTTGATGCTGCGGCCCTCGCCGATCATCGTGCGGATCGCCGGGATGCCCTCGGCCGCGGCCGGGATCTTCACGTACAGGTTCGGGCGGTCGATGCGGTCCCACAGCACCCGGGCCTGCGCCTCGGTCGCCTCGCGGTCCCGGGCGAACGCGGGGCTGACCTCGACCGACACGAAGCCGTCGGCGCCGCCGGACTCGGTGTGCAGCGGGGCCATCAGGTCGAGTGCGTCGACGATGTCGGTGACCACCAGGTCCCAGTAGGCATCCTCGATCGACGAACCGGCGGCCACCAGCTCGGCGAGCTGCGCGGTGTACTCGTCACCCGACTCGATCGCCTTCTGGAAGATCGAGGGGTTCGACGTGATGCCGCGCACCCCCCGGTCGATCCAGCGCTGGATCTCACCCGAGGCGATCCAGCCCCGCTTGAGGTTGTCGAGCCACGGGCTCTGGCCCTCGGCGGCGTGCAGGTCGTGGAGGGTACCCATGCCCGCGACTGTAGAGGCCGCTCGACCGGCCGTCGCCGGGGCGCGCGTCACAACAGCCGATGACTGCGGTGAGGAGCGTCCGGCCGGCATCAGCCGGCCGGACCATTCCCGGACCAGACGTCAGATCAGCGTCAGAGCAGGCCGCGGACCGTCTCGGCGACGTGCTCGGGGGTGATGCCGAGCTGCTCGAGCACGACCGCACCGGGTGCCGAGGCACCGAAGCGGTCGATGCCGACCGAGGCGTCCGCGTAGCGCGACCAGCCCATCGTGACGCCGGCCTCGACCGAGACCGTCGGCACGCCCTTGGGCAGGATGCTCGAGCGGTAGGCCTCGTCCTGCGCCTCGAAGAGCTCCCACGAGGGCAGCGAGACGACCCGGGTCGGCACACCGCCGGCCGCGAGCGACTCTGCGGCGGCCACTGCCACGGCGACCTCGGTGCCCGTCGCGACGACGATGGCGGCGGGGTCCTCGGCATCGTGCACGACGTAGCCGCCCCTCGCCACGCCCTCGATCGCGCGCTCTGCGGTCGAGGCGAGCACCGGGGTGTTCTGGCGGCTGAGGATCAGCGCGACCGGGCCGGTGCCGTCGACGATCGCCTTCCACGCACCGGCGACCTCGTTGCCGTCCGCCGGACGGATGACGGTGAGGTCGGGGATCAGGCGCAGCGACATGACGTGCTCGATCGGCTGGTGCGTGGGGCCGTCCTCGCCGACGCCGACGGAGTCGTGGGTCCACACGAACACGGCCTTGGCCTGCGACAGCGCGGCGAGGCGCACCGAGGGACGCATGTAGTCCGAGAAGACGAGGAAGGTGCCACCGACGGGCAGCACGCCACCGTGCAGGGCAGCGCCGACCAGCGCGGAGCCCATGGCGTGCTCGCGGATGCCGAAGGCGATCTGCGGGCCGCCCGGCTCGTCGGTCGACAGCAGCGGCTCGCCCTTGAGGGTGAGCCCGACGTTGCCGGTCAGGTCCGCGCCACCGGCGACCAGTCCGGGCACGACGGGGAAGATCGCGTTGAGCACCTGCTGCGACGCGACGCGGGTGGCCGGCTTCTCGTCGGTCCCGAAGGTCGGCAGCGACGCCTCCCAGCCCGGCAGCCCGGCGGCACCGAGGGTCGCCTCCCACTCGGCCTCGCGGCCGGCGAGGGCAGCGGCGGCCTTCTCGTCCCACTCGGCACGCAGGGCCGCACCGCGGGCGCCCGCCTCGCGGTACAGCTCGACGACCTCGGCGGGCACGTGGAACGGCTCGTCGGGGAACTCCATGACGGCCTTGGTCGCGGTGATCTCGGCCTCGCCGAACGCCAGACCGTGGGCGGCGGCGTCGTCGGTGTGGTCCGGCGAGGGGAACCCGATGTGCGTGCGCAGCACGATCAGCGACGGCTGGGAGTCGTTGTCACGGGCGGCGACGAGTGCAGCCTCGAGCGCGTCGAGGTCCTCGCCGGCCTCGCCGACCTCGATGACCTGCCAGCCGTAGGACTCGAAGCGGCGCACCGCGTCGTCGCTGAGCGCGAGCTCGGTCGGGCCGTCGATCGAGATGTGGTTGTCGTCGTAGACGTAGACGAGGCGACCCAGGCCGAGGTGCCCGGCGAGCGAGGCGGCCTCGTGGCTGACGCCCTCGGAGAGGTCGCCGTCGGAGACGATCCCGTAGATGTGGTGGTCGACGACCTCCGCGCCGAAGCGCGCACGCAGGGACTGCTCGGCGATGGCCATGCCGACGCCGTTCGCGAAGCCCTGGCCCAGCGGACCGGTGGTCACCTCGACACCCGCGGTGTGCCCCGCCTCGGGGTGGCCCGGGGTCGCGGAGCCCCACTGGCGGAAGTCCTTGAGGTCGTCGAGCTCGAGGCCGTACCCGGTCAGGTAGAGCATCGAGTACTGCAGGATCGAGGCGTGCCCGGCGCTCAGGATGAACCGGTCGCGGTTCGCCCAGTCCGGCGCGGCGGCGTCGTAGCGCATGATCCGGGTCCACAGGACGTGGGCCAGCGGTGCGAGCGCCATCGCCGTGCCCTGGTGCCCGGAGCGGGCGGCGTGGGGAGCGTCCATCGACAGCCCGCGGATGACCTTGATCGCCAGCTGCTCCAGGGCCGTGCCGGCCTCCGGTGCGACCTCTGCTGCTGCCATGTGTTCCCAACTTCCTGGTGCGACGACCCGGCGATCGTAGCGACCGCCGTGTGGCCCACCGAAATGCGCTGCGTCACACCGGTGGGCCGGTGCCGCCACCGGCGTGTGCCCGGCGCCGGGTCAGCCGATCGGCTGCACCACCAGGGTCGAGGTCAGCCGCCGGTTGCGCCCGCCCAGGGGCGTGAACTCGGCACCGACGACCACCCCTGCGACGGGCCGTGGGTCCATCGCCTCGGCGACCGCCGCGGCATCGCCGTCGGAGTGGCCGTGGAAGCGCGCGCCCCGGGACGCGGACAGCACCGCGAACGCGCCCGACGCTCCCGCGGCGGTGCGGGCCGCCACCTGTGCCAGCAGCTCCGGTTCGACCGCTGCCGGGTCGCGCACCTCGAAGCGCACGGCGGCGCCGACCTCGATGACACCGGCGAACGCCAGGCCCCCGCTGTCGGCATCGACGCCGAGCAGGGAGCGCTGCTCGGCGGGTTCGGCGCCGTGGTCGCCCTCTGCCGGCGCGTCGCCCAGGTAGAGGCCCGCGGCAGCCAGCGTCCGGTCCTCGGGGGACAGCCCCTCGAGCACCTCGTCGAGCCGTGTCCGCGCGGGCCGGCCCGCCAGTCCGGTCACGACCGTGACGTCGTCGCCACCCGCCGCCGGGGCCACCTCGGTCACCGTCATCGGCGCGCCGAGACCTCGTGCCGCTCGCGACAGCAGCGGCGGCGGCGCGTCCAGGGGTCCGAGGAGCAGTCCGACCGCGCCGTCGGTCCACGTGGTCGCGTCCAGCACCAGTCGATTCCCGCCGGAGTGGCGTGCCGCGGACAGCTCACCGCCGACGACCCGCACCGCCGGCGCGACCGCCCGCAGCTCGTCGAGCAGCTCGCCGGCGTCGACGCTGAACGGGTCGCAGAAGAGCACCAGCGTGCCCTCGGCGCCCCGCAGCACGTCGAGCTCGGCCGGCATCGAGCCGTCGCCGGTCCGGGCATCGAACCGGACCGGGCGCACCGGCGCGCTGCGGCCCTCGTGGTCCCAGAGCGCGAACATCATCACCGCGCCGCGACCGTCGACCTCGCGCGCACCGCCGAGCACCCCGCTGACCGTCACGGCCAGCATCGCCTCGGGTCCGAGCAGCTGACGGGTCGCGCCCACCACGTCCTCGAGCGCGCCGACGAGCGCCTCGGTCACCGCGACGACCACGGCGACCGGTCCCGGTCCGCCTGCCTCGAGCACCTCACCCAGGCAGGCCCCCACGGCGTGCGCAGGGATCGGGTGCTCCGACACCGCCGCGGCGACGTGCAGCCCCACCGGCGTCAGTCGACCGGCGCGAGCAGCGTGTAGGGGACCACGGTCGCCTCGCCGTGGCCGATGCGGCAGTGCGCCTCGACGGTGCCGGGCTCGTCGAACTCGAGCTCACCCCGCACCAGGCGGTACGCGAACTTGCCGGGCTCGACGTCGACCGGCTGCACGTTGCGGGCGATCTGCTCGCCGTCACGGATGAAGACCACCTCGAGCACGCCGTTGGGGTCGTCGCCCGGCGCGTTGCGCACGATGACCACCAGGTGCGGAGCGATCGTCAGCGGGAACGGCTCGACCGCGGGTGCGGAGAACTGGATGCCCGTCAGGTCGATGCGCGTCGAGGGCCCGGGGACCGAGCGCAGCTCGATCTCGTCGATGAACAGGGCGGAGACGATCTGCATGCAGCGAACTCTACGAGTGCTCAGGCGAGGCGTTCGAACACCGCGGCGACCAGGTGGTCGGTGAGGCTGCGCGGCGGCACGTAGGCCTCGGGTGCCGCCACCCACCGGCTCTCGTGGTCCTGCCCCATCGCCGGCAGCAGCGAGCCGCGGCCGCCGAGCACCTGGGCCCGGTCCGTGCCCGCCGGGGGCCACATCACCAGCAGCAGCGGAGCGGTCCGCCGCGCCTCGTCGATCTCTGCGACGAGCAGGTCCGCGCACACACGGACGACGGCGGCCTCGGTGCGCAGCCGTGCCGCCCACGGCTCGACCGCCTCGCCCAGCTCGCCCACGTCGACGTGCTCGGCGGCCATCGCCCAGTCGCGCAGCGCCGATAGCGCGCCGTGGTCGCCGTCGAGCGCCGCGGTCGCGAGCCGCCAGGGCTCCTCGCCGTCGCAGCCCTCGAGGAACACCCGGTGCTCGCCGGCGGCCTCTCGCCAGGCGAGCTCGGGATCCTGGCCGCGCAGCCACGCAGCCGCCGACAGCAGCGGCGCGACGCTGATGCGCGGCTGGACCATCGGGTTGGCCAGGTAGCCCGAGAGGTGCTCGACGAGACCCGGCTCGCGGCCGCGCAGCGGTCCGGTGAACAGGTGGTCGGCCATCACGGCGTCGTTGACGGGCGTGTTGTCCCACAGCAACGGCCGTCGGCCGCCCATGTTGGCGCGCCAGCCTTCGGCGTCCGCGACGGTGATCGAGGCGTTGACCACGTGGCGCCCCGTCCAACCGATCGGCACGTCGGCCGGCACGGTCGCGTCGAGCTCCTCGAGGTACGGCGGGCGCTCCAGGCCCGTGTAGTGCAGCGGCACCATGAACAGCTCCACCGACCCGTCGAGCTGGTCGCGCAGCCAGGCGGTCAGCTCGCCGTGGCGACGACCCAGCCCCGGCGCCGGGTCGAGGTCGTCGAGCAGGAGCCCGACCAGCGAGATGCCCGCACGGCGCACCGCGTCGAGCTTCTCGAGCAGCACCCGGCGGTCCTCGGCGTCCTCGAGGTCCATCGAGAGCCCCGGGCTGACCGAGAAGCCCACCCGCAGCGTGCCGGCGCCGGCGAGCGCCTCGAACTCGTCGAGCACCTCGTTCGGGTACGGCTCGCGCCATTCCGAGCGGTGCAGCGGATCGTCCTTGGGTGCGTAGACGTAGGTGTCCATGCCGGCGTCCGCGAGCAGCGCGCAGATCGAACGTCGCTCCTGCCAGGTCCACGGTGTGCCGTAGAAGCCCTCGATGATGCCCCGCATGGTGGCGCTCCCTCTCTCTCGTGTCAGGTGGGCGTGTCCGGTGAGCTCGTGTCCGGTGATCGGTGGGGCGGTGGTCCCGTTGGGCGGTGTTCCCTCAGGGTGTCGCTCCGCCGGGTCGACCCGCCCGCGTATGGTTTCCGAGCATGTCACGGACGCTCTCCGAAGCTGATTCAAAGGCGGTGCTGGCCGCCGCAGGGGTCGAGTTCGCCCCCGAGCGGCTGGTCCAGGACCCCGGGGCGGCCGCACGTGCCGCGACCGAGGTCGGCCTGCCCGTCGCGGTGAAGCTCTGCGGTGAGCGCATCGCCCACAAGACCGAGCGTGGCCTGGTGCGCCTCGGCCTCGCCGACGAGGCGTCGGTCGCCGCCGCCGCCGAGGAGCTGCTCGCGGCGGCCCGCCCGGAGGACGAGGCCACCGGCGTGCTCGTCGCGCCGATGGTGAGCGGCAACCGCGAGCTCATCGCCGGGGTCGCCACCGACCCGCAGTTCGGCCCGACCGTGCTCGTCGGTGTCGGCGGCGTGCTCGCCGAGGCCGTCGCGGACGTCGCCGTGCGGCTCGTGCCGCTCACCCGGACCGACGCCGAGGAGATGCTCGAGCAGCTCTCGTCGCAGGCGTTGCTGGGGGAGTTCCGCGGCGAGCCGGCGCTCGACCGCAGAGCGGTCGTCGACCTACTGCTCGCCCTGTCCCGACTCGCCGAGGGCGACGAGCAGCTGCGCTCGGTCGACCTCAACCCGGTGATCATCGCCGAGGGACGCCCGGTCCCGGTCGACGCGCTCGTCGAGATGGACGCCGTCGACGGTGAGGAGCTGGCCCGATGAGCACCGCGGCACGATCGACGCACACCCCGGAGCACTTCGCCGCACTGTTCGACCCCGCCGGCATCGTGATCGCCGGCGCCTCGACCCACCCCGGCAAGTTCGGCTTCGTCAGCCTCCACAACATCATCGCCTCGGGGTACCAGGGCCGGCTCTACGCCACGAACCTCGAGGGCCAGAAGGTGCTCGGCATCGAGACGCTGCGGTCGCTCGACGAGCTGCCCGAGGGCGCTGCGGACCTGATCTTCGTGTGCACCCCGAAGGGGGCGAACCTCGACCTGCTCACCACGGCCGCCGCCAAGGGCGTCAAGGCCGCGTTCCTGACCTCGGCGGGCTACGGCGAGGCGGGGCCCGAGGGTCGCCGTGACGAGGACGAGCTCATCGAGCGCTGCGCCGAGCTCGGCATCCTGCTCGTCGGCCCCAACGGGCAGGGCGTGGTGTCGACCTCGTCGTCCATGTGCGCCCAGATCGTCGCTCCGTACCCGCCGGCGGGTCGCATCGCGGTCGCGTCGCAGTCGGGCAACTTCGTGTCGAGCTTCATGAACTGGGCCTGCGCGACCGGGGTGGGGATCTCCCGAGCGGTCTCGGCGGGCAACGCCGCCGCGACCGGTGTCGCCGACTTCCTGGAGCACTACGCGACCGACCCCGGCACGTCGGTCGCACTGGCCTACGTCGAGGGCATCAGCGAGGGACGGCGCTTCTACGACTCGCTGCGCGGCGTCGCCGCACAGATGCCCGTCGTGGTGGTGAAGGGCGGCGCCACCGCGGGCGGCGCCCGCGCCGCGGCCAGCCACACCGGTTCGCTCGCCACCGACGACACCACCTTCGACGGGGCGTGCCGTCAGGCGGGCGTCACCCGCGCCGCGAACGTCGAAGAGGCCTTCGAGGCCGCCGCGACGTTCGCGACCCAGCCGCTGCCGAAGGGCAACCGGGTCGTGGTCATGACCACCGCCGGAGGTTGGGGCGTCGTGACCGCCGACGCGATCACCCGTGACCGCGACCTCGAGCTGGTGGCGCTGCCCGAGGACCTGCTCGCGCAGATCGACGAGCACCTCCCGCCGCGCTGGTCCCGCAACAACCCCGTCGACCTGGCCGGCGGCGAGACCCGCGACACGATCCCCACGGTGATGGAGCTCATCGCCGCCCATCCCGACGTCGACGCGATCGTCTACCTGGGTCTCGGCATCCAGTCGAACCAGGCGCGCATGCTGCGTGAGGGTCCCTTCGCGGACGACGCCGACGTCGAGCGGATCGTCGCCTACCACGAGCGTCAGGACACCCGCTTCGCCCAGGCCGCGCACGACATCTCGGTGGCGACGGGCAAGCCGATCCTCACCGCGACCGAGCTGGTGGCCGCGTTCCCCGACAACCCCGGCCCGGCCACGGTGCGCGCCACCGGTCGTCTCTGCTACCCGTCGGCCGATCGTGCGGTCACCGCGCTCGGGCACCTGTGGCGTCGCAGCCGCTACCTGCAGCGGCGCGGCCTGCCCACCGACGCCCCGGCCGACGACGGGACCACATGAGCGACGAGGACCCGCCTTCGGGCGGCGGAGGACGCACGCCGGCCGAGCGCGCCGGAGCGACACCGCTGGACCCGGACCGCTTCAAGGCCAACGCCGGCATGCCCGTCGTTCGGCGCCACCGGGCCGAGGGTGCCGACATCGTCGAGCCCGAGGCGGCGCTCGACGACACCCCGGTGGTCCGGCGCGCCCGGTCGGCCAGCACCCGACGCCGCCCCCGCTCGGCAGCACCGTGGTTCGTCGGCGCGGCGGTGCTCGCGCTGATCGCGCTCGCCGCTGGCGCCCTGGTCGTGGTGAACCGACCCGACACCGAGCTCGCCGCGGGCGCACCACCGGCGTCGTACGCGTCGACACCCGTGCTGTCGGCCCGTCGGGTGCCCGAGGCGCTCGCGCGCCCCGTCGCCGCCCGGAAGCTGCGCGAAGCGGTCGCCCCGGTGCTGGCGACCGCACCACCCGACACCTGCCTCGAGGTCCGCGACGGCGGCAACGTCGTCGTGTCGCACCAGGCGACGACGCCCCTGATCCCGGCGTCGAACCTCAAGCTGCTCACCGCCGACGCCGCGCTCGACGTGCTCGGTGCCGACACACGGCTCTCGACGCGCTTCGTGACCGACGGAGCACCGACCGACGGCTCGGTCGTGCGGGGCAACCTCTACATGGTCGGCGGCGGCGACCCGCTGCTCACCACCGGCGCCTACAACTCGCGGCTGCCCAACGGGAAGCAGCCGGTCACCGACATGGACGACGTCGCCGACCAGATCGCGGCGACCGGCATCACCCAGATCACCGGCTCCGTCGTCTGCGACGGCTCCCGCTACGACGCGGTGCGCAACACGCCGTCGTGGCCGGACCGCTTCTTCGACCAGGGGCAGGTCGCCCGGCTGTCGGCACTGCTCGTCGACGACGCCTGGCGCTCGACCGGCGGCCCGGCGGACGACCCCGACGTGCATGCCGCGTCGGTGCTCACCGAGCTGCTCGAGGACCGCGGCATCGAGATCGGCGGAGCTCCCACCGCGGGGGTCGCGCCGGCGGGCGCGCCCCTGCTGACCGAGGTCCCCTCGCTCACGGTCGCCGAGCTGGTCGCCGAGCTGCTCCGCTTCTCGGACAACACGACCGCCGAGATGCTCGTCAAGGAGATGGGTGCACAGAAGGGTGCCGGCGGCTCGACCGCCGCTGGGCTCGACGTCGTGCGCGGCTGGATCGAGAGCTCCGGCATCCCCGCCGAGGGGGTCACCTTCGACGACGCGTCGGGGCTCTCCGACGCCGATCGCGCCACCTGTTCGTTCCTGGCGACGCTGCTCGCCCGTGGAGGCCCCGACGGGGTCGTCGCCAACGGGCTCGCGGTGCCGGGTCAGCCCGGCACGCTCGACGACCGCTTCACCGGCGCCGACCTGCGAGACCGGGTCCGGGGCAAGACCGGCACGCTGCGCAACGCGACCGGGCTGTCGGGCTGGCTGACGACCCGGCCGTCGGTCCCGCTGGCGTTCTCGATCCTCACCAACACCACCGGCCGCCAGATCAGCGCGGCCGACATCGAGCTCCAGGGCCGGCTCCTGACCGCGATGCTCGACTATCCGGCGTCGCCGGACCTCGCCGCGCTGTCGCCGGCACCGCCGACGGGGGTGTGACGGTGACGGCGCACGTACGGCCGGCCTTCCCGCTGAACGCGCCGTTGCTGCCGGGCATGGCGTTGCCGCTGCGCATCTTCGAACCGCGCTACCTGGCCATGTTCTCGGAGCTGCTCGCCGGTGACGACCCGAGCTTCACCGTCGCGCTCATCACCCGCGGCCATGAGGTCGGCGGCGGCAGCGGCGAGGAGCGCGCCGAGGTCGGATGCACGGCGAGGATCATCCAGGCGGCCGAGCACCCGGATCGCCGGTGGTCGGTGCTGGCGGTCGGCACCGAGCGGGTGCGCATCGACGCGTGGTTGGACGACGCTCCGTACCCACGGGCGCTCGTGGAGCCGTGGCCGGACCCGCCCGACGGCGACGAGGACCTCCCGGACCGCATCGACCAGCTCGAGCTCGACGTGCTCGAACTGGTCGCGCTGGCCACCGAGCTGGGGTTGCCCGCGCCCGACCTGGACGGCGACTTCGATCCCGACCCGACCGCCCGGCTCTACCAGTTCGCGACGATCAGCCCACTCGGTGCGCACGACCGGCAGCGACTGCTGCAGGCACCTGGACTGCCCGAACGCGTCGAGCTCCTCACCGAGTTGGTCGCCGAGCAGCAGCTCATGCTGCGGGCACACCGCGACATCGGCGGCGGAGACTCGCCGAGCCGCTGAACCAGCGGTGCTACAAAGGGGGACTCATCGCAGGAGGGTTCCCCCGTGTCACCACCGTCCTCAGGACTCCCGTGGAAGAAGCAGCCCGAGCCCAAGGGCGTCGGTGCACAGGTCGGCGATCTGAAGGACCTGGTCGTCGGCTACGCCAAGCAGGAGACGGTCGACCCGCTCAAGACCCTCGGCCGCTACCTCGGGTTCGGCCTGGCCGGTTCCGTGGCCATCGGTGGGGGACTGGTCCTGTTGCTGCTCGCGCTGCTCAGGGGCCTCCAGGAGCTCACTGTCTTCAACGATCCGTCGCCGACCGGCGACAGCATCTGGTCGTGGGTGCCCTACGCGATCACCGCGGCCGTCGGGCTGCTGATCGCCGGGCTGTTCCTGCGCAAGCTGATCCAGATGCTCAACGACAAGGGAAGTCGATGACCCAGCACAACGGTGGTGACCGCATCTCGCGGGACGACATCAAGTCCAAGCTCGGAGAGATCCAGGGCGACGCCCTCGAGCAGGTCGAGGGCACCAAGAACCAGCTGCTCGCGATCGGTGCCGGCGTCGGGCTGCTGCTGTTGATCGCCGCCTTCCTGCTCGGCCGTCGCGGCGGCCGCCGGTCCTCGGCGGTCATCGAGGTCCGGCGTTCCTGACGTGGGCTCCTTCTCGAAGTGGCTCTCGGCGGTCACGCTGTCCAAGCTCTTCGGCGACGGCCTCGGCGCCGACATCGCCGGGCGCGGCGTGGTCTACCTGGCCGACAACGTCCGCGAGGCGATCGACAAGGACGACGAGCAGCTCACCCACGTCCGGCTGCGCCCCGGTGAGCGCTACACGATCATCGCCAGGCCGCCGGCGACCCGCCGCGAGCGCAAGCTGGCCGCCCGCCAGAGGGGGCTCGCGCAGCGGCAGCGCAAGGCGACCCGTCCGACGCGCAAGCAGCTGAAGGCGGCCCGCAAGCTGTCGCGCTCGCAACGGCGCCTCGACCGGGCCCGACCCGGCTCGCGCAAGGAGCGTCGACGGCTCCAGGTCGAGCACCGTCGCGCCGATCGGTTCGACAAGGTGATGACCCCGACACGTCGCCAGGCCCGGCTCACCGCCGAGCTCGCCGTGGCCGACGCCCAGCTCGACACGGCGCGCGCCATCAGCTTCGAACGGGCACGTCAGAGCCGTCGCGGCTCGCGCCGCACCCGCACGACGGTCTACGACTGAACCGTCGCCCGCCCGGCGGGCGGACGACCGGCCGCGGCCACCACGAAGTGCCGGGACCGCCGGAACCGGAGCATCATGGGGGCGTGATCGTCCGCCTGAGGAACCCCGCCCGAGAGGTGACCCAACCGGGACCAGCTCTGGTGTCGGTGCTGCTCGAACGGCTCGACATCAACCGCGAGTCGGTCCTGGTGATCCGCAACGGCACGCTCGTGCCCGGCGACACGATGCTCGAGGACGACGACGTGGTCGAGGTGCGCCCGGTGATCTCCGGTGGCGCCGCGTGAAGTGCCGGGTGTGCAAGGGGCCGGCGGTCATCGACGTCCGCCGGGGCAACTCCAACTTCTGCCCGGAGCACTTCACCAAGTTCTGCCGTGACCAGGTCGCACGGGCGATCAGCGACTTCGAGATGATCGGTCGCGACGACCGGGTGCTCGTCGCGGTGTCCGGCGGCAAGGACTCCCTGGCGGTCTGGGACATGCTCGTCGGTCTGGGGTACGCCGCGGACGGGTTCTACGTCGGGCTCGGCATCGGCGACTACAGCGACACCTCGGCGCGCTATGCCCGTGCGTTCGCCGCCGAGCGCGGCCTGCACCTCGTCGAGGTCGACCTGGTCGAGCGCTACGGCTTCGACGTGCCCACCGGGTCGCGCGCCGCCCGCCGCGCCCCGTGCTCCGCGTGCGGCACCAGCAAGCGCCACCTGTTCGACGCCGCGGCGATCGAGGGCGGCTACGACGTGCTCGTCACGGGGCACAACCTGGACGACGAGGCGGCCGTGCTGTTCGGCAACGTGCTGCGCTGGCAGACCGAGTACCTGGCGCGACAGATGCCGGTGCTGCCCGCCCGGGGCGGGTTCCCGCGCAAGGTGAAGCCGCTGGTGCGGCTCTCGGAGCGTGAGACCGCGGCGTACTGCATCATCAACGGCATCGACTACCTGGTCGACGAGTGCCCGATGGCGGCCGGCAACAAGCACATCGGCTACAAGGAAGCGCTCAACGAGATCGAGCTGACCTCGCCCGGTTCGAAGTCCGAGTTCTACTTCGGCTTCCTCCGCCGGGCCGCGGAGCGGTTCCGCGACCAGGAACCCGGAGCGGACGACGACCCGACGCTCGGCCTGTGCACCCGTTGCGGCGCGCCGAGCTCGTCCGAGCTGTGCGCGTTCTGCCGACTGGTGGAGCAGGCCACCCGACCCGACACCCGACCGGTCTCGATCACGAGACCGCACAGCAGCTCCGGAGAGCGCCCCGCATGACCAGTCTCCTCGCCGACGGCGAGCTCGTTCAGTTCCTCGACTCGAAGGGTCGCCGCTACCAGGTGGTCCTCGAGCACGGCAAGGAGTTCCACTCGCACTCCGGGTTCGTGCCCCACGACGAGGTCATCGGCTGCCCCGAGGGCACCACGGTGCGCACGACCCGTGGCCAGGGCTACATCGTGCTGCGCCCGACGCTGTCGGACTTCATCCTCAAGATGCCCCGTGGCGCCCAGGTGATCTACCCGAAGGACATCGGGCCGATCCTGATGCTCGCCGACATCAGCCCCGGCATGCGCATCCTCGAGTCCGGGGTCGGATCGGGCGCCCTGTCGACGGCGATGCTGCGCGCCGGTGCCGAGATCGTCGGCTACGAGCTGCGCGAGGACTTCGCGAACCGTGCCCGCTCCAACGTGTCGCAGTTCCTGGGACCGGCGGCCCTCGACCGCTACCACGTCGAGCTGCGCGACTGCTACGAGGGCATCGACGCCGAGGACATCGACCGGGTCGTGCTCGACCTGCCCGAGCCGTGGCAGGTCGTGCCCCACGCCGCCGCGGCGATTCGCCCGGGCGGCATCCTCGTCGCCTACACGCCCAGCGTGATCCAGGTCAGCCAGCTGCGTGAGGCCCTGGCCAAGTCGGCCTTCTTCGGCGCCGAGACCGTCGAGGTCATGCAGCGCGGCTGGTACGTCGAGGGGCACGCGGTGCGCCCCGACCACCGGATGGTCGGCCACACCGGCTTCCTCACCCACGCCCGCCTCGGCGCGGCCTGAGCCGCTCGCCGGACCGACCCCGTGAACGGGCTCGACCTGCTGCTGGTCATGCTCGCCGTGGTCGCGGCGGTGGGCGGCTGGCGCCTTGGATTCCTGCACCGCCTCTCGGGCTGGATCGGCGCGGGCATGGGGCTCGCGCTGGCCATCGTGGTGCTCCCGTCGGTGGTGGAGCGCCTCGGGCTCGACTCCGACACGACGATCTTCCTGGTCTGCACCGCGGTCCTGGTGCTGCTCGCGTCGATCGGGCAGGCGATCGGGGCGTCGATCGGGTCCCGGATGCGACAGGAGGTCGACACCTCGGCGGCACGCAGCCTCGACTCGCTCGGCGGTGCGCTGCTCGGCGTGGTCGGCGTCGCCGTGCTCGCATGGCTCGTGGTCCCGGTGATGGCCGACACCGCCGGCTGGGCCGCGGCGAGCGCCCGTGGCTCGGTGATCAGCCGGCTGGTCGACGAGCACCTGCCGGACCCGCCGCCCCAGATCGCCGAGCTCGAACGACAGCTCGCCGGCGGTCAGTACCCCGAGCTCTTCGCAGGGCTGCGACCGGCTCCCGACACGCCACCGCCACCCTCGGGCAGCACCGTGAGCGCCGAGCTGCTCGACCGCTCGGCACGCAGCGTGGTGCGCATCCAGGGCGAGGCCTGCGACCGGGTGCAGTCGGGCAGCGGCTTCGTGATCGACACCGGGCTCGTCGTGACCAACGCACACGTCGTGGCGGGCACCGACGACCTGACCCTCGAGACCCCCGACGGTGCTCGTGGGCGCGGCGTCGTGGTGGCCTTCGATCCGAGCACCGACCTGGCACTGGTCGCGACCGACCTGGAGCGCGAGCCGCTGCCGGTCGACGCGCCGACGGTGGGGGACCGCGGCCTGGTGCTCGGGTTCCCCGGCGGCGGGCCGTTCGCCCCGTCGCCCTTCGAGGTCGCCGAGCGACTCGACGCCACCGGCTACGACATCTACGACTCGGCGCTCGTGGAACGTGACCTGCTGGCGCTGTCCAGCGAGCTCGAGCCGGGCGACTCCGGCAGCGCCGTGCTGCGCGACGACGGCACCGTCATCGGCGTCGCGGTCGCCGTGGCGCCGGACCGCCCCCTCGTCGCGTACGCACTCGACGCCGCGGAGCTGGAGTCGCTCGGGGTGGGCGCCGACGGCTCCGAGGTCGACACCGGGCCCTGCATCCGCTGAACGCAGGGGCGCACTGGTTACGGTCGGGGGCAGTTCCACGAGGAGGCAGTGCGATGTCCGACCAGTACCCACCCGACGGTGACGCCGGCGAACCGACCGGCGAGCAGTGGGCGGTCGACCCCCAGGGCGGCGATCCCTACGGAGCCGGACCCGACGGCGAGCCGACCACCGTCCTGCCGCCCTCGACCCAGCAGTACCCCGTGCAGCACCCCACCGAGCTGAACGACCCGCCGGCGGTCGCCCCGGTCGATCCCGCACCGGTGGGACCGCCCCCTGCGCAGCCGTCGGGCGGGGGAGTGCCCGGCTGGGCGGTCGGCATCATCGTGCTGCTGGTCGTGGCGGTCGGCCTGATCGTGTTCCTGGTGCTGCGCGACGACTCCTCGGACCCCGCCGAGACCACCACGACGTCGTCGTCGACCACGAGCGAGGTGACCACCACGACCGAGGCACCCACGACCACCCGCGTGCCGCCCACCACCCAGGCGCCGACGACCACGCGTCCTCCGACCACGACCGAGGCGACCACGACGACGACCGAGGCACCGACGACCACGACCACCACCGAGGCGCCCGCACCGCCCGACGAGGGCACCTGACCCAGGTCCCGGCCTCGCCGGGAGCAGCCCGGACGCGCAACAGCCCGGACGCGCAACAGCCCGCACCGACCGGTGCGGGCTGTCGTCGTTCGAACGGGTGATCGCGTGGGCGACCCGGGTGCTGCCCAGCAGCGCGCCCGATCAGCTCACTCGGCCTCGATGAAGATGCACTCCCCGGGGCACTCCTCGGCGGACTCGATGACGCCCTCGAGCTCGTTGTCGGGGATCTCGGCGAGGCCCTCGGCGCCGCCCGGGTCGCTGTAGACCTTGTTGGCGTCCTTCACGTAGGCGAGGCCGTCGTCGAGCAGGGTGAACACGGCCGGCGAGATCTCCTCGCACAACCCGTCACCGGTGCAGAGATCCTGATCGATCCAGACCTTCAAACCCATGCTGACCTGCCTTCGTGGCGACTCCGGGTCGGAGTCGGTTCGGGAACCGGGGGATGGCTCCATCCTAGCCACATCGGCGACTTTTCACGGTCGTTCCGGTGGAAATCAGTCACCTCCGCAACGGCCGTGACGGGTGTCCATCGACGGTTCCGTGCCCATGGCGCCGATCTGACGCGAACAGGGGGTAGAACGAGGGCTGAGCGAACCCAGGGAGGCAACCGTGGGCGATCAGGACATCAACGACCGGCCGGACGACGTCGAGTCGCTCCGGGACCAGGTCCAGGAGCTCGAGAACGAGGTCTCGTCCCTCGTGCGTCGCCTGCAGGACGCACCCAAGCGGGTGCGCACGCTCGAGGAGCGCCTGCTCGAGACCAAGGGACAGCTCGCCCAGGCGGTGAGCCAGAACGAGAAGCTGAGCTACACGCTGCGAGAGGCCAGGGACCACATCTCGGCGCTGCGTGACGAGGTCGACAAGCTCACCCAGCCGCCGGCGGCGTACGCCACGCTGCTCGGCGTGAACGACGACGAGACGGTCGACGTGCAGGCCGCCGGCCGCAAGATGCGCGTCGAGGTGTCGCCCTCGATCACACCCGACCAGCTGCAGCGGGGCGCCGAGGTCGTGCTCAACGAGGCCTACAACGTCGTGATGGTCCGCTCACCGGAGTCCTCGGGCGAGATCGTGACCTTCAAGGAGCTCTTCGACGACGGCCGCCGGGCGCTGGTGGTGGGTCGAGCGGACGAGGAGCGCGTCGCGGAGCTCGCCGAGCAGCTGATCGGCACCCGCCTCCGTGCCGGCGACATCGTCCTGATGGACGCCCGCTCCGGCCTGCTGCTCGAGCGGCTGCCGAAGGCCGAGGTCGAGGAGCTCGTGCTCGAAGAGGTGCCCGACATCTCCTACGAGGACATCGGCGGCCTCGACGAGCAGATCGAGCAGATCACCGACGCGGTCGAGCTGCCGTTCCTGCACCAGGACCTCTTCCGCGAGTACCTGCTGCCGGCGCCCAAGGGCATCCTGCTCTACGGCCCTCCGGGCTGCGGCAAGACGCTGATCGCCAAGGCCGTCGCGAACAGCCTCTCGAAGAAGGTCAGCGAGTCGACCGGTGTCGAGGCCCGCAGCTTCTTCCTGAACATCAAGGGCCCGGAGCTGCTCAACAAGTACGTCGGCGAGACCGAGCGCCACATCCGGCTGGTGTTCCAACGGGCCCGCGAGAAGGCCGAGGACGGCACTCCCGTGATCGTCTTCTTCGACGAGATGGAGTCGCTGTTCCGCACGCGGGGCACCGGCATCTCCTCCGACATGGAGGCGACGATCGTGCCGCAGCTGCTCGCCGAGATCGACGGCGTCGAGACGCTGCGCAACGTGATCGTGATCGGCGCCTCGAACCGAGAGGACCTGATCGATCCGGCGATCCTGCGTCCGGGCCGCCTGGACGTGAAGATCAAGATCAACCGCCCCGACGAGACCTCGGCGACGCAGATCTTCGGCCGCTACCTGACCCCCGACCTGCCCCTCGACCCCGACGAGGTGGTGCGCCTCGGCGGCGGCGATCCCGCGAAGGCGACCGCCGCGATGATCGAGCAGACCGTCGAGGAGATGTACCGCACCGACGAGCAGAACCAGTTCCTCGAGGTGACCTACCAGAACGGCGACAAGGAGGTCATGTACTTCAAGGACTTCTCGTCGGGCGCCATGATCGAGAACATCGTGCGCCGGGCCAAGAAGCTCGCGATCAAGCGCCAGCTCGCCGGTTCGGGCCGGGGCATCCGAGTGTCCGACCTCGTCAACTCGATCCACCAGGAGTACAAGGAGCACGAGGACCTGCCGAACACGACCAACCCCGACGACTGGGCCAAGATCTCGGGCAAGAAGGGCGAGCGGATCGTGTACGTGCGTACGCTTGTGCACCACATCGATGAGGACTCCACGGGTGGCCGCTCGATCGAGCGTGTCGCCACGGGCCAGTACCTCTGACCAGCACCAGCGTGTGGCATCGGGAGGCGGGATGAAGATGACGAAGCGGCGGGCCTCGCTCTCCGCACTCGGGCTCGCCCTCGTCGCCATCGTGGTGAGCGGCTGCGGCCCCGAGCTGGGACCGGTCCGGAAGTTGACGAACATCGCCGCCCCGCGGCTGCCGGAGCTGTCCGACCCGTCGGTCGTCCGCGTCGACTCGACGTACTACATCTACGGCTCGAACAACCACCTCCGTGCGCCGGTCACCCGGACCACCGACATCGGTCGGTCCTACTCCCTGCAGGCGAAGAACCAGCTCACGTCCAACGCCATGCCGGCGCGGCCGGCGTGGGCCGGTTCGTCGAACCCGATCCAGCTGTGGGCGCCGACGGTGCACCGCTTCGGCAACACGTGGGTCATGTACTTCTCGATGGACCGCCAGAACCCGCCGCAGCCGAACAACCCGCAGTGCCTCGGACGGGCCACCGCGTCCAGCCCGATGGGCCCGTTCACCCCGGACCCGTCGCCCGCCCACTGCGGCCTGCGCGGCACCGGCGGTGCGCTCGACCCGCAGTTCTACGTCGACAAGCACGGCCGGGCAGGCCTGCTCGCGGCGTTCGGCGACACCGAGAGCCCGATCCACCACCTGTCCCTCGACGGCGCCGGGCGCATCGTCGGCGCGGCGACGCCGATCCTCGCCCGCCAGCACGGCTGGGAGTACCACTTCATCGAGAACCCGGCGATGGTCTACGACTGGACCCGTGACAACTACCTGTTGACCTACTCCGCGGGTCGTTGGTGGGAGGGCCGCTACTCGACCGGCATCGCCCGCTGCTCGACGCCGGCGGGCCCGTGCACCTCGGATCCGTCGGGACCGTGGGTGTCGTCGGGCGCCGGGCGCACCGGCCCCGGCGGGCTCAGCTTCTTCACCGACACCACCGGCCAGACCCACGGCATCTTCTCGACCTTCGCCGCCGGGTTCGAGACCCAGAACGGCGGCCGTTCGGCGTCGATCATGCCGCTGCAGATCCAGCCGGCAGTGGGTCTCGGCACCGTCACGAAGTGACCGAGCGGCAGCCAACCAGGTGACGGAGCGACCGCCAGCCGAGTGAGTCCGGCGGCAGCCACTAGCGTCGCCGTGTGGCCGTCACGAAGATCTGCGGGATCGAGACCGAGTACGGGATCGTCATCCGGGGCACCTCGGAGTCGAACCCGATCTCGGCGTCGTCGCTCCTGATCAACGCGTACCTGTCGACGCTCGACGACGACCCCGCGGACCCCCATCCGCCGACGGTCGGCTGGGACTTCGAGGACGAGTCGCCGGGCAACGACGCCCGCGGCAACTCGCTGCGGCTGACGGCCGCACCCGAGATCGAGACGCACCTGGTCAACGCGGTGCTCACCAACGGCGCCCGCTACTACGTCGACCACGCCCACCCGGAGTACTCCGCGCCCGAGTGCCTCGACGCCCGTCAGGCGCTGCTCTACGACCGTGCCGGCGAGGAGATCCTGCTGCGCTCCATGGCCGCGGCCCGGCGCATGCTGCCCGAGGGCCAGGAGCTGGTCGTCTACAAGAACAACTCCGACGGCAAGGGCAACAGCTACGGCTGCCACGAGAACTACCTGATGGACCGGGCGACGCCGTTCTCGCGGATCGTGTCGCACGCGACGGCGCACATGGTCACCCGGCAGGTGTTCACCGGCTCGGGCAAGGTCGGCGCCGAGCACCAGGGACGCCACCGCGACGAGGTGCCGTTCCAGATCACCCAGCGCGCCGACTTCTTCGAGGAAGAGGTGGGCCTCGAGACGACGCTGAAGCGGCCCATCATCAACACCCGCGACGAGCCCCACGCGGATGCGCAGAAGTACCGACGGCTCCACGTCATCGCGGGCGACGCGAACATGAGCGAGGTCGCCACGTTCCTCAAGTTGGGCACCACGGCCCTGGTGCTCGCCATGATCGACGACGACGCGCTCGGCGAGCCGCTGCGCCTGGCACGGCCGGTGCCGGCCATGCACCAGGTCTCGCGCGACCTGTCGCTGGAGTCGCCGCTGCAGATGGCCGACGGTTCGACGATGACTGCGCTCGAGGTGCAGTGGCAGCTGCTCGAGCACGCCCGCCGCTACGCCGACGAGCGAGGTCTCGAGGCGGTCGGCGAGGCGGTCGGCGAGCAGACGCTGGTCCGGTGGGAGTCGGTGCTGTCCGGGCTCGAGTCCGATCCGCTGCGCCTGGCCGACCAGCTGGACTGGGTCGCGAAGTACCGGCTGTTCGACGGCTACCGCGAGCGCCACGGCCTCGAGTGGAACGACGCCAGGCTCGCCGCGATGGACCTGCAGTACCACGACCTGCGTCCGGCGTCGTCGCTGGCCCGCAGGGTCGGCCTGGAGCGCCTCACCGACGACGACGAGGTCGAGGCAGCGGTCACCCAACCGCCGCCCGACACCCGTGCCTACTTCCGCGGCCGGTGCCTGGCCCGCTTCTCCGACGACATCGTCGCGGCGAACTGGGACTCGATCGTCTTCGACGTGGGCGAGACCTCGCTGCAGCGGGTCCCGATGCTCGATCCCGCCAAGGGCACACGTGACACCGTCGGCGAGCTGATCGACTCCTCGGCGTCGGCCGCCGAGCTCCTGCGCCGCCTCGGCAGCTGAGGCCGTCCCCGCCGTGCGGTGACGCCGCTCCGGAAAGGCGGCGCGGCATCGCGCGGATGTCGGGGTACGGTGACGGCGACGCGGAGGTTCGAGATGCCAGAACGTGAACTGAAGAAGAAGCCAGCGCCGCAGCGTCGCGACACCGAAGAGGTGGTCGAGGAGCCCGCGGCCAGCGAGTCCGGCACCAAGATCAAGGCCGAGTTGGACGAACTGCTCGACGAGATCGACGACGTGCTCGAGACGAACGCCGAGGACTTCGTGAAGTCCTACATCCAGAAGGGCGGTGAGTGAGCACACGGCATGATCCGTGTGCCACCGCTCCCGGAACGGCCCTTGTAGCCTGCGACCCGTGACATTCCTGAACTTCGGACCCGGCGACGACCCGGGACCTGACTTCGCCGCCCTCGTGCGACGCGCAGGGTTGGCCCCGGTCGTGCCCGACGCCCCCGTGGACGCTCGCTTCCAGGTGACCCACGGGACCACCTGCGTCGCGATCCGCTACGCGGACGGCGTCGTCATGGCCGGCGACCGACGGGCGACCTCGGGCAACCTGATCAGCCACCGCACGATCGAGAAGGTCTTCGCCGCCGATCGCCACAGCGGTGTCGCCATCGCCGGCGCGGCCGGACCCGCGGTCGAGATGGTCCGCCTGTTCCAGCTGCAGCTCGAGCACTACGAGAAGGTCGAGGGTGCGCCGCTGAGCCTCGAGGGCAAGGCGAACCAGCTGTCGCAGATGGTCCGCAACCACCTGCCCGCGGCCATGCAGGGTTTGGCGGTCGTGCCGATCTTCGCCGGCTACGACCTGGCCCGTGGCAGCGGCCGACTGTTCCAGTACGACGTGACCGGCGGCCGCTACGAGGAGTACGACCACGCTGCGACCGGCTCGGGCAGCCTGCACGCCACGACCGTGGTCAAGCTCGGCTGGCGTCAGAACCTCGACGCCACCGGCGCGGTCGACCTGGCGCTGCGAGCGCTGCACGAGGCAGCGGACGAGGACTCCGCCACCGGCGGGCCCGACATGCTGCGCGGCATCTTCCCGGTGATCGCGACTATCAGCGCCGCAGGCTTCGTCCGGGTTCCCGACGACGAGCTCGGCGTCCGCTACGCCGCCCTGCTCGAGCAGATCGCCGCAGAGCGGGAGGCCCGATCGTGACCGCACCCTTCTACGTGGCCCCCGAACAGATGATGAAGGACCGCGCCGACTACGCGCGGAAGGGCATCGCCAGGGGCCGGGCGCTGATCGCCTGCACCTACGACGACGGCATCCTGCTGTGCGCCGAGAACCCGTCGCGCATGCTCCGCAAGGTCTCCGAGATCTACGACCGCATCGGGTTCGCGGGGGTCGGCAAGTACAACGAGTTCGACCAGCTGCGCATCGCCGGTGTGCGCCACGCGGATCTCAAGGGCTTCTCGTTCAGCCGTGAGGACGTCGATGCCCGCAGCCTGGCCAACCAGTACGCCCAGATGCTCGGACAGGTCTTCACCCACGAGATGAAGCCGATGGAGGTCGAGATCCTCGTCGCCGAGGTCGGCCACGAGCGCGACGGCGACCACCTCTTCCACATCCTCTACGACGGCACCCTGATCGACGAGACCGGCTGGTGCGTGCTCGGCGGCGAGGCCGACGCCGTCGGTGCCCGCATGGGGGCATCGTGGAACGAGGGCGGCAGCATCGTCGAGGCGCTGCGCGCCGCGGTCGCCGCGCTCGCAGGTCCGGACCGCCAGCTGACCCCGGCCGAGCTCGAGGTCGCCGTGCTCGACCGAGTGCCGACCGGACGCACCTTCCGTCGCATCGACGACGCAGAGACCGCCAGCCTGCTGGGCTGAGCCCCGATGCTGCCCCCGCCGGCTGCGCCGGCCGCCCCGCCGCCACCCGGCGCGCCGGCGCCACGCAGCGGGCTGCGGGCAGCGCTCATCGCGCTGGGTGCGGTGCTGGTCGCGGCAGCCGTCGGATTCCTGCTCCTGGTCGACGCCGTCGTCTTCAGCCGGGGTGACGCCGCCACCGAGGAGCTGCCACCCTCGGAGCGGGGTGCGGCGCCGACCACCTCGGTGCCCCAGGTGGTGGACCAGTTCGAACGCGACACCGAGGCCTCCCGTTCCGGCGAGCGCTTCGAGGAGCTCGAGTGCGTCTTCTCGGGCACCTCCACGCTCGATCCGCCGCTGTCGTCGGGCAGCCTGTTCGGCGGTGGTGCCCACCGCATGGCGCTCGAGCCCGGCGCACGCTTCGAGTGCGAGGACGGCACGGGCCGCTCCTCGGGCACCGTCGCGCTCGACGCCGCGTTCGACTCGCTGAACATGCTGCGCGGCGTCGCCGCCGGCACCGGGTCGATCGCCTGGAGCGAGCTCGGACCGGGTCGGGAGCTGCCCGGGCAGACCGCGCCGGAATCCGCGACCGTCGTCGAGGTGCAGCTCGACTACCCGGTGATCGTGGTCTGGACGACGATCACCACCGGTCCGTACGCCGGGTTCCGTGGCCGACTGGTGCTGCGGGAGTGGGAGCAGATCTACGACGACCTCGGCCAGATCACCGGCGTCGAGTTCGCCCGGACCGAGACGACCTTCGCACCTGAGTGAGTCCTGCGGCGGGTGGCTCAGGGCTACACCCGATTCGCCGGTCCGCCCGCTAGCTTGACCGCGATGGAACGCCGGATCTACGGCCTCGAGAACGAGTACGGCGTCACCTGCACCCTCCGCGGCCAACGACGGCTGAGCCCCGACGAGGTCGCCCGGTACCTGTTCCGCCGCGTCGTGTCGTGGGGCCGCTCCTCGAACGTCTTCCTGGCCAACGGCGCACGTCTCTACCTCGACGTCGGCTCCCACCCGGAGTACGCCACACCCGAGTGCGACTCGCTGCACGACCTGGTCGCGCACGACAAGGCGGGGGAGTGGATCCTGGGCCAGCTCGTCGAGTCCGCCGAGCAGCGACTCGCCGAAGAGGGCATCCACGGCGACATCTACCTGTTCCGCAACAACACCGACTCGGCCGGCAACAGCTACGGCTGCCACGAGAACTACCTCACCAGCCGCAACGACGACCTGAACCACTACACCGAGGTCCTGATCCCGTTCCTCGTCAGCCGCCAGATCTACGCAGGCGCCGGCAAGCTGCTGCAGACCGCCCGGGGCGCGCAGTTCTCGATCTCCCAGCGTGCCGAGCACATCTGGGAGGGTGTCTCGTCCGCGACCACGCGGTCACGGCCGATCATCAACACCCGTGACGAGCCCCATGCCGACTCCGAGAGCTACCGCCGCCTGCACGTGATCGTCGGCGACTCGAACATGAGCGAGTACGCCACGTTCCTCAAGCTCGGCGCGTGCTCGCTGATCCTGCGGATGCTCGAGGACCCGACGGTGATCCTCCGGGACCTGACCCTCGAGAACCCGATCCGGGCGATCCGCGAGATCAGCCACGACCCGACGTGTCGCCGGAAGGTGCGCCTGGCCAACGGTCGTGAGGCGTCCGCGCTCGACATCCAGAACGAGTACCTGGGCCGCGCGGTGCGCTACGCCGAGACCCACGAGATGAGCCCGCAGGAGAAGCAGGCGCTCGGCATGTGGGAGCACGTGATGGCCGGCTTGGAGCGCGACCCGCTGTCGCTCGACCGAGAGGTCGACTGGGTGATGAAGCACAACCTGATCGAGCGCTACCGCGAGCGCCACGGCGTCGAGCTCAGCGACCCGAGGGTGGCGCTCCTCGACCTGCAGTACCACGACATCGACCGCACGCGCGGGGTGTTCTACAAGCTCCAGAACGCAGGGTTGGTCGAGCGCATCGTCAGCGACCACGACATCGCCGACGCCATGGAGATCCCGCCCCAGACGACCCGAGCCCGCCTGCGCGGCGACTTCATCCGCCGCGCCAAGGAGCGCAAGCGGGACTACACCGTCGACTGGGTGCACCTGAAGCTGAACGACCAGGCCCAGCGCACCGTGTTGTGCAAGGACCCGTTCAAGTCGACCGACGAACGCGTCGAGCGACTCATCGCCTCGCTCTGAGCGCTCCCAGCTGCCCGACGGACGGTTGATCCTGCACGGGCCGATCCGTACCCTGCTGCCCATGCGGGGAGCGGGGAGCGGGGAGCAGCACTGACGAGGATCGTCGGCGGATCGAGTTCCGAGCGGGGCTCTCGATCGCGGCCAGCTCTGCGCTGGCGGTGCTGGTACCGGTCTCGCACCTCGTCCTCACCGACGATCGCTCCTCGGGGCCGCTCACCGCGGCGGTCGCGGTGGCCTGGATCGTCGCAGCGGTCGCCACGCTCGGGCTGACGGGCTGGTGGATCGACTCGGTGCGGACATGGTGGGGACCCCACAAGTGGCCCCACCGTCGACGTTCGGTCGCCAGCTGGCTGATCCCGGTCGTGAACCTGGTGGCACCTCCGATCGAGGCCGATCTGCTGTTCCGCTCCGCTGGACGGCCCGAGCGCTGGTCGAGGTGGTGGACGGGCCTCTGGCTCGTCGCCGTCCTGTGCTCGGTGGTGCGTCCGCTCGGATGGGAGCTCTGGGGCGTCGTCGACGCCTCGGTGTTCGTGGCCCTGGTCGCACCGGTGCTGGTGCTCTGGCTGGTCATCTCGTCGATGCGGTCCCTGCGTGCCGAGTGGCGACGCCGCGACGACACCGCCGGGTCGGCGTCGGCAGCGCTGCCACCGACCGAGCTGACCGTCGACTAGACCTCCGGGGTGCCCACCTTCCGGACCGCCCAGATCACCGAGGTCATCTCCGAACGACGTGGCCTGCAGCGCGTGCGGGTGCGCATGCCCGACGGCACCGACGCCCGGGCCTACGTCCTGACCCAGCTCACCGGCACCTGCGCCGTCGATGACGCCGTGATCGTGAACACCACCGCCGTCGAGCTCGGCCTGGGCACCGGCGGGTGGCACTTCGTGCACTGGAACCTGGCACGCGAGGAGCTGGTCAGCCCCGGTCCCGAGCACATCATGAAGCTGCGTTACACGAGCCTGCAGTTC